>CAMBQP010000017.1 GCA_945869955.1 Schlesneria paludicola DSM 18645
ACGCCGAACAACCCACCAAACCCTGTCCCCGAGCCCAGCACCCTGGCAATCGTCGCCGCTGGGGCCTTGGGACTGATTGCACGTCGGATTGGGCGGAAAACTGCGAACGCTTAGGCTTGTTTTGGCAGCGATACCTCGACGGTGAGGGGGCGATCGGTGGGCCGTGTGATCGTAATTTCCAGTGCATCGTCCGACCTCTCGGCAAAAACATTGGCAAAAATGAAAGAAATTGCAGAATTTTTGAAATTTTCATCTTTTTCACGTATCGCAAAGTTGACACTGCCCTCCAACTAGTTTAATGTCGTATTGACATGGTTGCGTTGACTGAACTGAAGGCTAAAATACATGTTAATGAAACGCGTGAAATTGTTTTGTCAGCGCGTAGAAGCGGTGTCGATTTGCGTATCGTAAATCTATGAGCTATACACAGATTGCGTCGCTCGTTAGTTCTCGGGTGTTTAAGATCATTTACAAGTGGTGGATTATTATGATTGCTGTTAAGTTTCTCAAGTCGGCTGTTATTGCTGCAGTGTTTGCTGGGTTGGTAAGTGTCGCGAATGCAGGGTCTGTCTCTTATACCGGTACGGTCGCGGATGGCCAGCCGGACTTCACGACTCCTGTATTGTCCAACGTACCTCAGAAGTTCGATGCGAGCTTGGGGACGCTTGACTCGGTAGTCGTCACATACTCCGGTCGTGGCACCGCCTCTTACAATGTGACGAACAACGGTGTCTCGGCCATGAACGTCAATTACAATGGTCAGATTTCGGCGACGCTGATCTCCAGCGATAGCGCATTGACCGCACTGTTGGCTACCGATTCAGTAATCGTGGACTTTGGGACTGGTGTCGGCGTTCCAAATCGAGTCTCGATTGGAGGTGGTGCAACTACAACGTTTGGTACTTACGATCTTAGCACGGGAAACACGATTTCCAAAACGTACACGGGTTCTAGCGATAAGAGCTTGTTCATTGGTACCGGGAGCTTGGGGCTCAGCGGTTATGCTGAACAGAGTGATACGGTTACGACCTCAGGTGATTACACCGGAATCAAGACGAGCAACTTTGGTATGGATGTCACGGTCACCTACAACTACACCGTCGCTCCGGTACCAGAACCATCCTCACTCGCTTTGGTAGGATTGGGAATCGCCGGTGTTGTGGTCGCTCGACGACGACGACGTGCTTGAGTTTTGGATCGACATCTCTTAGGGATTCGTAGATTCGGGGGCTGCTTGAAGCGGCCCCCGTTTTTTTCTTTGGTGATGAAATCCACAGGCCCCATTACTGGGCTAAGGTCCCGTTGTCTCCAGTTGGGCTTCCGAGATCGGGGTGGAAAAAACGGAGACGGTTTTCCGTTTGGGGTTTAACCATAAACCAAGTGCGGGTTCGATTCCAACCGAAACTCGATGCCGCACACGGTGCCGAAGTTGACTGCGATTAGATAAACCGCGTTTTCCCCATTGCAGATGATTTTCTCGTCAAACCAGTTTTCGGTGGGGAATCGTGCTCTTCCCGCACCAGATCGCGTATACTCAACGAGGAGTACTCAAAGGACAGGAAAAGATTGACGTCCATTTTCAGGGGGTGGGAATGCGGAATTACAGCGCGTCATGGATTTGTGCAGCCTTCCTGGCGTTGATCGGTGGCTGTGGTCGTTCCGAAGTGGCGACACCCGGTCCGGTTTCGGCGGTCCCCCTGCCACAATCTTCGGCCAAACAGTCAAGCGACGCCCACGAGGGGGTGGGGTCGAAGCCGCAATCGAAACGTCGAACCTTAGCTCCGGTGGAAGTCGATTCGGGATCGCCAGCGGGATCTGTGGTGGTCAAATCCCCTGCCGAACAACTCAACTCGGTTCGCGAGGCACTTAAGCCGTTCCAAATCCTGCTGGGTCGCTGGAACGGACTTTCCCAAAAAGCAGTCTCGGATCACCCCGAGTGGGCATACGATTGGGTCACCGACCCCCAGTTTCCTCGTCTCAAAGTCACTTCCGAAAAATTGCCGTATCTGCGGGAGGGGCGTTTGGCCTATTTGCCCGATTCCGATCAGTTTGAACTAAAGGTCATCGACGCCGAGGGGGTCCAGCGGATCATGCGGGGGACCTTTATCGAGCCGATTCGCGATGTGGCGGGTGATGGGAAGAAACTGCAGCGAACCTACAAACTGCAACTGACCGAGCAACGGACCGAGTCGGCGGCGGATCCCTCGGGCGAACAGTGGCGAATCACGTTGAATCAACAGGAAAACAATCGCTACATTCTGGAAATCGATCGCAAGCGCGGAAACGGCCCGTTCAGCCGGGTCGATACCGTGCATACCCAACGTGAGGGGACTTCGTTTGCCCTCAGCGAAACCGATTACGGGGACAAAACCTGCATCATTTCCCAAGGTTTGGGAACGATCTCGGTCAGCTATCAGGGCCAAAGCTTCATGGTCTGTTGCTCGGGCTGCAAAGCGGCCTTCGATGACGATCCGCAAAAATGGATTGCCAAGTGGGAAGAAAAGAAAAAAATGCAGAAGTAGTCGGTTTGCAGAATCGTACTTGCTTCCCTTTTTACGTCGAGATAAGCTGGCGGGGGTCGATTCAAGACATCGCGTCTACATAAAGGTGTCGAACATGTCCGAAGCTTCACTCACCTCACGGTTACTCAACCAAGTTTTGCACCGAATGCAATGGGCAGCGGTTGCGCGCAGTTTCTATTGGCTGCTGCTGGTATTGAGCAGCCTCTTCGCGACAATCCTGTTGGTCGCCCGCTTCTCGGGTCTGTTTGCCATGCCGGCGATCGGATCGACATGGCTCGCTTTTGCCACCGTCCCCCTGTTGGCGGGACTGCTCGCCTGGATCGCTCATCGCCGCCCGACGCTCCCCGACGCCGCTCGACTGGTCGATCGTTCGACCGGTGCAAAAGACCTCTATTTGACGCTGTCGCTCCTGGATCACTCGGCGGGGGAATACCAGCCGCTGGTGATTCAATCGGCGGAAGCCCGCGCTGTCGGGGTCTCGGCCGATCGAGTCTTGCCTTTCACCTGGCAACGCCGATTTTGGCACGCGATCTGGGTCCCCGGTCTGGTTGCGGCAGGGGTGTTTCTGGTCCCTCAATTCGATCCGTTTGGCAAGATTGCGGCCGCGCGACTGATTGAAAAACGAAGTGATCGGTTAGCGGAAGGAAAAAAGGTGACCGAGCTCCGTTTGGAAGAGGTCAAGCGGCAAAATGAAGAGCATGAAGAGAGCAATCCAACCGACAGCGCCATCGAAGACTTGAAGCTGACGTTCAACAAGATGGAACGGGATCAGAAGCTGGACAATCTCAAGATGTTGTCGAGCGAGCAAAAGGATCTTGGGAAGCTTTGGCGACAAATCAGCAGCGAGAAACTGAAGGATCTCATGAAGTCATCGGCATCAAGTGACCAGCAGTTTGGTGCCAACCAGGACGAGAAGCTGCAGAAATGGGTCAAGGAACTGCAGGACGGGGATGCGGGGGGAGTGCAGAACGAGCTGCAGGAATTGAAAGAGCAATTGCAGCAACTTGCCGCCACGAAAGATCCGGTACAACGCGCCGAAATGATGCAGGAATTGAAAGAGCGGCTACAGAAACTCGAAAAGTTGTCTGAGGACAAACTGAACAACGAACAGCTGACCTCGGCACTGGAACGGGCGATGCAGCAAATGGAATTGTCTGAGAACAAGGACTTACAGCAGGAAGCGTTGCAGGCAGCCATGCAATCGCTCGAGCTCAGTGAGCAGGAGCTTGAACAGGTTGAACAGGCGGTGAAGGACCTGAAAGAACTCGAACAGGCATTGAAGACGATCCAGCAGGCCAAGAAGGTCAATGATCAGGAGAAGCTGGACGGCAGCGAGGCGGGCGAGTGCAAGACACTCGCCGACTACGAAGCGTTGTATGCCCAGATGCTGGCGGAATCGGGCGAGGGCGGAGGTGATGGCGGAGACGAAGTTTCTGAGAAAGAGGGGGAGTTTGCCAGCGGGGGGCCCGGGTTCGGAAAAGGTGGGGAAGCGGCCGAGGATGATTCGGTCGAAACGGGTTTCAAGAACGAGCAATCCAAGTCGGCCGTAGTCGCCGGAAAAATGCTCCTTTCAATGCAGACCAAGGGGGAAGCGGAAAAAGGGGAAGTGGTTCGGGATTACAAGCAACTGCTGCAGTCTGTGAAGCAGGGGGCAATGGAAGCGATGAATTCCGAGCAGATTCCCCCCGGCTACCATGATCGCATCAAGAGTTATTTTGATTCGCTGGAAAAGACCGGCAAGAAGCCCACAAAATAGTTTTTGGTCCTTGTTTGCGTTCGCTGGCTGAAGCCTCGATATCGGCAGCGATATCCGGTCCCGGTCCCCGGCCGACACACCGGGTCGATATCGCCAGGTGGCGATTCGGGGTCAGATTATGGCGCGAAAGCACGGGTGGAGACTGACCATGTACTGCTGTCATCGGATCGGCGTAATCTTGTTGCTGACCTTCCTGATCCCTTCGCTGGCTTGGGCTCAGGTCGGTGGTGGAGCAGGTGGTGCCGGCGGAGGCTTTGGCGGCGGATTCGGTGGTGCCGGGGGCGGTGGTGGTGCCGGAGGCGGAAATCAAAATAATGCTTCGGGAATCAAAATCGATGCCGAGGGAGTCGTGGCTCTTACCGTCGCCGTCGATGGAACGGGGCTGCTGGACAAAAAACGTCGCGAAGCCCTGGCGAAAAAACATCTTTCGGCCGATTTGAATCAGCGAACCCCACAACGTTTTGTCTCACTGGTGCAACTGGAACGCGAGCTGAACGAGCGTCTCAGGGACGAGCAGCCGATTCCCGAGGAGCTGTTTTATCTTGCCGGACTGCAACGGATCGAGCAAATCTTCGTCTTTCCTGAGGAACAGGATCTGGTGATTGCGGGGCCGGCCGAGGGATTCATTCCCGATGTGAGTGGTCGGATGGTCGGCGTGGAGACGGGCCGTCCGGTCCTCAGGCTGGATGATTTGTGTGTCGCCCTGCGTACGGTCCCACGGACAAAACAGTTGGGCTGTTCGATTGATCCTGTCCCGCAACGACTGGCGGAACTGCAGCAGTTCATCAAGCAGGGGGTACCAGCGTCCGTCGAAGAAGTGGAAGCTCGTTTCAATCAGATGGACGACATTCTGGGACTGCAGGTGGTGCGGATTGACGGAGTTCCCGAGGATTCGCATTTCGCCACGATGGTGGTCGAGGCGGATTACCGGATGAAACGGATTGCGATGGGGTTAGAAACCCCGGCCATCAAGGGATTGAAAAGTCACTTGCAGATGCTGGGTGGAGGGGGGAATGCGATGCAGCGCTGGTGGTTTATCCCCGACTATGACGCGATTTCCCGCAGTGACGACGGACTGGCTTTCGAGTTTTCCGGGCAGCGAGCCCAGCTGGTAGCGGAGGATGAAGTGGCAGATGCCCAAGGGCATCGCTCATCGGCCCCCACAACCCGGAAAACGACCCATGCTTTTGCCCGCCAATTTACCGAAAAGTTTGGGCAACTGGCGAATAAATCGCCGGCATTTGCCGAGTTGCAAAATCTGATCGACTGGTCGGTATTGGTAGCGCTGCTACAGCAAGAGCGGATCCCCGAGCTGATCGGCTGGAAGCGTGAGCTGCTCTTGGACGAGACGCGATTACCACACCCTCGGTTTGAGGTTCCCCGGAAAACTCCCTCGCAGGTCAATTACAAGCGTGTGGGGAATCAGGTGATTGGGCTGGTGGGAGGAGGGGTCACAGTCAATCCTCAGCGAATTGCGGCTCAGACCAGCCCCCCCAGCGCCAAGAGTGCTGCGATGTTGGCCTCGCAGCGGATTGAAGCGGCACAGCGGATTACCGCGACCGCAGCGTCGACCGCAGCGTCGACACCGGTGGCTCATCGCTGGTGGTGGGATGGTCCGCAGCAGGCGACTGCGGTCACCAAGGGCGCGATCACCAAGGGGACGGTCACCAAAGGGGGGCGGAAATCGCCTTGAGGCTGAACTCGTGAAGGAAACCGAAAGAACCTGTAGAATCGTGTTTGGTCGTCTGTCCAAATGGAATTCGCGGGTTGGATTGGAGAAAACGGGATGCTGAATTTGTCTGATGTGATCGACCTGTGTCGCGTTCCCGAGAAAAAAAAGATCCAGTTGAAGGATTTTCCTGCCAACTGGGAGGTTGCAGGGAGGGGAATGGCCTCCGAGCGACGGCAGGAGGCTCGGCGTCTACTCGTAGAAGACGTTCAAGAGCTCTCAACATCGCAGGAATTGCTGTATGCCGCTGACTCGTGGTCGGTCCTGGTGATATTCCAGGCGATGGATGCCGCGGGAAAAGATGGAACCATTGAAAAAGTGATGAAAGGGGTCAACCCCCAAGGAGTTGATGTCGTCAACTTCAAGCAGCCTTCGGTCGAAGAACTGGATCATGATTACCTTTGGCGCTGTGCGAAATCACTGCCGGAACGGGGACGAATTGGGATCTTCAATCGGTCCTACTATGAAGAGGTGCTCGTGGTGAAAGTCCACCCCGAATACATTACGCGGCAGCGGATCCCCAATGCCGATCCTGCGAAGAAATCATTCTGGAAATCTCGCTATAAAGAGATCAACCAATTCGAGCGGCGGCTCGTGCGTAACGGGACGCGGATCATCAAGTTTTTTCTGCACATTTCCAAGGACGAGCAGAAACGCCGATTTTTGTCGCGGATTGATGACCCGAAAAAGAACTGGAAATTTTCACCCGGCGATCTGGTTGAGCGGGGCCATTGGAATGAATACATGACCGCCTATGAAGAGATGCTGAGTGCCACCAGCACCAAGTCCGCTCCCTGGTACGTGATTCCGGCGGATCAAAAGCCGATGACTCATCTGCTGGTCGCCAAGATTTTGTCGAATGAGATTCACAAGCTGAATCTGAAATTTCCGGTATTAACTCCGGAGCAGCATGAGATGCTGACGCATTGTCAAGCGAAGCTGCAAGCGGAAGTGGATGGGGATTAATGCAGCAAAAAGAAGAGATTTTTAAGACGGCTGACGGAGTCGATTTGCTCGTTCGTACCTATTCCCCGGACGAGTCTGATCCTGCGCGAGTCTTGTTCTGGGTACATGGGTTGGGGGAACATGGGGGCCGCCACGAACATGTCGCGAATGGCTTTACCCAGCGCGGCTGGACCATGATCGTGGCGGACCTGCGCGGGCATGGGCGATCGGGGGGCGTCCCCACCCATGTCGCTGCGTTCGACCAGTACAGCGACGACATTGCATTTCTTTGGGAACGCCTGGGGTTGAATCGGATTGCTCCGGTGCTGCTGGGACACAGCATGGGGGGCCTGATCGTGATTCGGACCGTGCAGTTGCAACGGGTGGCTCCTTCGGCGCTGGTTCTTTCTTCACCCTTGCTGGGATTAAAGCTGCATGTCAATCCGCTGACCAAATTGCTGGGACGTATTTTGGTTCAGTTCCGTCCGACGACACGATTTTCGAACGGGATTGATCCGGCGAATCTGACGAGTGACGCGGGATTTGCGGCACTTCGCCGGGGCGATCCTTTGATCAATAAGACGGTAACGGCGGGCTGGTTTTTTGCGATGCAAACCGCACTCGCCGCCGCCGAGCGTGATGCCGCGCTGATTTCGCTGCCGGTACTCGCGATTCAGGGAGATGCCGATCGAACCACGGATCCGGCCGCGATGGCGAGTTGGTGGGATCGGATTCGTTCGACCGAAAAACAACTGGTCGTTCTGCCTGATCATCTCCACGAATTATTTTTCGCAGAGGACTGGAACAACACCCTCGGCGTGATGCTGGACTGGCTGCAGCAGCAGCAACAACGGAAGAGCGAATTGCCGGTTATCCGCTGAGACGATTTGATGGTTCAACGGCAAACCAAGTCTGCGGCGGTGAATCGAATTTCGGATTGGCCTTCGGCACCACGAATAAGACGAATAACACGAATCAGAGAAATTCAATCACAGTAAGAAGGAAAAATCGGAAATTCCGATTTCAGTATTTTTTTTAATTTTTACTTATACTTTTAATATTTTCTTATTCGTGCGATTCGTGCGATTCGTGGTTCACTCTCTTAGCATTTCTTGAGTCGGGCGTGATTCACAAAACGCCTGCTGCCTCAAGGGATTTGCCTGAACGCTTCTCTGAGGAGGGAATAACGAAGAGAATCGCGACCGCGTAGTCCGATCGTGATGGCCGTCTCACGTGGAGAGATCAGAGGCCAAAGTCGTCCTGTTTGCGACGGGGCAAAAGGTTTATACCCAGCGCAGTGGGTTTGCTGGGCGGACTGGGTTTGTGGTTGAATCGAAAAATTGCCTGTTGATTCACAAGAACTTGTTGTTGGCCAACAGGCAACGGGATCACGTCGAGGGGGACTCGGAAACCTGACGGGTTTGCCAGCGATTCTTTTTGATCAGAGTTTCTTTTCAACGCCCAATTGATGAAAATAATGGGTGACGTTTTTCTGATTTTCCAGCAGCCAGTCGATCGTTGGTTCGTTGTGCATCGCTTTGTGGATTGCTTTGGCGGTCGCCTGGCGATTGGTTTCGAACAGGATCTCGTGATCGACTTCGACTTTTGTCACGCTGGGGTCGAGCCAGACGGAAACAATGATTCCCAGATCATTCGCTTTTTCCTTGGGGATGTCCCCCGCTCGGACCGCATCCAGGACTCCGTTGGCAATCCCTGCCTGGACCGTTCCCATGAGGATGTTGGTGTATTTCGTGTTTTTGACGGTCACTTTGCTGACCATCAGTGTGACGGGTCGCACCTGAACATCACAATTCAGGATGGCAAACACGCGGGAATGTCCTTTGGTTTGGTCTCCCAGCAAATTGGCGATGGCATAGCCCACGGGGCCATCGAGTTCGCCAATAATGACTTCTGGTTCGGCGGCCGAGTAGGCCGGTTCGGCTTCGACCAGTGCTTCACCGGTTCGCATCACGATCCGCGGCAAGACGGCGGACGTCTCTTTGGAGGACTCGTTTTTAGCAGCTTTTTTCTTGGCCATGAAATGGTTTCCGTATTTCGTGTGGTGTGTGATGCAGGATCCGTTTTCTCAGAGATATCTACTGTGACGAACGGGGTAGGTCAGCGTCAATTCACGAAAGCGGAATTTGGGGAGCCGGGATTGCGGAGGTTGCAAGCTCGCAAAAAAAGGGGGGGGCTGCGGCCAGCATGCGGTGTTGTTCAGAGTTGAGTGCTGACGCGGGAAAAACGAGGGGTCCGCTTGCCGTCGTCTTTTTGTTTTCGATAGAATCTTGGCCATCAATCAGCTAACATGGACAGGGATTTTTTCCAACCGTTCACGACGATCGCTGTTCGGTCAACGACGCCGATACAAGATTGCCTCGGTTTGCGGCGGGATTCCTGGTCAGATTTTGCCTGACAACAGAGACGGATTGACACAATGCCATTTTTGAAAGTCATACACGTGAATTCTTCGCGACGGACCTTGCTGCTTTGCTCTGTGATTTTCTGGCTGATTTGTGGGGCGAATGGTGGTCGTGCCGGTGCCCAGCAGATCCCGCTACCGATCAAGGCCACAGATGTTCCCGGTCCGGCTGCCGGTAATTCCATGACGAAAGAGTACGTCCAGTTGGTAGGACGCATGGCCTATGTCTGGGGTTGGCCCCTGGTGAACTCGTACAATCGCCGGGCCGCGTTTGCCTTGGCTCCGACACCCGGCTTGAATGGGGGAGTGCTGCCGATTGCCCCTGTGGGGATGAACGCGATGTTGACCACTTATGTGAAACCCGAACAGACCTTCGTCACCTGTCCAAACCAGGACGTGGTCTATGGTGCGGGTTTTTTCGCCTTGGAAAACGAACCGGTGGTGTTTCAGGTGCCGGATTTTGGGAATCGCTTCTGGGTCTATGCGTTGTACGACGCACGGACGGATGAAGTGGCCGAGATCGGCAAGCCGTACGGGACCAAGCCTGGTTTTTATCTGTTAGTGGGACCGAATTGGGAAGGGGAGTTGCCAGCAGGAATTCAGGGATTTGTCCGTTCCTCGACCGAACTGGTTTTCTGTGCCCCGCGAATCTTCAAGGATGACACCCCCGAAGATACACAGGCCGTGCAGTCGGTTCTGAGCCAGGTCCTGTTTTATCCGCTCAGCAAATTTCACGGCAAGATGCAGCAGACTGACTGGAGTAAGCTACCCCATTTCCCCGTCCCTGCAGGGGCTTCGGGCGAAACCAAGTGGGTTGTCCCCGAGACGTTTCTCGATCAATTGCCCGAGGTGCTGAAGCGAGTCCCACCACTTCCGGGTGAAGAGTCCCTGTATCGCTGGATCCACTCGGTCGTCGAAGCGGCCGAGTCGAATGCGGAAATCCGTCAGGCGTTGGTCGAGTCATTCCAAATCGCGGATCGGGAACTGATCAGTCCGTTGTTCCAGTGGAAATATAATGGCCGATCGATCGGAAACGGGTGGAATTCGCCGGTGAACAATGCACAATGGGGGACCGATTATCTGAACCGGACCGCCACCGCCAAGTCGAATATGTACGACAACAAACCCGATGAAACGAAATACATTTATCGGGATTTGGACCGAAACGGTCAGCAGTTGCACGGGAAGAATCTCTATTCGGTCACCTTTCCCAAGGGACAAACCCCCCCGGTGAAAGGATTCTGGTCGCTGACGCTCTATAACGAACAGCACGTCTTCCATCCGAATCGACTCAACCGATACTCGCTCGGAACAAAGAACAAGTCGCTGAAATACCAGCCAGATGGATCCCTGACGCTGTATTTTGGTGCCATCTCTCCGGGGGCAGACAAAGAAACGAATTGGGTTCCCGCTCCTGAAGGGGCGTTTTCTTTGTATCTTCGCGCGTACTGGGCCGAGCAGGGGATTCTCAAGGGGACTTGGGTTCCGCCGAATGTGGAATTGGTGAGCGGCAGCGCCGCAAAGCCCTAAAAACCTCGTCATGCGCCGGCGAGGTGCATTTGATAAACTCAAGCGGGGTCGTCAGCCGTATTGGTGGGTCGATGCATCCAAGGGGCCGATTCAACAAGGATCCAGTCGTTTTTTTCTCGTTTTGACGCATAATTTTCATTCGGCGTTGATCGATCTGAACTCGTTTTTTCGCCTTCCCCCCTGCTGAGACCTCTGTTTAAATCATAAAAAACAGCCAATTCCTGAAAACTTGGCGGAAATCTCGTTTTTTCAATATTCAGTTTCTCTTGACATGCGGTTTTCTGGCGATAAAGTACTACCTACTTGGTGGTGATTATTTTATGTCGCCGACAATCGTCGATGTCAGTGTAAGCGATGCGCGACGGAGGGAATGCCGTGTCTTTTTATTCCGATAATTCCGAGTCGATCGGGGGAACGCCGCTGGTCAAAATCAATCGCCTGACCGAAGGGTTGGGGGCCACGATTCTGGCCAAGATTGAGGGTCGCAATCCCGCTTACAGTGTGAAGTGCCGGATTGGCACCTCCATGATTGTTGCTGCCGAAAAATCGGGGCGGTTAACGGCGGGTATGCACGTGGTTGAGCCGACCAGTGGCAACACCGGGATCGCCTTGGCATTTGTCTGTGCGGCACGCGGTTACCCACTCACGCTGACGATGCCGGAAACGATGTCGCTTGAGCGTCGCATGATGCTGCGTGGTTTTGGTGCGGAATTGGTGCTTACGCCGGGGGCAGACGGGATGAAAGGGGCCATCGCCAGGGCTGAAGAGCTTTCGCGGCAGCCCGGTTGGTTCATGCCGCAGCAATTCAACAATCCCGCGAATCCGGAAATCCATTTCCGCACGACGGGGCCAGAGATTTTCGAAGATACTCAGGGGAAGATCGACTACTTTGTGGCGGGGGTCGGCACCGGGGGGACCATCACGGGGGTCTCGAGATATTTGAAACAGCAGCAGAATCTGCCCATCAAATCGATTGCGGTCGAGCCTCAGTCGAGTCCCGTTCTCTCGGGTGGGGCACCGGGGCGTCACAAAATCCAGGGGATCGGTGCTGGTTTTGTGCCGCAAATTCTCGACTTCAGTCTACTGGATGAAATCCTGCAGATTACAGACGACGAAGCGATGGAAACAGCCAAGCGATTGATGCGACTTGAAGGGATTTGCTGTGGAATCAGTTGCGGCGCGGCCATGGCGGCGGCGTTAAAAATCGCGGCGAGACCTGAGGCTGCGGGGAAAACGATTGTCACCGTATTGCCAGACAGCGGCGAACGGTATCTCTCGACCCCGCTCTTCGACAAAGAATAACCGACTTTCGCCTGATCAACCGTTTTCCGTATTGCCGCCTCAGTCTTTTCGTATTCCGGGATGAATTTCCATGTCCGACAATCTTCTGCAGCGCAGTGTCACAACGGCGGTCGCTCGTAATCTGGCCAGCACCACCAAGACATCACCGAAAATGATGTCGATTACTCCGCGTTGGTTCTTGCGGTTGCTTCCCTGGGTTCAGGTGAACGGCGGAACCTACCGAGTGAATCGGACGAAGGTCGAGTTGATGCAGGCCGAGCGGATCGAGATTCGCGTGGTGGACGGGGTGGCTTCGTTCGCCCCGGAAGACTTGCGTCGGGTCCCCTTGTTTTCCCGCTTGCCGAATGACATCACCACGCGGATGGCCAGCCGATTCAAGACCGAAGTGGTCTCGTTGGGAAACGAATTGATTGTCGAGGGTGAGGACCGTAATCAATTCTTTATCATTGCCGAGGGGCAGGTGGAAGTGATCAGCAAGGGGGCACATGGTCGCAACCTGCGAATTGCGCTGCTGACCGAAGGAGAATTTTTTGGTGACGCGGATATCGTTTCAGACAAACATTCGGATGTCACGATTCGAACCCTGACCCCCTGCGTGCTGTTGACCTTTTCCCGCCGGGACCTCGAGGCGGTTCTCAACGAACTGCCTGGTGTCCAAGCCGAATTTCAGCAAGCGATTGACGCACATCTCGAGCTGCGATCGAACGTGAATCGTTATGGTGAGCGAAACATTGATCTGGTGGCCGGCTTTGCGGAAAATGTGGAAATTCCGGAAACGTTCGTCGACTATTCTTCCACACCGCGTGAATATTCCCTGTGTGCGATCCAGACGATTGTGCGCATTCACACCCGGGTTTCCGACCTGTACAACGGACCCTACGATCAGGTCGAAGAGCAGATGCGGCTGACGATTGAGGGGATCAAAGAGCGTCAAGAGTGGGAACTGATCAACAACCCCAAGTTTGGCCTGCTGCATTCGGTAGATCCTTCCATGCGCATGAGCACTCGTTATGGCGTCCCGACCCCGGATGATCTCGACGAATTGCTGTCACACGTCTGGAAGAAGCCTTCGTTTTTCCTGGCACACCCCCGTGCGATTGCGGCTTTTGAGCGAGAATGTACCTGGCGGGGTGTCCCCCCGGCAACGACTACGGTCTTTGGAACGCCCGTGATCACCTGGCGTGGGGTTCCGCTGATTCCTTGCGACAAGTTGGAGTTGGGGACACGTCGGTCGCGACCGGATCAGCGATTTGGCACGACGAGTATTCTCCTCTTGAGAGTGGGCGAGGAGGAGCAGGGGGTGGTCGGATTGCATCAGACGGGCATTCCCGGAGAAATCATGCCCAGCCTTTCCGCACGCATGATGGCAACAGACAGCATGGGGGTGGTTTCCTATCTGCTGTCGCTTTATACCTCGTGTGCAATTTTGACAGACGATGCGGTGGCGGTCCTCGAAAATGTCGAGGTCGCGTACTATCACGACTACGACCATCAAAACCCCGCTGATTTTGAGCATGGCCATGGTATTTGAGCCAAACTCCCTGCGGCAGAACTGATCATGGTGTTCTTCACTGACTTTCCCTCGGTCTTGCGGACGGCAGCCTCTGTGCGGCGATGGAATTCGCCCAATCCGAAGATCCGTTTTCTCGTAAAAATCCAAGGAGTCTCACTGATATGTCTGACAATTTACTTCAACGTAGCGTAACGACCTCCGTCGCACGAAATCTCGCCACGACGACCAAGACATCTCCGAAGATGATGTCGATTACGCCCCGCTGGCTGCTGAGTCTGCTCCCCTGGGTTCAAGTCGATGGGGGGACTTACCGCGTCAACCGGACCAAAGTTGAACTGTCGAAAGCCGAACGAATCGGCGTCGAGATCAATGGCGAACAGGTCTCGTTCTCGCCCGAAGCGTTGCGGAGTGTCCCCCTCTTTTCCCGTCTGCCCGATGCGATTATCGCCCGCATGACGAGCCGCTTCAAAACGGAAGCGGTTTCGCTCGGCAACAAGCTGATCGTCGAAGGGGAAGACCGCAGCAAATTTTTCATCATTGCTCAAGGGCAAGTTGAAGTCCTCAGCAAAGGGATTCACGGCAGCAATCTGCGGATCGCCCTCTTAAACGAAGGGGAATATTTTGGAGAAACCGATCTGGTTTCGGATAAGCCCTCGGATATCACGGTCCGGACGATCACCCCGTGCGTATTGCTGACATTTTCGCGCAGAGACCTGGATGCGGTACTGAAAGAGTTGCCGAATCTGGATACGGAATTTAAGAAAGCGATCGAAGAACATCTGGAACTGCAATCGACCGTCAACCGCTACGGCGAGCGAAACATTGATCTGGTATCGGGCTTCGCAGAAAATATGGAAATTCCGGAAACCTTCGTCGATTACTCGGCCAATCCCCGCGAGTATTCGTTGTCGGCCGTGCAAACCGTGGTGCGGGTTCATACTCGGGTCTCGGACCTGTACAACGGTCCCCTGAACCAACTCGAAGAACAGATGCGGTTGACGATTGAAGGGATCAAGGAACGGCAAGAGTGGGAACTGATCAACAGCACCAAATTTGGCTTGATCCATTCGGTTGATCCCGCGATGCGGATCAGCACGCGTTATGGAGCCCCGACACCGGATGATCTGGACGAGTTACTCGCATTGGTCTGGAAAAAACCGGCGTTCTTTCTCGCCCATCCCAAAGCGATCGCGGCGTTCGAGCGTGAGTGTACCTGGCGGGGTGTCCCCCCCGTAACGACGAATTTGTTTGGAACTCCCGTGATTACCTGGCGGGGTGTTCCGCTGGTCCCCTGTGACAAGCTGGAAATGAAAAGCCGGTATCAATCCAATCAATGGTTTGGGACGACGAGCATTCTGTTATTGCGAGTTGGTGATGCCGATCAAGGAGTTGTCGGATTGCATCAGGCAGGGATCCCGGGCGAGATTATGCCGAGTCTCTCGGCGCGGCTGATGGGAACCGACAGCCTGGGGGTCGCCTCGTACTTGTTGACGCTGTACTTTGCCTTGGCGGTCCTCAC
Organism: Schlesneria paludicola DSM 18645; assembly: GCA_945869955.1. Classification (GTDB taxonomy): domain Bacteria; phylum Planctomycetota; class Planctomycetia; order Planctomycetales; family Planctomycetaceae; genus Schlesneria; species Schlesneria paludicola_B. Next base: position 15,239 of record CAMBQP010000017.1, read on the forward strand.
CGACGATGCGGTCGGAGTCCTGGAAAACGTCGAGGTTGGTTATTACCACGACTATGAAAGCCGGAAGCCGAAGGTGAAATGAGCGAGGTTGGCTGACGGATTCACTGCTTCGGATCGATACTTTAAGGCTAAGTCATGACTGACATCACACCGGAATTGATCGCGCAAATCGCCACGCGACTGCTGAATACGACCCCTCAGGCAACCCCGCAATCGACCTCTCAGGCGATGACGGCGCCGGTCTCAACCGCTTCGCACCCCTTTGTTTCGGTCAGCGATCCCGGTATGTCGCTGACCGATGCCGTCTCGGCTGGCCAGACCATCTCGAACCCCATCCCCATGCCGCTGTCTGCTGCGCGGGCGACCGAGGGATTTCCGTTGCTGGGCCAAGGAGTCCCTTTGCCACAGCGCCCCCCGCTCGGATTCCATCACTTTGGGGAAAACGTGGCTGTGAATCCCGAGTCCAATTCCTTCCCAATCGGGCACTCGGGTATCAATCACGCTGCGGTCGATCCCTTTGCCGCCGGTCACCATGCAGTCGGTCACCATGCAGTCGGTCACAATGCAGTCGGTCAAACCGGAGTCAATCCTTCCGGCTTCGATCATTCCGGTAGCATGAATCGTTACCCTGCAGACATTTCGATCGAGGGGTTACGGAATTTCGTCGCACAGATTCGCAACCCCACGGCCGAAACCGAGCAGGGTTTTTGCCCCGGTCCCCCCGGTATCGGACAGTTGCGGCAGGCCCTCGCGGCTCGGCAGACGCCCGCCAACATTCGGGCTGGGGGTTCGCGCCCGCTGGATATTCCTTCAATCCGCCGTGATTTTCCTGCCTTGAATCAACGGGTCCATGTGAAACCGCTGGTCTGGTTCGACAACGCGGCAACCACACACAAACCGCAATCGGTGATTGATGCGATTTCGCACTATTACGCGCACGACAATTCCAACATTCACCGGGCAGCGCATACGCTGGCGGCCCGTTCCACGGATGCCTTCGAGGCGGTTCGAGAGAAAGTCCAACGATTTCTGGGGGCGGCGACCAAAGAAGAAATCCTGTTTGTTCGCGGCACCACGGAAGGGGTCAATCTGGTCTCACAGACCTACGGCCGCAAGTTTCTGCAGTCAGGGGATGAAATTCTGCTTTCGATGCTCGAACATCATGCCAATATTGTTCCCTGGCAAATGGTGGCCCAAGAGAAGGGGGCCCACATTCGCGTGATTCCCGTCAATGATCGCGGTGAAGTCATGCTCGAAGAATATCAGCGACTGCTGGGACCTCGGACAAAGCTTGTCGCACTCACCCAAGCGTCAAACAGTTTGGGAACGATCTTGCCGGTCGCGGAAATGACGCAGATGGCCAAGCGTTACGGGGCGCGGGTTTTGATCGATGGAGCCCAGTCGGTTTCACATCTTCCCGTGAATGTGCAAGACATTGGATGTGACTTTTTTGTCTTTTCCGGGCACAAGATTTTCGGCCCCAACGGGATTGGTGTCGTCTACGTACGCAGCGAGTTGCAGGAGATCATGCCCCCCTGGCAAGGGGGCGGGAACATGATCAAGAGCGTGACCTTTGAAGAAACCACCTACGCGGATCCACCCAACAAGTTTGAAGCGGGGACCCCCAACATCGCGGATACTGTTGGGCTCGGTGCTGCGTTGGACTATGTACAGCAACTCGGCTTACGCAACATTGGCAGGTACGAGCATGAGTTGCTCGAGTACGCGACCGAGCGATTATTACCGATCAAGGGGCTGCGGCTGATTGGGCAGGCGCGGGACAAGGTCAGCGTCATCTCGTTCGTCTTGAAAGATCGACGTACCGAAGAGATTGGCAAGCGATTGGACCTGGAAGGAATTGCGGTACGAGCGGGTCATCATTGTGCGCAGCCATCGCTGCGCCGTTATGGAGTCGAATCGACGGTGCGACCTTCATTTGCCTTTTACAACACCAAAAGCGAAATCGATCATTTGGTCAGCGTTGTACAAAGCTTCCAGTCTCGGTGACGATTGCCCCCCGCAGGGAGGTTTACCGCTTCACCCAACGAGTCACTTTTAACAGGTGCGAATTTTTTCAGTTCAACCGCACCAGTAGGATTAATCGCTTTAATCCAACACGATTGACCAGCCCTCTCTATCCGCAGCCATCAACGCTGAGGCGATTACTTTTCCGACAATTATCGGGCGAGGTCGTTGCGGAAACTTGATATTTATGGTTATACCAGAGGTCGTGTTCAAAGACTGATAGCCTGCATCATCTCGATGAGGAATTCCAATCCGCGTTCAGCGTTGCGTTCGCAGTGTGGATTCGTGATTTTGGTTCGAGATTGATTCCATGGGATTGATTGTGTTTTGCGTAGAACGATCTATCGGGGAGCAATACACGCAAATTGCCAGTCAGATTTCCGTTTTCTTCGTTCATCAAGTTGAGTACGATTTTCATGCGATTAATTGGCCCAAGACTGGGTAACAACAGAGTTCTCGTCCTCTGTTTCAGCGTGATGTTATCAGGGTGTTCTCACGAACAGACGGTGGAAATTGATCAAATCCGGTATCAGGCGCCACGCTCAGATTTCTTGCAAGATATCATCGACGATGAGTTTGACTTACAGAACGTTCCGGAATTTGTTCCTGAGCGCGTGGCGTCCCATCCGGTGCATGGGTCAAATATTAACTTCAGTGGGACTCTTTTTAGTCTGGATATCGAACTGTTAAAGCCCGACATCGACCTGAACATCATCGGCTTTCACAAAAATTATCGCGACGCATTACAGAGTGTGCAGTCGAATGGTATCCCGGTTTTGCCGTCGGTCAATCTGATTGATGAGAAGTCCCGGCAATTTGATGAGCGATTGTACGCGGCTCTCGAACAGTACTGGTTCCTCGGGATTTCGGGTGGGTACGCAGGGGATCTGGATTGTCTTGTGCGATTTGCGAAAGCTGTTCCCCAAGACAGTCGGGCCGCCGCGTTTTTTTCGGTCGGATTGCAATTGGCAGGAGTCGAGTTCCACTCGACAAACCTCAATGCCGAGGTGGAATTCCGGCAGCGTTTTGAAGCCGAATTGACGCAAACCAAACCGATTGGGTTCTATACCTGGAACGAGCAGTTGCAGAAATGTTATCGGGTGGGACGCTTTTTTCAGCTCGATTTCGAACTGAATAAAAACGACTGGATGCAGATCGTCATCCGTGCACTGAAGCAGGATCCCCAACTGTACGCAGACTATCAAAACGTCCTTGCACGACGTTCCCGGCTCAGTAATCTCGCCACGCGATTGACGATTAAAGATTTGGTGGACAATCCGAGTGCCGCCGACTTATTGCGAATTCGCCGCGAACGGAACCTGCAATCCACGTCGATTTCGCTATTCCCGCCCGTGGTGAGTCGTGAATCGGAATTGGCTCGACGACTACTCGCCAATGACTTTTCGACTCAGGTCAACCTGATCCGGGAACTGGTGAAAGCCATTCGGAGTGGCAAGGTTGATCTGAATCCGAATGCAAAAAGTGGCTGGTTTGATTATCAGGTTTTTGCGACCGAGACACTACTTTTCCCCGACAAAGCGGTCGAATCAAGGCATCTGTTGCGCACGGCAAACTACAAACGGCGAAGCCTTGAAACGTATCAAGCCTCGATCACCAAACGGAAAGAAACCCAATTGCTGCGGAAAGAACTGGCGGCTAGGGAGGTCTCTTTACCGCAGGATCCGCCACCAACCTTTGCACCACAATTTCGTATTGAACCCGCTCCCACTTATTTTTTGCGAATGGCTCGCTCGTACCAATTTCTGGGACAAGTTTTGCGCGAGTTGGTTGATGAATCGACTCTGCCTCAGCTCGCCGGACTCTCTGAACAGGGGCTCCGCAGTCAGCCCTTACTGGTCGAGCTTCAACAGATCCAACAGCTGTTTTACGGTTGTTATGCAATTTCGGCCGAGGACATCGGGCTGGAACTGCAGGTCACCGATGAAGAGCGAGCGGAACTGGTCACGAGCCGCAATTTTGCCGAAACCTGGTTGGCCGATTTGAATCATGATCCTGATATGGCTGTTGATACGCGTGTCATCGTTCCCGTCAGGATTGATTTGAAGCAGGGTTCCGTTGCCAATTGGGCAACTCTGGGAATCCGTTTCTGCCGATTAAAAGTTCGCTATGAGTCAGCGGCCGCGCCGAGAATCCAGGACCCGCACACCGGCGAATGGAACATGATACCCTCCGAGCAATTGGACGAGGCAACCTATCTGCTACCGGTGGAGCAATGGGCCTCGGTCGAACTTTCGGCGAATCAAGTCTTCAACCGGACCGAGTTTCAACAGCGGTGTGACGAGGCTTTCAGCCGCGAAGACATCCTCAAGCGAATACAAAGCAAAATCGCTCCCGTACAAAAACCGTGATCCGTTGCGAATGCGATCGATTTTGCACGTGGTGATTCAAACAGAATCTCACCCTGAACAACGGCTTTGCAGGAAAACACGAAGAGTCGCAACCCGGATTAAATCAAATAATTTTATTTTTTTTATTTAATTTATATTTTATTTTCAGTCAACCTCTTCGAACTCTCACCGTATTCCCCCTTGCGATCGTCCAGAGAACTTGCCATCTTATTTTTGTCATGATTGGCGGAAGAGGCCACGGATTTCGCTGCGATTCACCGCTTCGCACGATGCCGTTTTCTCGACATCCGATTGCCGTGAATGGAACTTTACTCGTTCAGAAAACATGGTCACACACTGTTTGGGTTCTGCGGAATTTGCTGTAACCCAGTATGATCAATGGTTTGGTATCCCCACGTCAAAGGCGGATCGATCATGGAATGGCTTTCTGTCGCAATCGGCCTGTTATTGATCGTGTTTGGAGTCCCGATTTATGGAATCGTGCTGCTGAATCAGCTGCTGCAACAACAGAAAGAGCATTTCGAGAAATTGCAACGCGACCTGAGCTCGCTCAGAAAACAATTACAAAAACAGGATGCGACAGAAAACGCGGCTCACAAAATCACGCCGCCGACGGCTTCCCCCGTTGCTGAGCCTGCGATCACTCGGAAAGCGCCCGCAACAGAGATTCCATGGGCGGTTCCCGACGAGGATCGAGCCACTTGGGATCGCACTCTCGAAAAAAACCAAGACCAGATCTCGGTTGCTCCGCTCCAAATCAAGACTCTACCGAAACCGACTACCACCGGGTCGCTGATGGAACAACTTGGTCATCATTTGCCCGACACCCCTTCCGCTTTACCGGTTTCGGGAGCGCCACGAGCACCCGGCAAGTTCGAAACCTCTGCGAAAGAGTCGCTCGGAAAAATCTGGAACTGGATTATTGTAGGTGAAGAGCAGATGCCGGCGGGGGTGTCGATGGAATACGCGATGGCCAGCCAATGGTTGTTGCGGTTAGGGATTCTGATCCTGGTGATCGGCGTCGGCTTTTTTCTGAAATATTCGTTCGATAACGATCTGATTAAACCAATTGGTCGTGTCGCCATCGCTGCGGTAGCGGGTTTAGGCCTGTTAACGATTGGGGTCCGATTGTTGGGCCATCGATACCATCTCTTCGGGCAGGGTTTGATGGGGGGAGGTTTGGCAATGCTGTATTTCAGCGTCTATGCCGCCAATCACTTTTATCAATTGATTGATGATGTCCCTTCGTTTGTGCTCATGGGACTCATCACGGTGCTGGCGGGTGGAATTTCGGTTCAATTCAATTCCATGCTGGTGGCGGTGCTGGGAATTCTCGGGGGTTACGGTACCCCCTTGATGCTGTCGACCGGAGCGGTCGACTTTGTCAGTCTTTATGCTTATCTGCTGCTACTGGGGGTTGGCGTCCTGATGGTCTGTTACTGGAAAAACTGGCCACTGGTGAACCTGCTGAGCTTTGTCTGTACCTACAGTCTGTTTTTCACCACGATGCAGCAATATGAAGTGAGTCAATTCTGGAATGTGATGCCGTTTCTGATTTCCTTTTTTGTGCTGTTTTCCGCGATGATCATTCTCCACAAACTCGTCAATAAAGCCCCTTCCCACCTGCTGGATCTCGCCGCGTTAATCCTCAATTCCGTCATCTTCTTTAGCGTGAGCTACCAACTTGTCACACAGGCTTACGGCAAGGAATGGGTCGCGGCGGTGACATTAGGGCTGGCGCTATTTTTCTCGATTCACGTTTATTCGTTCCTGGCCAAAAAGTTGGTCGATCGGGAACTGTTAGTCAGTTTCCTGGGATTGGCTTCGTTCTTCGTGATCGTCACCGTGCCGCTTGTGCTCTCGTCACAATGGATCACCGTCAGTTGGGCGCTTCTCGCCCTCGTGCTGCTCTGGATTGCCAAACAACTTGGCAGTCGGACTCTCAAGTATGTCAGCTTTCTCCTCTACGCGATTGTTCTGTTTCGGTTTGCGGTGATTGATCTCCCAAACCAGTTCGCCACGGCTCTTGAGGCAGAGACGTTGTGGTCGGCATACTGGCCGAAAATGATCGAGCGATTTGTCATTTTCGGTGTCCCGGTTCTCTCGCTCGGGGCCGCCCATTGGCTATCCGAAAGCGTTGAGAGTTCGTCAACTGCGGGTGTGAGTCCCGAGAACGATCTACCCGAAATCGCTCCGGGTGATTGGGCACCGCGCGCTTTGTTGGGGATTGGTGTCGGGATGCTGGCGCTATACCTGCACCTTGAGCTCAATCGCTCGATCGGATTTGCGTATCCGTTGCTGCGACTGCCGTCGCTCACCTGCTTATGGCTCGTGATTTGTGGTTTGCTACTCTGGGAGGCACTGGTCCGGCAGAGTCGCAATCTGCTGGCGGTGGTGACACTCGGATTAACGGCGGTGCTGCTCAAGCTGTTTTTCTGGGATCTCCCCGCATGGTCTTTGACAAATCAACTGCTCTATCCCGGTGAATACTCGTTCCACCACGCCACGTTCCGATTACTCGACTTCGGATCGGTGATTGCGTTTTTGGGATTGGCCTCTGCGATGGTGGCGGGTAAACCGCGTGACAAGGATGTCGCGGCGATCTTCGCGGTCAGCAGTATGGGAGTGCTCTTCGTGTTTTTGACCCTGGAAACCAATTCACTGCTGTCGACATTCTTGAGGGAGATGCGCGCAGGAGGTGTCTCGATTCTCTGGTCGGTCTTCGCGTTTTGTTGGCTGCTGCAAGGGATCTGGCGCGATTTTCGTCCGCTCCGATTTGCAGGCTTGATTTTATTTGCCATCGTGATTGTGAAAGTCTTTTTCAGCGATCTGGCGAAACTCGACTCGTTCTGGCGGATTATCGCCTTCCTCGTGCTTGGCATGATGGTGATCGCGGGGTCCTTCATTTATCTGAAGTACCAGGAAACGTTCACCATTCAGCCAAATAAGCCAAAAGAATCTGCTGTGGAGACAAACTGATGCCATTTTCGGAGAGTCATCGCGTCCCGGCGGGGGTATTCGATTCGTTTGTGCCGCCGCAATCTGCTGCGACAGTGTTGATTCAAGCGGTTCAACATTTGCATCCACAGACGATTCCAGGCCATCCCGTTTGGTGTTGGTTGACAGTCTTGTTGACAGTGCTTGCCCCAATCTCTGTCCTGGGAGCAGAAGTTCCGATCTATCAGTGGCAACGTGAGCTCGATCTTCCGGACCTCATGGCCACGACTTGCGTGGCCGTGCCGCTGGACTCGCACTTCTTCGAATTCACTCGGGATGGTCATCCTGATGTACGGCTGCATGATGATCAGGGTTTACCGATTGGATTTTTGATTCAATCCATCCGTCAGGCGAAAACGCATTCCCTGCGCAGTTACTGGACTGCAGAGCAAACTGCTGCGAAAGTGGATTCCCGGATTGGACTACAACTCGAATTCACGCTGCGGGAAAAGGAACCGACGCCTCAAGGGATTCGAATCATCACCCCGCTGCATGACTTCGAGCATCAGGTGCGGCTCGAATCTTCGTCTGATGGAACCACTTGGAAAGCGGTCGGTTTCCCCGCCGTCATCTTCGACTATTCGCGTCACGTCGATGCCCGGAACGATCTGGTACCGATCGTCGCTACGGCGGACCGGCAATTTCGCCTAACGATCGAAGCTATCACGGCCGAACAAGAGTCGCTGTTACTCGAACTGAATCGGAAGCTGAATGGTGGAGCCGAAATCGATCGGACTGAGCGAACAACCATCGCCCGTCGCCCGTTCCGCATCGAGCGAATCGAGTTCTATCAGGATCAAACCCGGATTGAGGGGGGGCTCAACCAACTGAACGTTTACCCAATCAAAGAATTCCGCCAGACCGAAAACACCAAGGATCATCAGACGATTCTGCTGTTCGGCTCTCAGCGTGAACCGATCAGCGAAGTGAAAATTCTGACCACTGCCGATAACTTCAGCCGATCCGCCACCATGGAAGTCGAGCAGGTAGGGACGAATGACGAACCTCGTTGGAACAAGCTCGCCACGGGTGCATTGACCCGATTTTCGATCGGTCTCTTGCACAAAGAAGAACTGACACTGTTGGTCGGCGAAACCCGAGCGACTCGTTACCGCATCGTGATCGAGAACCGTGACAGCCCTCCGCTACCGATCACCGGAGTCGAAGTCTCTGGACCGGCGTACGAGTTAACGTTTCTGGCGGGCCCCAACGAGCGATTGCAGCTTGAATACGGTTCAGCCACGGCCTTGGCAGGACAATTTGATACGGCGGCACTTCAAGCAGTGTTGAGACTAGGTCAAGCTCCTGTGATTGCATCGCTGAAAACTCCGGTCGCCAACCCCCAAGCCCCCGCAGACGGGGGGCGCGGCTGGCGACCGTGGAACGACTCACGCGTCTTGCTCACTACGATCGTAGCCGCGACACTATTGCTGGGGTGGGGGCTGTTCCGTGCCAGCCAACAACTCCAGAGTCCCGGTCAACCATAGGACTGCTCACAACCGCTGTTCGACTTACCGTGGTGAATCAGTGGTCAATCAGTGGTCAATCACGAGGCGAGCGATTTTCTTTTTCCCCGCTTTCACCAGCAGGCCCGTTTTTAATTCGATCACCGCTTTCGGATCGCTAATCAGTGTTGGCTGGTCTCCGTCGTAAATCGAGAGTCCCCCCTGTTGAATCAACCGAATGGCATCGCTGGTCGAGGGTGTCAGTCCCGCCACCTTCAGCAATTGTGCGGCGGCCAGTCGGCTGTGAACCAGATCTCCCTGGCACTGAGGAAGTTGCGCGGCCAGGGTTGTCAGGTTCAGCGTGACCGTCGGAATGTCGGTGGGCAATTCACCGCCACCGACCTCCCGCTGCCAGCGATCCGCCGCTTCCAGGGCGTGTTGTTCCGAGTGATATCCGGCGATCACCGATTTCGCGAGTCGAACCTTGGCCTCTTTCGGATGTCCCTGCAAAATTGCGGTGACTTCTTCGAGTGGGATGCTGGTCAACAGATTGAAATACATTCCCATCGTGGCATCGGGGATCTGCATGAATTTCTTCATCATGTCGAAGGGAGTTTCGGAAATGCCGATATAGTTTCCCAGGCTCTTTCCCATCTTCTGTTCGCCGTCGGTCCCGACCAGGATCGGTGACATAACGCCAACTTGCTGCGGGAGATGCTGGTCGCGCTGCAGATCACGGGCCAGCATGAAACTGTACAACTGCTCGGTTCCCCCCAGTTCGATATCCGATTTGATCATGACCGAATCCCATGCCTGCATCATCGGATAGAGGCATTCGTGCAGGAAAATCGGTGTCTGGCTGGCGTATCGCTTGGCAAAATCGTCTCGCGTCAATAACTGGGCAACGGTGATTTTTCCACAGAGTTGCAAAATTTCAGCGAAACTCATTTTGGCAAACCAGTCTCCATTCCGATGCACCTCGGCTTGCGAAATGTCGATCACTTTTCCAACCTGATTCAGATAATCACGAGCGTTCGCTTCGACATCGGCTTCGGTCAGTTTTTTTACGCGGGCCTGATCACGACCGCTCGGATCGCCCACCAGTGCGGTGTAGTTACCGATGATGATCACTGCCTGGTGTCCCAGTTCCTGAAACTGTCGCATTTTTCGCAGCGGAACAGTGTGACCGAGATGCACGTCGATTCCGGTGGGATCGATGCCATACTTGATCCGCAGCGGTATTCCTGTTTCGCGACTTTTCGTCAGTTTGACTGCGAGTTCTTCTTCGGGAACAATCTTTTCGACACCACGGCGAATGATCGCGAGTTGTTCATCAACAGGGGGAAAATTCATCGTCAAATCCTGGGGTTGAGCAGTTGAAGTATGAGCATCGTCGAATTGAAGAGAGCATGAATCACGACGACGGAAAGATAACTATGGCGACGATCAAAGACATAGCCAAGGACGAGTGCCAAGGGAAGTAACGCCAGCCCGTCGCGCCAGCCATGCACCATGGAGAACAGCAGGGCGACAGCGGGGATCACAACGGCAGAAGGAAGCAAGGTGCTGAGCCATCCCTGTAGAATGACCCGATAAACCAATTCCTCGAATAACGGAGCCGCCAGGGTTGCCGTCAAGGCGATCAGGGCGATCGTCGATCCCTCAGGCGATTCGAGCAAAATTTTTAACAACGAATGCTGATTTTCTTCCCCGCGAAAGGGGATTGTCGCCACGAGGGAAATGCACATCGGTAACATCGCGGCCAAGAAACCCCATAACCCGTCCCGAAGCTGCTCAGGCAAATTTTTGATCGACATTCCCATTGCCGACCACGAGCCACTACCGGCCACCATCACCAGCGGGAGTACGAGCGATAACCCAAAACAGATCACCGCCTGAAGGGCAATCGCATTCAGGCTTGGGAGTACTTGTTCCGAGGAATCCGGTTTGAGTAATCGCGACAACAGGCTCGATAAAACCAGCAGCAATCCGATGTAAACGACACACAGTTCCGGGAGTGTCGCCCACTGGGTCCGCCGATTCTCGTTACAGGCGAGAACAGGTTCTCCTTCGCGGCATCGTTTTGCCACCCGCCACCAAACTCGCGCACTTTCAATCAGCATCAGACCCACGAGACATTCCATCACAAACATCACACGGACCAGTCGGTTGTTCGTCGCGAGTTGTGACAGCACCAGTCCCAAGAGATATTGCATAACAAACCTTGGCGTTGAAAATTCGGCAATTCCAGTCAGCAAGGTGAAAGATCCCAAACGTTAATACAAGGCTGTTGCCAGCTTGCGTCGGAACTCACCCGTCAGTTCTGAGGCAGGGCCGAGCATATCGAAGATCTTGACCATGGTTGTTTTTGCTTCGGCTCGCGCCTCTCCAAAATCTTGCTGCACAATGTTCAAACAGATTTCCAGGGCCTTGCGATGCTGCTGCGATGCCGCATAAGCGTCTGCCAGATGAATCTGCAGGATCAAGTTGGTGGGGTCCGCTTCGCTGGCGGTTCTGGCCACTTCGACGCCACCACTTTCTGCGGCAGACCGCCGAACATCCAGTTCGGATTTCAGTCGCTCGGCTTCTGGTTCGAGGAACCCTCGTTTTTCCAAGGCTTCCAGCAATGTGGCGCATTCGTCCAACCGGCCCTGCTTTAACACGACGCTCGCCAGACAAACTTTGAGTGAGTCTTCGTCAGGGGCCAGTGCCAGTGCTTCGCGGAACTTGCTTTCAGCCGCTTGGGGGTCCGTTTCGACCAGCTGCATCGCTTCTTTGGCCAACTGCTGTGCAGGGGAGGGAAGGATTCGCAGCAGCCAGGCCCGCGCCTGCTCGGCCGTCAACAAGCCCGAGAATTGATCGACGGGCTGACCCTGATCCAGGGCGAAGACTGTGGGGAGTGATTCGACACGAAATGCCTGAGCGATCTCGGGTTCTTCATCCGTATTGACCTTTGCCAGGATAAATTTTCCCGCCATTTCCGTCGCCAAGGCTTCGAGGATCGGAGCGAGTTGACGGCAGGGATTGCACCAGGGAGCCCAGAAGTCGATGACCACCAGGGTTTCCATGGACTTCTCGACCACATCCTGCTGAAACGTGGCTCTGGTGACATTAACAACGAACGGTGAGGGAGACATAGACCACACTTTCTCTGAGAGGATTTTTTCTTATCGAGTGTACGTCAGGACGAACGGCGCAGCAAACGCGCAGGCCGGTTCGTCACGTGGCCACGAACCTTTTTCGTCCAGGGGGAATACTCAAACCGCACGCAACCGCCAGGGAACTTCCAGTCCATGCCGTTCCATCAAATTCGGATTGGCCAAGACTTGTTCCACGGGACCATCGGCCTGAAGCTTGCCACCATCCAAAACCAGCACCCGTGGACAGAGTTCCAACGCGAAATCCAGATCGTGCGTGGCGATGATCTGGGTTCCGGGAAATCGCCGCAAGATTTCTAACAATTGCCGGCGCGCGCGAGGATCCAGGTTACTGGTCGGTTCGTCCAGCACCAGCATCACAGGATCACAGGCCAGCACCCCCGCCAGGCAAACTCGCTTGCGCTCTCCGGTACTCAGTTGGGCAGGATTGCGTGGTCCATGTTCGGGCAAGCCAACCGCGATCAGACTCTGATCGACGCGAACCAGCACCTCGGCTTGATCCAACCCGAGATTTAAAGGCCCAAATGCCACGTCTTCTCGAACCGTGGGACAAAACAACTGATCGTCCGGGTCTTGAAATAGAAACCCAATCTGACGCCGGACATCTCGTAACCGTCCTTTCGTGACCCCCAGTGACTGAATAAAAACCTGAACTGTATCGTCTGTAGCGACCGATGGCATCGGCAGCAGACCGTTCAAATGCATTAACAGGGTCGACTTGCCAGCCCCGCTAGGCCCCACCACCGCCACACGTTCGCCCGGCGCAATGGCACAGCGAACATCATCCAAGGCAACTCGACCGGTCGGATAGCGAAATGTCAGGCCTCGTAATTCAATCGCCATCGGGATGGGTAAACTGGTCATTCTCCCTTTCTCGCTTCCGTACCAAGAAACTTGGGTGAACCATCCCACCCTCGGGCCAACATCGCCTGATGTGTCCGCTCAGCCCGTTCCATGGCTCGTAACAAAAGTAATCCGATCATCTGTGCATTCGTCACCCAATCTCTTTTCCAAGAGCCGCTCCCAAAATTCCGCGCCTCGCGGGCCTGTCGCAACCGCGCCAGTTCATCCCACAAGATAAAAATATAGCGGTACATGAAGGCCAGCATCGCGACCAACAGCGGAGGACAACGCCAACGCAACAGGGTGGCGAGGAGTTCCGGAAACGGGAGCACATGGATCAACCACAGTCCTGCCAGAAACGAGATGGTACAGCGTAACCAGAGCGACACCATCCATCCCCAGGCCGATTCGCGATGCAGTTGTGTGATCGGTACTGACAATCCAAACACCAATAACATCGGCAAAAACAACATCAACCGCCGGGCGAGATATCCCAGCGTCACCCCTGCCAGGCTTAATCCCGCAAACACTACCACCAGCAGCAATCCGTGAGCCGGCCAGTGTTCGAGCGGAATCAAACTCGACACCACAATCACGAGCAGCGTCAGCGCCAGTCGGGCCGTGCCGGGGATCGCATCACAAGGGCCAATTGGGGTCACAACAGGGGAATTATCGGCCATGAGGTTCGCCCGACTCGATCACCGGAAGATTCCAGCGAGCCCCTTTTCCCAGTCCCATTGCAATCCCAAACACCACCAGGGTCCCCAGAATTCCCGCCAGCGATGTCGCCAATGTCGACCAGCCGAACCCGCGCGGAAGTGGCAATTCATAGCCCTGAAAAACGAGTCCGTCTCGTTCAATTTGTCGCGCTTCCATCCCCGTCTGTTGCACGACTTGATCGAGTCCATCGGGATGATCCGACTTGAGCGGCGCCAGAATTGCCGCGATGGCCAACCCACCCACGACCCCAGCCATCACAAACTGACTCACATTCGTAATCGGACTGGCCGCACCGGGGATCGAAATCAGATCGGGACGCCGGGACAACACAAAGCTCAAAACACTGCCGGTAATCAGTGCTTCACCCACTCCAATCAACGCGTGATAGAGGACCATCAGGGTAAAGATCCCTCGCAAATGAAATTCTTGCGAGCCGGTGGAACAACCAAACTCGAAGCAAAACAAAGCGGCTGCCGCCAGCACACTGAACCAGGCGGCAATCACAGCCGCGGGAATTGCCGTCATCGTACCGTTCCCGAGCCATTTACGAATGATCGTATAAATGGCGTACCCACCCCACGCCCCAACCACACCCATATTCAAAATATTGGCACCCAGCGATAACAATCCGCCATCATTGAACAGCACGGCTTGAACCACCAGCACCAGCGTGATCGCCAGGCAAGCGGCCCAAGGCCCCAGCATGACCGCCGCCAGCACGCCTCCCAGCAAATGCCCCGAAACGGGTAATCCAATCAAGGGAAAATTCACCATTTGCCCGGCAAAGACTACTGAGGCGAGCATCCCGGTCAACGGAACGGCGCGATCCTCAAGATCAAGCCGCAATTTACGCAGACTGTATCCGACGGCGGCCAGACTGATCAGCCCCGTGACAACACAGACCTCTGGACTGAGTATTCCATCCCGAATATGCATTTTTTCTCTTTGTAACACGAAATCGCGACGGTGAAACGCTTGAGTCCTGCTGGGCTGGCGGATTGGTTTCCGTCCGAGTTTTTTTGGTGACCCGAGATCGAACCCGATTCAAAGTCTGTACTCTAGCTGGTCCGCTTTTCTTCCCGCCACTCGACCCCTCCGTTTTTTTATCTCGTCAAGGTTCCAGAAATTGCCTGGCAGAGCCGTTGGTCAAATTCGGCCACCTCTAACCGGGATGCCAGATTCCCGGCGCGGGTGGCAAATCCCGCGTCGGCGTTCACTCGATTCAGGGCTTTGATCAGTCGTAACGAATTTAATCGGCGAGCCGGGATCGTGATTCCCACACCGAGTTGTTCGAGACGCCGCGCATTATCAGGTTGATCATGAGCAAATGGAACGAGAATTTGCGGGCGACCGGAGGCAAGTCCCTGGGCGGTGGTTCCAATTCCACACTGGTGCACAATCACCTCACCCTTGGGGAACAGTCGTGAAAAAGGCTCGTAGTCCGTGATGCAAATCCGAGGATCTGTCATGGCGGCCTGGGGAATTCGACGTGGGGTTTTCCCCACCAGAAACACCCCCCGCAGTCCCAAGTGCTTGAGTGCCTCGTAAGCGACTTCAAAATAGTTCGTTTCCATCCGGATGATCGCCGTTCCCAGTGTGAAAATCACTGGTGGAGGACCTTGTTCCAAAAACTGTTGCACGGCGGGAGAAAGCTCACTGGTCGTCTCCACGTCGTATAAAGGGAACCCAATTTGATGGACTCGGGCAGGCCAGTCTGGTTTTGGTGCGGCAAAGGGGGCGGGGAATAAGGCCAGCGTCCCCTCGGGAGAAAACCCTTCGACTAAGGCGTTTTTTGACGAGGGTGGCAGGCCAACCCGGGCTCGCAGTTCGGTGATCGGAGTCAACCAACTGTAGGTCGGACGGATCAGTAACTTGAGAATCCCCCTCATGATTTGGGGGCCCAGGAAACGAAGTTTTGGCAAAAAGGGAAGGGGGCCGAAAGCGGGGGGATCGTAAGCGGAAAAGAAAGCGGATGGCTGCAGCGCACAAGAGAGCCAGGGGATTCCCAGTTCTTCAGCAACGATCGGCGTCGCAAACGTGAGCAGATGAGAGATGATCAGATCCTGCCCGAAGGCTGCGGCCTTAATCCGCTGATAGCTATCTTCCAGATAGGGTAAAATCAGTGTCCGAATGATGAACTGCGTCCCGGTGAGGGTATGATTGGCTTTCGCGGCCCAGTCTGCTTCAGGCCCCAAATCATCCAGTCCCGGCTTGATCAGCACGAATCGAGCGCCGATTCGTTCCACCGCCTCGCGATATTCGGCATGCGTGGCAATCGTGACCTCGTCCCCGTTTTGCTTCAGCACGCGCGCCATCGCGAGGTAAGGATGCAAATCACCATACGACCCCAACGTGGTCATCAATATTCGCGACACAACAATCACCCTCGGTTAAAAGCCGTTACGGCGGTTTTCTGCCGCTTGAACTGCAATCTAGTCTGTCGGAAAGAGGCTCTGATCACAAACAGGATGACAGGGATTCTTCACAATTTCTTCGTATCTCCGCAGTATGACTTCGGTGACGTTTGCATTCTCGGGGGGCGATTGTTCGAATGCTGTCCACGGGGTGATAAAATTGGTAGCCCGTAACGACTCTCCAAGCTTGCGTTTGCCTTTTCCCAATTCCCCCCTGGTGCCGTAGAAGAATCGCTCCCTTTTTTGACGCCTGCAATTTCAGGAAGTGAATAGAAATGCCGATTGCCGATCGAGAACCATTCGATTCGACAGGAATTCTTCGCGACGAAAAGTCGGGACGCTATGAACGAACGCTGTTACAGGCTTTGGCAAAACAGTTTCCGAATGTTGATTCTGCGTTGGCGGAAATTGCCCGGCTATCTGCAGTACTGACCCTTCCCAAAGGGACCGTCCACGTCATCAGCGACATTCATGGTGAAGACAAAAAGCTGCGACACGTGATCAACAATGCCTCGGGGACACTCAGGCCACTGGTGGAACGACTCTTCCAAGACCAGATGCCGCCGCACGAGTTTGCTGAATTTTTGACCCTGATTTTCTATCCCGCCGAAGTGACAGAACGTTTGTCGCAAACACTCACCGACCCGGACGAACTGCGCTCATTTGCTCAAAAAACGCTGCGAAACCAATTAAAATTGGTGCGCGTCCTCGCATCGGGATACAGCCTGAAACGGGCGATGCAGGTCTTTCCCCCTGAATACGCTAATCTCTTTGCGGAAATGCTGCACGAACCCTCGAACGAACGGGGACGAGAATTCACCGATGCGATCGTCGACGAACTGTTACGGTGTGATCGTGCACTGCATCTGATTCATATTACGGGCCGATTGATCCGTAATCTGGCGATCTATGAACTGATCATTGGCGGGGACTGTTGGGACCGCGGACCTCGCGGCGATCGTGTTGTGGACTACTTGCGTGATCAGCCGAATGTCTCGTTCATCTGGGGAAACCACGATGCCGCGTGGCTCGGTGCGGGTCTCGGTCACGAGGCGCTCATCTGCCACGTGCTGCGTGTCTCGCTCAGGTATCGACGACTCGGACAACTTGACGAAGGCTACAGCATCCCACTGACGCCGCTCGAGCATCTCGTCCGGACCGCCTACGCTGACGACCCCGCGGTTCATTTCATGCCGAAATCCAGCGGGATGCGTTCGGACGTGATTGTGTCCCGCATGCAGAAGGCGATCGCCATCATGCAGTTCAAGCTCGAGGGACAGATGATCGCTCGTCATCCCGAATGGGGGATCGATCATCGTCGCCTGTTGCACCATATCGATTTGAAACGGGGCACAATTCATGTCGACGGAACCGAATACTCGCTACGAGACACTTATCTGCCGACATTCGATGCCGAAAGTCCTTATGAGCTGACCCCGCAGGAAGAGTTGTGCATGGCACGGCTGAAGCATTCGTTTCTTCACAGCCAGAAACTCGGAGAACATTTGCGATATCTGGTCAGCCATGGGTCCATGTATCTGCGACGGGATGCCCATCTGATTTTTCACGGCTGCATCCCCTGCAGTAGTTCGGGTGAATTTCTGCCGATGCCGATCCATGGCGAGTGGCTTTGTGGCCGGGAACTCTTTGATGCCATTGACCGAGAAATTGCCCGGGCGATCGAACTGCGGGATCAGCCGCACCTGGATCTGCTGTGGTATCTCTGGAGTGGCCCTCGATCCCCTTTGTTTGGCAAAGACCGAATTACCACGCTGGAACGCGATTTTATCGAGGACAAAACACCGCACCATGAAACAAAAGATCCTTACTTTGCGCTGATTCATGAAGCCTGGTTCTGCGAAAAAGTCCTGACGGAATTTGGTGTCGACCCGCAGCAGGGCTTGATTGTGAATGGCCATGTTCCCGTCAAAATCGATGCCGACGAGTCCCCGCTGAAGCGGAGCGGCAAAGCCATTTCTATCGACGGGGCCTTTTCAGAAGCGTACGGCGATCATGGCTATACGCTGGTACTGGGACCAGAAAAAACCATCCTGGCGAAGCATCACCATTTTGAATCGGTCGAGGTTGCAGTCCGGGATGGGATTGACATCGTTCCCAGCGTCGATGAGATCCGCCATTGGAGCCCCCCGCGTCGCATGGCGGATACCGAGCGTGGGGAACAATTCCGCTGCGATATCGAAATGTTAGAGCGATTGATTCAGCTTTACCGTAACAACGAGCTGCGTCAGGATCTGTGAGCCTCGCTGTAAGCCTCATTGCAAATCTCATCACCGGAAAATCCCCCCTGGCGGGAAATTTGCTCCTGCGGGTATCCGAAGTCTGCCCCTGCGGGTATCCGAGGTGCGGGTGTCGGGGGGTGATGAGGGGGACCGAGTTGCGGTCCACGGCGTCGCGGATTTCTCTGACCAAAAACTCGACTGATCGCGACGGGGGATTCTATCTGATGGCTGCGACGGAGGTGCTGGAATCGACGCTTGCTGTTACCGGGGTCCGTTCGGTGGCGCGACCCAATTCCGCTCGATCAGACAATCCAGCAGTTGCTTTCCCGCATATTCCAGCGCGCGATCATTCACGATCACCAGATCCGATTCCTGCCGTTTTCGGCTCAGATCCCACTGGCTCTCTTCCCGACGTTGCAACTCGGCTTTCGTCCAACCGCGATGGGCTTGAACTCGCTGCAGCCGCATTTCTGCCGGGGTCTCAATAAATACGACGAGTTCACATAAATCCCGCCAACCCGCTTCTAATAGAATCGCCGCATCGAGCAGTACCGCTTCGGCGCGTTGTTCGACCGCAATCGAGACCTCTGCGGCAATCTGCTGCGAGATTGCGGGGTGGACAATCCGTTCGAGATCCCGTCGAGCAACGAGGTGATTCGAGTCGACTCCAAAAACCCGGTTCGCCAGTTTGGCTCGGACAATGTTTCCGCCCGAATCAAAGATCTCGTCACCGAATCGGGCTCTCAATTCGGCTTTGACCGAAACCGACAGCAGTGCTTCGTGGCCAAGTTTGTCCGCATCAATCACCGCGACGGGGGCGTGGGTCGAGACCCAATTCGCAACGGCACTTTTTCCTGACCCGACTCCCCCCACCACGCCAATGAGGGGAATTCGATTTCGTGCATTTTTCATGGGGGTTGCGGCGGTTTCCATAGCAAATTCCTGACATCATCGAGCTGGATCGGCTGACTGCTCTTGCACCATCATCAGCTGGATCCTTCTTTTTCGCAATGCGTGAGGCCAACCGGGTTTCAGGTGTCCGTACAGAAATCCAGGGACAACAAATCCCGCAATCAATCACTTCAGGATCTGCCCATAACCCACACTCAATCGAACAGATAACTGACCGATTCGTTTCGGTGAATTCTGCGGATTGCTTCACCCAAAAGAGGAGCCACGGAAATGACCCGCAGGTTTGGCAGCATTTGTTCGGGCCGAAGAGCCAGGCTGTTCGAGACGACGATTTCCACAATGGGCGCTCCGCGAAGCCGCTCGACCGCTTGACCACAAAAAACCGGGTGTGTCGCACCGACGTAGATGTGTTTGGCACCAAACTGGGCAACGGTTCGAACGGCACCAACCATCGAGCCTGCCGTGGTGATCATGTCATCGAATATAATGGCGGTCTTTCCCTCGATCGGACCACCAATCAGATTTTCTTGCCGGGTTTCAAAGGCATTGGCTCGACGTTTATCCACAATGGCAAAACTGCCACCCAAATGGTCGACGTGTTGCAGTGATCGCTTGATACTTCCTTCATCAGGACTGACAATCACCAGGCTTTCCGTCGGCAAATTCAGCGAACGGAAGTAATCGTCCAAAATGGGCGATGCATACAAATGGTCGACAGGGCAATCAAAAAAACCTTGAATCTGCGCCGCATGCAGATCCATCGCCAGCACTCGATCGGCCCCGGCTTTGGTAATGAGGTTCGCCACGAGTTTGGCCGTAATCGGCACGCGGCCCATATCTTTACGATCCTGCCGCGCATACCCGTAATACGGGATGACCGCCGTAATTCGGGCGGCACTCGCCCGTTTACAAGTGTCGATCATCACCAGCAGTTCCATGAGGTTTTCATTGACAGGTGGGCCCGTTGGCTGTACCAGAAATACGTCACGGCCTCGAACATTGGAATCGAGTCGCACAGCAATTTCCCCATCGGGAAAATTGTCGAGCGTCACGGAACCGAGTCCGATGCTGAGGTACGACGCAATTTCCGCCGCCAGCTTGGGATTTGCACGACCACTCAGAATGCAAAGTTCGTCATACATGAAATTCGGACGTTCGGCTGAAGGCATAAAATCGGCTGAGACTCGGGAATAAGTCGACAGCAGGCTGCCGCATTCTGAAAGAAGGTTGGGGCGGACGCAAGCCTGTTTCGGATCTCGGGGCAAATCGACTTGACCGTTTTCCGGGAATCGGGGACAAGATCGGCAGAAGACTACCTGTTTCTGCAATCAGAAGGAGGCGTGTGTGCGTGAGGCGGTTCCATTTCCATTTGCTGTCAGTCTCAGGCGATTATTGCCTCAGGCGAGTTTCGTCGGTTGCACAAACCTTTGTGTCACAGACGCGGTAGAAACCAGCGCAGAAGTCCTGCAAGGCACACTCTTTGCCGTCATTCGTGGCACCCGGGTTGATGCCCGAAATTTCATTCACGAGGCGATCATGCGGGGTGCTGCCGGACTGCTCGTCGACACCCCGATTTTGGATACGACCCTCCCTCAGTGCGTTGTTTCCGATGTCCGCTCGGCATTTTCACGCGTCTGCGAATCGCTTTCCGGTGAACCCTCGCGTCAACTCAGTATCGCCGGTGTGACCGGAACCAATGGCAAGACCACGACCGCCTGGCTGATCCGCAGTCTGATGGAGCGTGCAGGCTACCGCTGCGGGCTTTTAGGAACCGTGGAATACTCGGACGGAATTTCCAGCGGCCCCGCAACACTCACTACACCCGACTCCCGATCACTCGCCCAATGGCTGGGCCGCATGGTCCAGGCGGGTACGAGACACGCGGCGATCGAGTTATCCAGCCATGCCCTGCATCAGGGACGTGCGGCCGGCATCGAACTGGCCGCAGCCATCGTCACCAACGTGACCCAAGACCATTTTGACTACCACCAGACCTTCGAAAACTATCTGGCCGCGAAAGCAAGAATCATCCAGCATGTTCGACCGGGGGGAATCATCGTCCTGAATCGGGATGACCCAGGTGCCTGGTCACTCCGCGAGCAAGTCCTCGAATCGACAACCGGTATCTCATTCGGATTGAATCCGACAGCGGACGTGACCGCACAGATTCGGGACGAGTCTCTCTCGGGAACACGCTTCCGCCTGAAAATTCACGGGGAATCGATCGACTGTGCCACACGACTCATCGGGCGTCACAACATCTCGAATATTCTGGCTGCGGTCGCTACCTGCTCGCATTTGGGACTATCGCTCGAAGAAATCACCTTGGGAATCGAATCCTTTCGCTGCGTTCCCGGTCGATTAGAACAGATCGAGTGTGGTCAGCCATTCGATGTTTTTGTGGACTATGCCCATACAGACGATGCCTTGCGTCGGTGCCTGGCCAGCCTCAAAGGACTGACACCGGGCCGCGTGATTTGTGTATTTGGTGCCGGGGGTGATCGCGATCGAACCAAGCGGCCTAAGCTGGGAAATGCCGCGCTCTTGGCTGATGTCGCCATTGTCACCAGTGACAATCCACGCAGTGAGAATCCTGGGGCGATCATCGATGAAATTCTCGCAGGAATGCGCGAGTCCATCGTAACTCCCCGAGTCGAAATCGATCGACATGCCGCCATTCAGCATGCCCTTGAGCTGGCTCAACCGGGTGACTGCATCCTGATCGCCGGCAAAGGACATGAAAACGAACAAATCATCGGTTCGCAACGGCTACCATTCGACGACCGTCAAATCACACGAGAGATCTTGCGTGAACGGTGGCAACCACTAGCTCGTCCGCCGGAAAGGGTGAACAGCTGATATGGAACGGTTTGCGCTGCAAGACCTGGTCCAGTCGACGGGGGGCCGACTTCGAGATGTCGAGCTTGCAGACGCACGCTTCTCTCGTATTTCCACCGACTCACGCGAGATTGAGCCCGGAGACATTTTCTGGGCTCTCAAGGGTGAGCACCAACACGGACACGATTTCGTCAGCCAAGCAAGAGAAAAGCAAGCTCGGCTCAGTATTGTCGCCACGAGCCACGCGGATGCGGTCGCAGGCCCGGTCCTGATTGTCGACGACACCCTCGCAGCCTTGGGACAATTTGCCAAGTGGCACCGGAATCAACTCGATCCCCTCGTGATCGGAGTCACCGGGAGCGTCGGCAAAACGACCACCCGCGAATTGATTTTTGCCGCATTGAATGGCCCCTTCTCGGGGATCCGCAGCCGGAAGAATTTCAATAATCTGATCGGACTACCACTTAGTTTACTCGATCTCGAACCGTCGCACGAATTCGCCGTGATGGAAATGGGGGCTTCGGCCCAAGGTGATATTGAACAACTTTGCCACATCGCCCTGCCGGAAATCGGGGTGATTACAGCAATCGGCCCCGCTCATCTGCAGTCGTTTGGCACCCTCGATCAGATTATCAAAACCAAAGGGGAATTACTGGAACAACTTCCCTCGACAGGCTTTGCAGTTATCCCCGGTGACGACGATGTACTCCGGAACATGTCAGGCCGTGCCGGTTGCCCGGTGATTTTTGTGGGGCAACATGAGCACAATCCCATCCGCGCGACCGAGATCCACGCGGATCCGGATGGTTTGCGATTTTACTGTCAGGGACACCAGTTTACTCTTCAGATCAACGGGCGGCATCTGATTCCCAACGTGTTGTGTGCGATTGCGATCGGCCTGGAACTCGGCATTCCGATTGAGCGCCTGGCCGAGGGATTGTCCCAGTTTGTCCCCGCTGCTGGTCGGGGGAAACGGGTTCAAATCGGTTCCTGGACCATTGTCGACGATACCTACAACGCCAGCCCTCTCTCCGTTGCCGCCTCGTGCCGTATGTTGCGGGAGCTCCCTCTGACCGCCCAAGGTCAGCGACTGCTGATTTTGGGTGATATGCGAGAACTCGGAGAGACTGCCGTGATGGAACACGAACGGATTGGCAAACTGGCGGCAGAACTGCAAATCGACCGTCTGCTGGTTTGCGGGGAATTCGCGAATGACCTGGCTCGAGGGGCTAACCAGAACGGCATGCAATCCCACCAGATCGCAGCCGCACCGGACCTGGAGACCCTGCTGGCGGTACTGGATTGCTGGCTTGAACCCGATGATCTGTTGCTCATCAAAGGATCCCGATCGACGCGAATGGAACGCGTACTGGATTGGCTGAAAATCCGCGCCGAATCACTCGAACCACAGCCCGCCACCTCAGACGTCTAATCAAAACGGCCTCGGAAGAGCTTCGGCCAGTCGCTGCACCGACGAATCGCGACAACGGAATTTCAATCAGGAAATTGCGGTGACCCTCATTCTTGCTGATCACCGGATCGTCACGGGCAAGAACTACGATCATCGCAAAGTCCTCATTGAAAATCGGTTGCACCGATCAGTTCACGGAGTGTCGCTTAAATTAGGGATGTCCCTATAATTTCTACTCTCCAGAAAATCCCTCAGCGACAGAGCCAGAAGGCCCTTGTTTCTGCAACCAATCCGCGATGTACTCGCGTACGGCCCCAATCGGGGATCCTCCGCTGGAACCACTTTGCTGCAACACTTTACAGACCGCACAATCGACGGCGACGGCAAGCCAGTCAGCTCCAGAGTTCGGCAAGTGGGGCATAGGGAACCATGGGTTCCTGCTGGTTGCCGATGTCGATCAGTTGGGTGGCGCCGTCGACTCCGCACCAGTTGAGCAGCGTTGCTGTCAACTCGCCCGGTTCGACAGGACGCTCGATCGGTTCTGCTGCAGAGGCGTCACTGCTACCAATCACTTTGCCACCGGCAACCTTACCTCCCGCAACCAGTCCAGACCAGCAGCGGGTCCAGTGGTCCCGGCCCATGTTTTCGTTGACCAGCGGGGTGCGGCCGAATTCTCCTGTGGCAACCACCAGGGTTTCGTCTAACAGGCCTCGCTGAGCCAGGTCATCCAGCAGAGCGGCCATCGCCTGATCGAATTCGGGACAAAGTCGAGCCTGATAGTCGAACAATGTCGCGGCACCGCAATTCTTGTCGCCGTGACAGTCCCAGGTGATTCGATTTTGCAGCGAATCAAACAGATTCACGGTGACGCAGCGCGTCCCCTGCTCGACCAATTGACGGGCTCGCAGTAACAACCTGCCAAATTCGGTGTCGCCGTACAATCGACGCATCGACTCGGGTTCTTCCGTTAATTCCTGCAGACCGCTTTGCGGCATCCATTCGGTCCCCAGGACGCCCGACTGCTGACCGCGATAGGAATTCACGCCGGTGTCGGAAACGGGTCGGGGAAGAATCACGTTCGCGGGAATATTTTGCCGCGCTGGAACGGCACGGGCAACAAGGCTTCCCCAGTTGGGAAACTGCAGGCCCCGTTCTGCCAATCGACCTGTTTGCAACAGCTGTTGTCCGGTTTCGTGGATCGGTGCCGCATCGTGGGTGAGCGATCGGATGACAGCAAAACGATCGGATCGCTGTGCGAGGCGTGGGAGCGATTCTCCAAAACGAATTCCGGGGACCGCTGTTTCGATCGACTTGAACGGACCGCGAATGCTCGAGGGAGCTTCGGGCTTTGGATCGAAGGTTTCCAGCTGGCTGACTCCCCCCGTCATCAGAATGAAGATCGCCCGTCGGCTGGGGACTGCAGTCAATGCCCCAGCGCGTGCCGCGCCCGAGAGGCCCACCACGGTCAGTCCCCCCGCGCGCAGAAAATCACGACGTGAGAAACCATCGATCTCGGAGTGAGTCTCCGCCGCTGACATTCGAGCTTCCTTTTTTCGACCCCAAAACCAATTTGCCATAGCACTGTACCGTTCTGTCGTGAGGATGAAAACCGCACCCATGACATCGACCAGCGGCGGCACCTGCCATGGCTCTCTTCCGACATCAACGCAGGGACTTGTTGTACTCAGGGGGGAGACTGGGCAAAACTGCGTGACATACTTATCCTGCCGGTTGCAGCGAATCAAACCGATGTAACGGATACGCAGGCCACTGCCGGGGAAAATGCATGATTCTTGACTTATTCAAACTGGACGGACGAGTTGCTCTGGTCACAGGGGCCACCCGGGGGCTGGGGGAGGCGATGGCACTCGGCCTGGCCGAAGCCGGGGCCGATGTCGTTGGCATCAGTCGTTCGGGGGAATGGACGGAACTGGAACAGCTCGTTCGCGGAACCGGACGCCGATTCTGGGGATTTACGGCAGATCTGGGTCAGCCAGCAGATCGGGTGGGGTTGATTGACAAGATTCTGGAACAGACGGGTCGGCTCGATATTCTGGTGAACAATGCGGGGATCTCGCATCGTCATCCTCCCGAGGATTATCCGTTAAGCGAATGGCATCAGCTTTTTGAAGTTCACTTGCATGCTTCGTTCGATTTGTCGCAGCAGGTAGCCCGACACATGCTGACTCGCGGTCGCGGGAAAATCATCAATATCGGTTCGGTCATGACCTTTGAAGGGGGCCTGAATATCCCGGCGTATGCAGCCGCCAAACATGGCCTGGCGGGGTTGACCAAGTCGCTCGCCAATTCGTGGGGACGACAAGGAATCAATGTGAACTGTATCTGCCCCGGCTATTTTGAGACCTCGCTGTCACATATCCTGATGAATGACCCGGTGCGCGGGCCACAGATTTTGGACCGGATTCCCGTAGGACGCTGGGGTCAGCCGGACGAATTGGCGGGGTTATGCGTCTTTCTGGCTTCAGATGCCTCGAACTATATGCACGGCAGTACCGTCGCGATCGACGGCGGCTGGTTATCACGATGACCCCTCCCCAAAAAAAAGACGAAAAAGACGACAGGGACAATTTTCCTGCCCAATCCACCAAAATCGGACTGTGCGATCTAGTCTCTTTTTGGCATGCGAGAACAGATTGAAACTCACCCTCGGCGACGGAGGGTAGATTTCACAGACACCGCCTCTGTAAAACCGTAGAATCCAGGAACACAGCGACACCATGGTTCCGTTCCGAAATCGAGACTCGTTATGACTGCACGACTTCCGTTTGAATCTGGACAATTTCCTGCGACCCGCATGCGGCGACTTCGTCGCTTTGAGTGGTCTCGTCGACTGATCCGCGAGCATCAACTGAGCGTTGATGATCTGATCTGGCCGGTGTTTGTTCAGGGGGGGACCAATCAGCGAACCCCGATCAGTTCCATGCCAGGTGTTGAACGGCTCTCTGTCGACTTGTTGGTTGAGGCGGTCGATCGGGCGGCGGATCTGGGGATTCCGGCGGTGGCGGTCTTTCCGGCAACCGATCCTGCGCTGAAGAACGAAGCGGCGACCGAGGCCATCAATCCCGACAATCTGGTTTGTCGAGCGGTTCGTGCCATCAAAGCACGGCAACGAGACCTGGGTGTGATCTGTGATGTCGCACTCGACCCTTATACCTCACATGGCCAGGATGGACTCGTCCAAAACGGTTATGTGGTGAACGATGAAACTCTCGACATGCTTTGCCAGCAGGCGGTGGTTCAGGCTCAGGCGGGCTGCGATGTCATTGCTCCTTCAGACATGATGGATGGCCGGATTGGTGCGATCCGGCGAGCACTCGATGCAGCGGGGTTCGAACAGGTCCAGCTTCTGGCTTATGCGGCGAAGTACGCCTCGGCATTTTATGGACCCTTTCGCGAGGCGGTCGGTTCCTCGACCAGTCTGGGTCAGGGGGACAAGCGAACGTATCAAATGGATCCCGCCAATGGCGACGAAGCGCTGCGTGAGGTGGCCCTGGATATTGCCGAGGGGGCGGATCTGGTGATGATCAAGCCGGGGATGCCGTACCTCGACATTGTGCGACGAGTGAAAGAAACATTTGGCTTGCCGACATTTGCCTATCAGGTGAGCGGCGAATACGCGATGATTACGGCAGCAGCACAAAATGGCTGGCTTGATCGCAAGAAGGCCATGCTGGAAAGTCTGTTGGCGTTCAAACGAGCGGGAGCCGATGGTGTGCTAACCTATTTTGCGATTGAAGCGGCCGAGACCTTGCGAGCGGAAGCCTTGTCCTGATTAAATCAGAGCGGGCATGGGACGACGGCGGGTTCTTTTTGGGTTCAAATGCCTCTCCTCAGTCGATCTGTGTTTCAAGCACCAAGTTTTTTATTCATGCAGGAGTGGAATAGCATGTTGCGTGTCGCCGTGATTGGGGCGAGGGGACAGTTGGGGAGCGATCTCGTCTCTCGTTTGGGAGCTCAGGCGATTCCGCTGGGGCACGCGGATATTGACATTTCCGAGGCGTCGAGTATTTCCCTTGCATTGGACCGGGACCGACCGGATGTCGTCATCAATTGTGCGGCCTATAACTTCGTCGACAAAGCCGAAACCGAACGTGATCAGGCGATGCTCACCAATCGCCGTGGCCCTGGGTTGCTCGCCGACTATTGCCGTGAACATGATCTGAAGCTGGTTCACGTCGGGACCGATTATGTGTACGACGGCCAAACGGGCGACCGCCCCTGGACGGAAGCGGACGAGCCACAACCGCTCAGTACCTATGCACTCAGCAAGTATTCGGGCGAGCAACTCGTGCGGGCACATTGCCCACGCCATTTCGTCGTCAGAACGTGTGGTCTCTACGGACGGAATGCGGCACACGGCAAAGGAAACTTTGTGGAAACGATGTTGCGGCTGGGGCGGGAACGCTCTGAACTGAGCATCGTGAGCGACCAGCGCTGCACCCCAACGGCGACTGCGGATCTCGCCTCGGCCATTCTCGATTTGATGAAAACCGAAGCGTACGGGCTGTACCATGCCACCAATTCCGGTGACTGTTCGTGGTTCGAGTTTGCGACCGAGATCCTGCGACGTGCGCAACTCAAAACGGTGGTGAAACCGATCACGACCGCTGACTACGGTGCTCGCGCCCGACGGCCCTCGTACAGCGTCCTCAACTGCGCAAAGCTCGAGCGGGTGCTGGGATGGAAAATGCCCTCCTGGCGGGAAGCCCTTGCAAATTATCTCATCGATCGCGAACAGTCGAAGCGGCATTGAACCATCCGGCGGATGCCATGATTCGAATTGATCGACTCGAAGATTTGGTCGACTTTAAAAGGCCACTTGAACCACGCGCCCCCCGCTACGGGCGCGAAACACACCCATACGGCTTTCACCCCCTCCACAAGAGATCCCGATTGACCGACAGCACCATTCCCTTTCTGCCTGGTCCCACCGCAGGAACCGTCCGCACGGCTGAGGGGACAATTCTGACCGTTCCCCCTGGATGGGTTTTGCTTCCCCCCGGAGATGCGGCTTTGACGCGGCGAGTTAAAGCGGCGGGTGATCACTGGGTGGTTGCCGAGAAAAAGGGACGCAAGCTGTTTTCACGAGGAGTCTGGACCGCTGCCGAGACGATCGAGCGGATTCAGCAGGACTTGCTCGCCGAACGATCAACCGAAAGTTTCGCCAGGCGAAAAGAAGGGGACACCCGACGAAGAGAAAAAGTTCAGGCGGAATACGTCGAAGACTTTCACGGAGCGGTTGTCGCGTTTTTGGCGTTTGATCCGCGCTATGCGGAACTGGCGGAACAACTGGCCCAGGCAGTGACACTGCATGCGACACCCGTGGGAAGCGGTACAGTTGCCCGGACCAAACGAATCCCGGTCGAGCAACGGGCCGAGGCCGCGGTGATTGCCTGGATGCGTCACCAGACGACGGGATACGACAATCTGGTGATTCCAAGAATTCGGGGTGAGCGACGGGAAGTTCGGCGGATGCTGGCAGCCCGGTCCCGGCAACTGCTCGAACATTATCGGCGAGGCCTTTCTCTCAAAACCAGTTGTCCGCTACAGCAAGCCTT
>CAMBQP010000018.1 GCA_945869955.1 Schlesneria paludicola DSM 18645
CAGAACGATGATGCGCCGCCAAGTCTTTTTCCAGCGATCGACCGACCAGCAGATTCAAATCAAACATACCCGCATGAATCACTTCGCGATAAATCGCATTGCTGGGACGGGACCGAACCGTGCGAACCGGTAATCCCTCGGCAGTGATATGCTGATTGGGATACGCGATTTCGGGTGCCGATTCGGATTTCTGCAACAGATCCCCATTGCCACCCCAAATCACAAAATATAACCGCGATTCTTCTTCCCCATGAAAAAGTTGCTGAAACTCTTCCGGCAATGGACCAGGGTCCAAAGGAAACCGATCCCGTCGGGGAGGTTCCTGACCTTCCGGATCGACAGGAGAAACAGGAACTGGCGCCGCGGGAGAATTCGCGGGCTGAGTCGCATTCAGAACTGGCTCAGGACCCGTTTGTCCCGCGATTGTGACAAGAGTCGGCTGTCCCGCGATCGTGACAAGAGTGGGCTGTCCCGCGACAAGAGTGGGCTCAACACGAGGCCCCAGATTCACCTCCCGATTCGGCTCGTCATTGCGACGGGGGCGACGCCCACCGGGACGAAATCCGGCTGGGCGAGGAACCAATCGTCGTAGCTGGGACATGACGACCCCCGCAGTTCGATCAAGTTCGGCATCGATCTGCTGTAAGCGGGTCTGCCAATGAAGACTATGCACCAGACCACCGAAGCTGATGAGTACGATCAAGAGCACGAGAGCGTGCCAGACCTGCAGTCGCCAGCGAAGTGATTTGAACATAATGATCTTCTCGCCGCAAACGCGGCCCATTCAGCCTTCGATAATATAACCCATACCCCGTCGCGTCGTAATCAGTTCACGACCCACTTTACGCCGGATATTGGAAACGTAGACATCCACCAGATTGGACAGCGAGGCATCGT
This sequence comes from Schlesneria paludicola DSM 18645, assembly GCA_945869955.1. Classification (GTDB taxonomy): domain Bacteria; phylum Planctomycetota; class Planctomycetia; order Planctomycetales; family Planctomycetaceae; genus Schlesneria; species Schlesneria paludicola_B. Next base: position 898 of record CAMBQP010000018.1, read on the forward strand.
ATTCGTCAAACAAATGGTCGTAGATCTTGGTTCGTGTGACCAGTTCACCCCGATGAATCGCCAGAAATTCCAACAGGCAGTATTCTTTGGCCGTTAAGGCAACCGGTTCGCCATCCACAGAAACCGTTCGGGCGGTGGTATCGATCGAGACATTCCCAATTTCGATCAGCGGCTGAGCCATGCCGGCCGATCGCCGAATCAGCGCCCGAACCCGCGCCACCAGTTCAGAAAGCTCAAACGGCTTGATCAGATAATCATCAGCACCCGTATCAAGACCCCGAACCCGATCCTTCACCGCATCCCGCGCCGTCAACATCAGCACCGGCGTGCTTTTTTTATTCCGACGCAGTTCTGCCAAGACCGACCAGCCATCCCGCTGGGGTAACATCACATCCAGCAAAATCGCGTCGTAATCCCACGTGATTCCCTTGAACAGGCCATCCTCACCGTTTTCCGCCGTATCGACGGAATAGCCAGCCTCGCGCAGGTACATCGCTACCGCGCGGCTGACATCAGGCTCGTCCTCGACCACCAGCACTCGCATACGTCTTCACCACCCAAAGTCGTGTTGTTGTCTCTTGCGTCCGGACCATCATGAAATGAGCGCGATGGGGATCCAGAAAAATATCTCTCGCAAACCGCGTGGATGAGCCAGCTTACAACAACAACCTTAAGTCAAGATGAATTAATTGTCCGGAAAAGAAATCTCGGAATCACCCGAGGGTATTGAGATTCCGATCGGACCGAATTCGGAGAATTTGACGATCCTCGTCTCTGCGTTGCGCGGGGCCGTACCCCGACTCAGGGTGCCGAATTCCAGACCTCTTCCAGTGCCTGGCGGATGCTGCGTAGCGTCACCGGTTGCTCGGACAGGACCCGCGTGGCCTTGGTCGTGGTCAGTTGATCTTTCAGTGATCCCCGACTTTTCGAGAGGACCAGAACCATGGCGGTTCCAGTCTGTTGGCACGCCTGCTGCGCCTGTCCAAACAGTGCCTCGGTCTCATCCCCCAATGCATCGCTCATCAGAACGAGGCCTTTGGGAGGATCCGATTTTAACCGTTTCATCGCCCGTTCAAAATTGCCGAGCAACAGCACGCGATAACCATGCTTGGTGAAATACTCTCGCAAGGAATCCTGTTGTCGCAAGCGTTCTTCGACACACAACACCGTCGGTGAAATCCCTTTAGGGGGGGCAATCACCACCGAATCATCCCCCTGAGGGAGATTCAGTTCGGCCAGTGCCGTCCGCAAGTCACGGGCGAGCATCGCGGGTGTCTGGTAGCGTTCCGTAGGGTTGATACGGATTAATTTCTCGACGATCTTGCAGAGGCTGGGGGGGAGCGTTGGATCGACCTGCTGGATTGGTGGAATACCCGAATAACGACTGAACTCCCGTCGTTCATCTTTACTTTTTGTCGGGGGATAGGGATGTTTTCCCGTCAGCAACTCGTAATAGATCGTGCCAAGGAAATACAGATCTGAACGTGGATCGTTATCCGGGGCACCCGTTCCTCGTTCGAGCGTCGCGTATTCGATTGCTCGATCGACTTCTTCATCGAGTGACCGGGCACTGGCATCCTGCCCCGCCAGCCCAAAGTCGACCAACTTGGCAACCCCCTGGGCACTCAGCAAGACATTGGTCAGCTTCAGGTCACGATGCGTGACACCCAGCGTCGCGGCATATTCCAGCCCTTCACTGATCTCGAGTGCATAGCGAGTTGCGTCCTGAGGGGAAAACTTCCCTCGGGCTTTCATCAGCTCGCGAAAATTTCCCCCCTCGACAAACTCCATCGTGAGGTAATGCTGATTCCCTGCGGAACCGACTTCGTAAATCGGCACAATATTTTTGTGTTTGAGACGTTTACCCAGTTCCCCCTCGCGCTGAAACAATAACACTTTCCGTGGGTCTTCGGCCCAGCGGGAACGGAGAACCTTGATGCCGATCATCCGCCCGTCATCAACGGAACAGCCACGAAATACGCGAGCGAAGCTTCCCGAGGCGTTCCGATAGAGCAGCTTGTATTTCCCCAGTAGCAGCCCATCAAGGTCCCGCTTCATCAACTTTGCTGCCTGATAAGTGGTCAGCATGTGGGCCGTTTCGAGCTCCCGAATCAGGCCGTCGATACTTTGTCCACGCGACTGCAGTCGAATCATACACTGCTGCAGCTGTGAAGATTCCACGAGTTTGGTTTTGAGTAGAAAGTTTTGAAAGTTCTGAAGGCTGGAAAAGTGCATGAAAAATTCGTGTCCACAATCGTTCTGGAGACTCCAGAAGACGGCAATGAGTCGGACGCAAGGCCTGACAATTTTGGTTGTCGTCAGACATACTGAAGAACAGGGCTAGACTGAGAGGTCCTTGATCTCAAACAACTGCTCAAGACGTGTCAGGTGCAGGACTTCGCGAACATCCACCGAGGGGTTGTACAGTTCTAATCGTTCGACTTGGCTGCGCAACGAGGTTAACACCCCCAGCATCCCGCTTGGAATCAACTTCACGCCAGTCAGATCGAATGCCAGCACTTTACAGTGATGCTCTTTGATTAACTGCATCAGCTGATCTCGATAGAAAGCGATGCAAACTTCGTCAGGCACGTCTTGTCCGCCGAAACCGACGACGGTCAGTTCACCGGTTTGATAGAGCTTGAGCACATTCCGATCTTTCAGATCACGGATTTTCAGTGTGGCTTCGTCTGAGTGAGATTCAATGTCGTCGTGGATGCTGTCGCTCATCGCGAGTCTCCTCGATGAAAGCAAAAAAACAAGAACGTGTTCGACGTAAATTCATCTGCGACTATATCGTCCGTCTCGACCATTCGCCAGAAGCAAAACGCCACAAATCCCCCTCGGGGCGGGAATGGACCCTCACTTGCCATTATCCTGAGGGTAGACCAGTAGTCGGTCGTGTGCCAACAGGATCAAGTCGACCAAACCATCTCCGGTAACATCCGCAACCAGGGCTTCACGCGGTTCCGCATCTTTCACTTCGTCATTTCCCGCAAACGATTTTTGCTCATAAATGCGAAAATACAGAGCATGCTTCAATCCCGTTGTCGGACGGTGCTGGATGATTTCGACAAAATGACCACGAACATCCGTCATCGCCAAATCCGTGTGGCCATCCCCATTCAAATCACCCGCGACAACGTCGGTGGGGTAAACTTTATCGAGCTGACTTTCAAACGACGCCAATTCCTTGAGGGCGGGTGATTGTCCGCCCGCAAACAAAACCGCAAATTTGTCCGCCCCAAACAGCACCAGATCATCTTTTTTATCACCATTTAAATCGGCAACCTTCAATGATTTGAGCTGGAAGTCGCCAATATCAATCTCTTTCCACGACTGATAACTGCCATCGATTTTCCGCAAGACGCGCAACTTTCGCAGTCCCGCATCAACCAACGCGATTTCGGGATCTCCTTCGCCATTCAAGTCGACAACAGTTCCCGCAACAATTTTGGAATTCGACTCGGTGATATTAAACTGGTCGACCACTTCCCAGCGTTTCTGCTGACTGAGCACCATATGCCGGGCAAAGTTTTCTTGCGTGATCAGTAACCCTTTCTTCCCCCCCAGCGAACAGAGACTCACCGCCCCCGCTCCAACGGCACCGACCCCCAGATTTCCCGTCGTGGCGATCTCGACCGGAATCCCCTCTGCGTTCATCCCGAATAACTGGGGTGGCTTTGAACCCTGAAACACCAGAAATTCCGGTCGCTCGTCACCAAGCAGATCCGCCAGCAGCAGTCGTTCTGGCGTCCCCTTCAAATCCAGCGTCACCGCCGTCTTTTCACCAAATTTGACCGGCTGCCACTCCTCAGGACTAATCCGTTTCATCGCCTGCAACGAGTATTCCGAGGACCGATCTTTCTTGGTCTTGGCGATAAACATCACTTCCAGTTTTCCATCCCCATCCAGATCAACCAGTTCCATTGCCGAGGCATCCGCTTCGGTCGGAATCGATTGCGGAAAGAGCAATTTCCCTCCGTCAAACGGGCTGACACCCAGCGTCTTCTCGGCAGCACTGTGAAGCACCAACTCTGCTGTACCGTTCCCATCCAAATCCGCGGCATGAATCTGGTCCGCCCCGGTTAAGCTGGGAAACGGAATCCCCATTTCCAGCCCCTGTCCCTTGCTCTGCTTAAAAAACAGCACGCGTGACGCATCAGGATCTGTCACGACGAGGTCACTCAAGCCATCGCCGTCGAAGTCCCCTACCGCCAAGTCCCGGTCTTTTCCCGAGCCTTGTTTGCCAAACCCATATTGAATCAATCGTTCGGGCAGTTCATGCTCACCCAATTTTTTCTGCTCGACGTTGAGCAGCTTTAGTCGTCCGGTTCGCGAATCGATGGTCAAGATTTCATGGCCCGGCTTACCATCGACATCCCGTAACGACACGGCACGAGGACGTTCCAAATCAAATACATATTCCGGTCCCAGTTGGCCAGTCGCCTGCTGCAGTCGGGCACCGAGCACCCGATTCAAACCTTCTCCGGCCAAATAGCACAGGTCGAGTCGTCCATCACCGTCAAGATCGGCGATCTGAGCCAACCCCAACTTATCCGAGGTATTCATCAGGCGACGCGGAGCCGCCATAACACCCTTCTCAGTCTGATAAAGCAGGATGGTCTCGTGTTTTCCCAGAATCACCAGATCATCAAGACCGTTTCCATCAAGATCGCCTGCGGTCAGAAACCACTGTGAGGCCGCAACGTCTGGGATCCGCTGTTTTTTCGTGCGGGTCCATTCCCCTTTTTCTGGCTGAAAGCGAATCACCAGCTGATCCGGAGTACCGAAATAAACGATGTCGGTCCGGCCATCCCCGTCAAAGTCCCCCAGCGTCATCGCTGCCACGTCATGATCGACGGGAAGTTTCTGATGATCAAATCGCCAGGCGTCATCGATCACATTCACATCGGTCCGGCCGGCGGGCTTTTCCTTCGTACCAGGCTTCTCACTGCGCTGAATCATCAGGTCCAGCCGACTATGGCTATTGTCAACCAGAATCAAATCGGTCAAGCCATCATGATTCAGATCGCCCGTCAACATATTGCCCGAACGCTCCGCTAACTTGAAGACTTCAACGGGCTTGAAACCATAGTACTGAGAAAGCGACGATTCCTCCGCCCCACCGGTGGCGGCCATGAATCCCATACTGGCAAACAGAAAAAGGCATCGTATTGAGAGCGCCTGCATGAATTCCCATCCTTACGTCAACGATCCAGAAAGCGAGTTGTAGTTGGCAAGGTAGCTTAATCCTGACGGACGAGGGAGGATAGAGAAAAGAGGCCCTCCCCCGGAAGAATCAGTCGGAACCTTGCGCCAAAGCCGCCTCGTTCAAGTCGATAAACCCATCGTGATTGCGATCAAACTCGGCAAACAGAGACAAATCACCCAGAAATTCGCGTGTCGAGACTTCCCCATCCCGGTTTTTATCCATCTTCAAAAACCAGACCGGCCCCGCAGTCCGCTCGGCCGGAATTCCCTGAGGATTCATTCCCAAATTCGGATTCAAAAAACCATTACCAAGTCCCGGCAGGTTTCCTCGAGCCAGCACCAACCGATACTGGAGCGGAACTTCCGACTCTTTCAGCTCGCCATCACCATCTTGATCCCACAGCGATAATCGATCTGCAGCCACCTGCAATTCGCGAAATGAAAGCCGCTGGTCACGATCCGTATCGAGAATCTCAAACAGTGTTCGCCCCTGCTCCTGAATCGTTAACACGACGCGGCTGCGAGTGCTATCAAGCCGAAGCGAGAAATACTCGAGCAACTCGCCCAAAAAGATTTTGCCGTTCTTGTCCGTATCCAGACTTTCGAACGGGACACCCAGCAGAAAAATGCGTTCCGTCTCGGACTTTTCCAGATAGCCATTGGCATCGGTATCCGCCGCCATGAACTGTTGTTTGAGCAGCAAGTCGACCGACAGCGGAGCAAAAGACGGATTGCGTACAACACTGAATTGCAGACTACCGAGATTGATATTCGCCGACCCGTCGGGGGTGATCTTTAATTTTTCCTGCAATTCGGGTTGATGAGCGGTCGCAGCAAGGGAGTCCATCCGATCCAGAGGAACCATGATCTGGATCGTCGGATCGGGATCCGACAGAAACTGGCGCAGCTCATCAAAATCCAGCTGACCATCACCGTCACCATCGAAGCGAGCGAACGAGGCGACCGACAGCCCCAACTCCTGACGACTCAATTTCTGATTACGGACAGTGGCACCCTCGACCCCGGATTTGAGTGGATCAACACTGTCATATTTGTCGATCAGCCGCCCAATCTGCTTCGAAATCGACTCGTCCGACCCCACCCCCAGAAAGGGACTTTTCGCGGGATTCCTCGCACCATTCGCTGGCATTGCGTTCAACCCCGCCCCGTTGCCGAGAGGATTCAGTTCGGCCAAACTGATCGTTTCGTCATCGTCCAGATCCAGCTTATGCAAGGTTTTTAAGGCATCGGTCAGCTCGCTGCTCGACAGCTTTCCATCCCCATTGGTATCGAGCCGCGCAAAGAGTGGCACCGACGGCGAACCGTCAGCGGGCCTCCCGGGCCGGTTCATCGCCGCCGTAGCGACATTCGATTGATAGAGCATTTGAAATGGGAATAACCCAATCCGCTTGAAGTACGCCAGAAACTCTTGCCGAGTGATTTTTCCATCGGCGGGAGTCACATCCGGATTCGGCTCGGCCACCAGTGGTCGGTTTCCGGCGGGTACCGGAACTCTGGCCGGTTGCAGGTCACGCGAAGTCAGATATCTCCCTTGAGCTTCCTCGACCTTGACGATTCCATTCCCATCCTTGTCGAGCGCTTGCATCAGTCGTTCGACCGATTGCTCGAAGGCGGTACGCGGCCCGGTCTCGTAAGTAGTGGTCTCGCGTGGGCCCGTCTCGCCCAGCCGAATCTCGAATTTCAAGACGATCACGCCGTTGTCACCCAGAAACACGACCGACTCAGACTCGTCCGACCCCTCTCGGGCCGCAGCCTGCGTTGTGAGCACTCCCACCAGCAATAACAGCACTAATCCAAATCGTTTCATGGTGATTCCTGCGGCGAGCGGCCTCGATCTGTTCAGCGACACGACCGCGATCCTTTAGCCAATCAGCTCGGTAATCGGTTTGGCAGTCGGGTCCGCCAGACGGATGGGACGCCCGACGTTCGAGATATTCTGTTTCATCGAATCCAGTCCCAAAACCTGACAAAAGGTGGCAAACAGATCCTGTACCGAGACCGGGCGATCCTCGACCTTCATTCCGTCGTCGCTCGTCCGGCCAATCACCTGCCCCCCCTTGATCCCACCGCCACAGAGCACGCTACTCCAGGCATTCGGGAAGTGGTCTCGTCCCGTCTGGGGATTGATTTTTGGCGTCCGGCCAAACTCACCCATCCAGACAATCAAAGTGGAATCGAGGAGTCCCCGGTCCTGCAGGTCGGCCAGCAAAGTGGACCAGGCGGGATCGAGCACCCCCAGTAAACTTTTCACAGACGTAAAGTTCTGGGCATGCGTATCCCAGGCAAATGTCTGATTGTTACCGACACCATTCAACGAAACTTCGATAAAAGGAACGCCCCGTTCGACCAGTCGCCGCGCCAGCAAACACGCCTGGCCAAATTGATTTCGTCCGTAAGCATCGCGAAGTTTTTCTGTTTCATCCTCTAGCTGAAACGCCTTGACCGCTTCCGAACGCATCATCCGCACTGCCGCCGCATAAGCGGACCGGTGGCTTTCGGAATTCAAGCCGGGCCGCCCGCTGGCAAAGTCGGCCTCCAGTTCCCCCAACAGCGACAATCGAGCATCCGCCCGCTCCAGATTCACCCCGCGTGGCAGAGCGAGATTTTTGACTGCCAGCGACTGATCGTAGTTGGGACCCATCGGGGTTGCGACCGCACGATTGGCATCGCCGACGACCAGCGGTGCGAAGTTCGGCCCGAGAAACCCAGGTCCATAAGCGGCAGGACTGAACTGGGTGTAGGGGGCCACCGCGACAAAGTTGGGCAGGTCGGATTGTTCCTGTCCCAGTTCTTTACTCAAAAGAGACCCGAGCGTCGGGTAATCGATCGGCCCTTGCGGTAGATTGCCCGTTCGCAACAGATAGGTCCCCCGCGTATGGTCACCCTCTTTGGTGCTCATCGAGCGAATCGGGGCACAGTGGTGCATCTGTCGCGCCAACAGCGGCAGATGCTCGCAAATCTGGATCCCTGGGACCGAGGTCTCGATCGGTTTGAATGAGCCCCCATTTTCATGACCTGGCTTCATGTCGAAGGTATCGGTCTGTGACGGGCCCCCCGTCATCCAGAGCAGAATCACGGAACGCTGACGCGGACGAGTTTGGCGAGCCTCATCCGCCAGCATCGGCAGCCAGCGCGACATCGAAGCTCCAAACGCCCCGCAGCTTGAGAGTTTTAACAGGTCACGGCGATTGAGCGGCATTGGTTTTGACATGGCTTTGGATCCCGGCGATCAGAGAACACAGCGGATTCATCCGCGTCGTTTTTGGGGGGGGATGGATGACAGCTTGATTCCGAACACAGCAGACAGAACAGGAACTCAACAACCTGCAGAATTGGGGAAAATCAATGATTAAACAAAAACTCAGAACTGTTCAGGAGCGCCCAGAACAGATCGGCCAGCGCCTGTTTGGAATTCTTCGAGGGCCCTCCCGAGTCAATATATTTCGTCAATCGCTCTTGCTCTGCAGCAGTCGGTTTGCGCGTCAGCGCGGCCAGAAACAGGGCTTCAATCCGATCCGGGGTCTTCATCCGGGGAAACTCGGCGATCGCGGTGAGTGTGACACTTTGTTCGAGACTCGTCGCACTCGCAGTGAACGAACCATTCATCAGGGCCAGTGCCTGCAGAATCGAGGTTTGCCGTTCCGTCGGAGAATTATTATCGGGAGCAAACAATTCTAAAAACTCGGCCCGCGGACCCGTCTGATTGAACTGGAACGGCTGCTGTTGCTGAAACGATTCAAGATGCCCGACCGCCACCGCGATCGAATCGAATAATTGCTCGCCCGTTAACCCCTGCACCGCCATGCGGGAAAAGTGCTGCGGCTCGGTTTGCGAGCGATGCGTCTGCCGGCTGGACCTCTGGTAGGTCTTCGAAGTCGTGATCGCACGAATCAGATATTTCAGGTCAAAGTCATGGGCCGCAAAGTCGGCAGCCAGCTCCTCCAAAAGCTCGGGATGACTCGGAACATTTGCCCCACCAAAATCGTCAATCGGCTCGACAATTCCCACCCCAAAAAAATGACCCCAAATCCGGTTCACAGCCGATCGCGCGAAATAGGGGTTTCGACGAGCGGTCATCCAATCGGCGAGCGTTCGACGGGAACTGACCTTGGATCGCCACTGCGGCTGTGTCCCATCCAGATAGGTCGCCTGAACCACGGTTTCCTGTTCCGGAATCGTTAATTCTCGACGATCAAAGACCTCTTTGACCTGGCCAATAAAGTCGTCATTCCGCGTGGTCCGCTCGATCCCCGCAAAAAACGCCGCATAGCCCCAAAACTGCTCTTGTTTCCAGGCATCGTAAGGATGATGGTGACACTGGGCACATTCAATCCGAATCCCCAGAAACATCCGTGATGTCGCCGCCGCCAGATTTTCCGGCTTGATCTGCTTGGTCGTGAAGAACGCGATGGGCGAAAGCGTATTCGCGTTCTGTAGCGTGGCATTCATCCCGCGATCACCCGCCAGCGGCGTTGTCATGATCTCGTACACCAGCGCGTTGTAGTGTGTGTTGTTCGCCAAATGCTGACGCAGCCATGACTCAAAACCCGGTCGCAGGGCCATCCCCTGCAGGTCGGTCGCGGATTCGGGCATCATCACCCGCGTCCAGAAATGACTGAAGTGGGTGATGTAATGGGGGCTTTCCAGCAATTGATCGACAAGCAACCTGCGCTGGTCTGGCGATTCCCCCTGCAGAAATTTCCGAACTTCTGCGACCGGCGGAATTGAACCCGCCACATGCAACGAAACACGCCGCAGGAATTCGGCATCCTCCGCGAGCTCGGCCGGGGTCACCCCATCAGAATCCCATTTGGCCGCAATCCGCCGGTCGATCATATCCGCCAAGTCTTGCACATCATCGGCAAAGGCAAGCGGACTGAACCAACAACACAGAGCGACACCAATCCAGGCCCGTATGACTGGATCCCAGCAGAAACGAGGCCGTTGATTTGACATAGTTTTCAGCCTCCATTGAAGTCCCACCGCGTAACAGGGGCTTCTCGTCGTGTGGATCCCGCTTCGCATCGAACATGGGGCGAATCCACAACCACTCGGCAAATCCACCGATTCTCCCCTCATTCATTAACAGACGGAACGTCTGATTTGTCAAGGCTGTTTCCGAGGGACCTCTGGTTTCCCCCACCCCGTGACCACCCCGTGACCACCCCGTGACCAGGCGGTGACCAGGCGGTGACCACGTGCGGCAGGGGATTCCCGTGGGCCAGGCGAATTCCGTTTCCTTGCCGATCGAGGCCTGTATGAGGCCTGTAGGCTGTTCGATTCTGTGCAGGATCAGTAGATTAAACCCTTGACCCATGTCGGTCGTCAGTCGATTGCCGACTGCGGATTTGACGCGAGAACTTGGGACCATTTTTCCGCCAGCCAGGGACGAAATTCGATGCTGCTCGAACTTTTGACCGTTTGTGTTTTGTCGACAGGGGATTGGCCTCAGTTCCGCGGTCCGAATTCGGACGGCCACGCCGCAGGCCCCGCGACTCCCGTCGTCTGGTCTGACACCGAAAATGTGGCCTGGAAAACCCCCATCCCCGGTTTGGGCTGGTCTTCACCCGCGATCGTCGGTGACCGCGTGTATCTCACCACCGCCGTTCCCGTTGGAGACGGGCTGTCGCTGCGCGCCTTGGCCCTCGATGCCAAAACGGGAAAAATCGTCTGGGAACGGGAAGTGCGGACCATCGAAAAAGCCCCCGCCATTCATACGAAAAATAGTCACGCCAGCCCGACCCCGGTAGTTCGCGATGACGCCGTCTTTGTCCACTTTGGTGCCCAGGGGATGGCACGACTCGCCGCCAGTGACGGAACGTTGCAGTGGGTCAACACCGAATTGCAGTACCCTCCGATGCATGGCAGTGGTGGTTCACCCGTGCTGCACGATGGAAAACTGGTCGTCGTCTGTGACGGCAGCAAAAATCCGTTTGTCGCCGCCGTCGATGCGACCACCGGCAAAGTTGCCTGGAAAAAGCCCCGCTCGGTCGAGGCCCGTATCAGCCATTCCTTCGTCACCGCCACCGTCGCGATGGTCAACGGAAAGCCCCAAGTGATGGCTCCTGGACCCGATCACTTTGCGGCGTACGATCTTGAGAGTGGCAAGGAATTGTGGAAAGTGATGGCCCCCGGCTGGTCCGTCGTTCCCCAGCCGACACTCGCCCATGGCCTGGTGATTTACAACCATGATTATGACAACCCGGAGCTGATCGCAATCAAGTTAGGCGGATCTGGAGATGTCACCGAATCACACGTTGCCTGGCGACTCAAACGGGGTGCGCCGAGCACCCCGTCTCCCCTGCTCGTCGGTGACGATCTGTACTTTGTCTCGGACGCCGGGATCGCTTCGTGTGTCGATGCAAAAACCGGAGATCGCCACTGGATGGAACGCCTTGGCGGCAACTTTTCCGCCTCGCCGGTCTATGCTAATGGACAGGTGCTGTTTCTGAACGAGACGGGAGTTGCGACCTGGGTCAAACCGGCCCATGAATTCGAAGCGGTGGGCAAGAACGAAGTCCCTGGCCGAACATTTGCCACCCCCGCCTTCAGTCGCGGTGCGATGTACTTGCGAACCGACGAATACCTGTACAAAATCGCTCAATAAACCCCTGACACGAAACCCTGACTTAAAACCTTTAACAGATCAGCATTTGTTCGAGCGGAGGCCAGTCGGTCCCCAGGGCGTCACGCTGCAATCGTGTCAACTGCTCGATCCCTCGCGCGGCGAGGTCGAGCTGTTGATTCAACAGCTCACGGGAAAAGGGCTTTCCTTCCGCAGTCCCCTGCACCTCGATGAATGCCCCCGTACCACTCATCACCACATTCAGATCGACTTCCGCTGTACTGTCTTCGATGTAATCCAGGTCGAGGACCGGTGTCCCCTGGACGACCCCCACACTCACGGCAGCAATACTTCGCTCGATCACCAGGCGATCGGCAGGAAGCTCGTGACGAATCGATGCGATGGCATCACACAACGCGATAAACCCGCCGGTGATACTGAGGGTCCGCGTCCCGCCGTCGGCTTCGAGCACGTCACAATCGATGGCGATCGTTCGTGCCCCCAACGCCTGGAAATTGACTGCGGCACGCAGGCTGCGGCCGATCAGGCGCTGAATCTCGCTCGAACGTCCGTCGAGTTTTTCTCGTTCGCGTCGTTTTCGGGGCGAGGTACTGCCGGGCAACATCGAGTATTCTGCCGTGAGCCAACCCGAGACGGTCGCAGGATCTGCTGCGGCTTTCCAGGGGGGGAGTGAGCTCTCGATGCTGGCCGTACAGAGCACGGTCGTGCGACCGGCCTGAATCAGTACGCTTCCCGGTGCGGCACCGGTGAAATGTCGTTGCACGCGAATCGGCCGTAAGTCGTGGGGCTGTCGTTGATCGTGTCGCATGCTTTTCTCGAAGATTCCGTAAATGGAAACAGGGAAAGGATCGTAACCGGGAAAAAAAAGGATCGCCAACGTTTGCGTCTGGCGCGGACAACAAACTGCCGTCGTGAGAATGCTCTCGTGAGTGTGGCGTCAGTCACGCGAATTCGGTCATCGCTCAAATTCTCGCAATCACCACCCATCATTCGACAAAGAGAAACTCGTTCGCGTTCAAGAGGGCATGACAGAGATCCGAAATCGCTGCGTCACTCGCCTCGAGGCTCGCCTCTGGCGATGACGAGGGACTCTTCTCAGCAGCGTGGGCTGACGTGTGAGTAATCACCTGCTGTTGTGCCCGGATAAACGTCAGGGCACTCGCAACTTCTGTATCGGTTGCCGGACGGCCAAAACTGGTTTGCCAAGCGCGCTGAATCACGGCAGCGGGGTCCGCGGAGTTCGCTTCCCGCTGGGCTCGCTGGCCCAATTGTTGTGCGGCGCGCAACACAATCCGGTTATTCAGCAACATCAGTGCCTGCGGGGCAATCGTGGTTCGCGTTCGGCTACCACAAGCCTCGTGCATATCCGGAAAATCAAAGGCGGCCATCATCGGATAGGGCAAATTTCGCTTGGCAAAAATGTAAACCGACCGCCGCACCTGCTCGGCCGGTTCGCTCACTTTCCATTCGTAACTGCTGAAATTTGGCGGCAATTCCGGACGCGTACCGGGACCATACATCGAATCATTCAACTGACCCGAGGCCATCAGCCACGCATCTCGAATCCGTTCCGACGACAGACGCTGACGCGGAAAATACGAATACGCCGGAGCATCGCCCCACGCTGTGGCCAAAATCTCACCCGTGGCAGGCTCGCTTCGATCCGTTTGAGACCCCTGCCGATACGTCGCTGAGTGGACGATCTGACGATGCAGCAACTTCGACCCGAACCCGCGTGCCATGAATTCACTCGTCAGCCAGTCCAGCAGTTCCGGGTGAGTCGGCAGTGGTGTCTGCGTCCCAAAGTCATTCGCGTTCGAGACCAAACCCCGCCCAAAATGACCCTGCCACAGCCGGTTCACCCACACGCGATGCGTCAGGGGATGATCCGACGACGCCAGCCATCGCGCCAGCTCAGAACGTCGTCCCGAGGAACGGTCCGAGGGGGGTAAAATCACCGGGGGTGTTGAAGTTGATCCGCGACGCAAAATGACCGGAAAGTCGGGTTCGAGGACCTCTCGTGGTTTGTCGTAGCTTCCCGAATCCAACCGACAGGTGATGGGAGGGGTATTCGTCAGTTCCGCAACCGCCATGACACTCGCTTCCCGGCTCGGCTGTGGCCGCCGACCTTTGGCTTCCGCCAGCAGTGCCAGCACTTCGTCGCGGCGCACTTTCGCGGCGTCCTCCAGATGCTTGGAAATCTCGTCCTCTTTCACTCCCATCTGCCGGACAGTCCAGAACGCCAGTTGCCGCTGCATCGTCGTCCGATCTTCTGCAGGAGTATCGAGCGCTTGCAGCACCTCGAACGGAAACTTCATCCGACGATCACCCTGCATCTTGGTTCGTGCGGGTTGCTCCAACGCGTTCAGTTCGTGCCGCAGTGAGGCTGTTTCCGCCAGCCACTGACGCTCGGCCCGGCGGTAGTCCTCGAGTTGTGACAAGGTCCCCACCGGGACTTTGTCTTCCAGGACGATCCCGGAAAAAAAGGCTTGTAGCTGGTAAAAGTCGGTCTGCAGCAGCGGGTCAAATTTGTGATCGTGACACTGGGCACAGCCGATCGACAGCCCCAGAAACACCGCACCGACATTTCCGGTCAGGTCGTCCAGCGAAGTTTGTCGGGCCAGCAAAATGTTGGAAGCATTGCTTTCATCGGGCCACATCCGGCAGTACCCGGTTGCAGCCAGCGATTCGACATCGTCGGGAAATAATTCATCCCCCGCGATCTGATCCAGCATGAACCGATCAAACGGCAGATCCCGGTTATAAGCGCGAATCACATAGTCGCGGTAGGTATACGCGGTTGGGCGGAGCGGATCCTCTTTGAATCCCGCCGTCTCGGCAAATCGGACCACATCGAGCCAGTTGCGTCCCCAAGCCTCGCCATAATGAGGATGACTGAGCAACCGATCGGTGAGACGTTCGTAGGCATCGGGGGATGTATCCGCAAGAAACGCCGCCACCTCGTCCGGTGTCGGTGGTAAACCTGTGAGGTCGAAGGTGACTCGTCGCACTAACGTCAATCGGTCCGCAGGTGCCGTAAACGCATGCGAACTTGACTGTAGCTTCGCCAGAATAAACGCATCGATCGGATTTTGCAGGCCCGCGACGCCAGAGAAATCCCCCCCCCGCACGCCATCCGGTATCGAACCACGTTGAACGGACTGAAAAGCCCAATGCTTCGAGCCGGATTTCGGATCACTCGTGTTCGGACCCGTGTCAGACGCGGTGACGGTTCCGCCGTAAACCAGCAATCCCGCTACGATCAGGCAGAACAAACCCTGCCAACTCCAGGCCGCTCGATGACGCATGATATCTCATCTCCTGATCGGGCAGGGGAAAACGCTTTTTGGCAAATCGGGTCAACGCGAATCGGATCGACATTGATCGATCAATCCCCCAGAATATATCGGCGATGTTGCCGTGAGAAAACTGCGAAGTCCAAATTCCGGAAAAAAGCCCCGGCAAAAACGGCGGGGCGAACTGTTTTTGCTGCCGCTTGCGATGTTTGGCCCATTCTGCGATCTTTTTGACGTTTTCATAATTTCCTATTCACAGTTTCCTGATCCGCACCCCGAGGTTTCGTCATGCGCCTTGCCAAGCTCCGTCTTGCCGATTGTTCCCTGCGTGTTGCCCTGGTCGAGGACAATGGGCAATTCCGTTTGCTCGACCTGCTGCAAGTCGATCATGCTCGCTCGCTGATGGACATCCTGCACTCCCCCGATCCGATTGGACTGGCCCGATTTCTGGTCGATACCCGCGCCCCGCTGCTCGATCCACGTCTGGTCACGGTTGTCGCCCCCATCGATCGTCAGGAAGTCTGGGCGGCCGGTGTGACCTATAAGCGAAGTCAGGTCGCCCGGATGCAAGAATCCGAATCGGCGGCGACGCACTACGACAAGGTTTATACCGCCCCACGACCCGAGATCTTCTTCAAAGCGACTCCCAACCGCGTTTCCGGACCGGGTGAACCGCTCCGCGTCCGTGCGGACAGCAACTGGAGCGTTCCGGAACCCGAACTCGCCCTGGTGATCTCGCCCACGAAAAAACTGGTCGGCTTTACCGTCGGCAATGATATGTCCGCCCGCGATATCGAAGGGGAAAACCCGCTCTATCTTCCTCAAGCCAAAGTTTATAACGGCTGTTGTGGACTCGGTCCCTTCGTCCTGATCCCCGAATCCCCGGTCGATCGGGCCGCGACCAAAATCCGCCTCCGCATCGATCGGGGTGGCTCGACCGTCTTCTCAGGAGAAACCGATCTCAGCCAAATGAAACGGGAATTCCCCGAACTGATCGACTGGCTAACCCGAGAAAACGACCTCGCCACCGGGGCGTTCCTCCTCACCGGCACCGGTGTTGTTCCCCCCGATGATTTCACGCTGCTCGATGGGGATGTCTCGAGTATCGAAATCACCGGTATCGGCACCTTGACCAATCCGATCGTGAAAGCAAGCTAACCAACCCAGTTTTCAACGGCAGTACACTGCCGCTGACAACTGACAACTGACAACTCCTTTCTTTAAGCCCCAACCATGCTCTTGGTCGAACACGAATCCGGAGTTACCCGACTCACCCTGAATCGGCCCGAGCGACGCAATGCCTTGTCCGAGGCGATGCTGACAGAGCTAGGGACGGCCCTGGAACAGATCGCGGTGGATTCGTCCGTCCGCGTGGTGGTGCTCGCCGCTGCGGGCCCCGTCTTCTGTTCGGGGCACGATCTGGGGGAAATGGTCGGTCGGTCGGAAGCCGATTATCAGTCGCTGTTCACCCGCTGTTCACGCGTCATGCAGCAGATCCGACAACTTCCTCAACCGGTGATCGCGCGGGTTCAGGGGCTCGCCACCGCCGCCGGTTGCCAACTGGTCGCCGCCTGCGATCTGGCGGTGGCCGTGACCGAAGCGCGGTTCGCGACTCCAGGGGTCAAAATCGGGCTGTTCTGCTCGACACCGATGGTTCCGCTGGTTCGAGCGGTTCCTCCGAAAGTCGCGATGGAAATGCTACTCACCGGAATTCCCATCTCGGCCGAACGCGCGCTCGTCGTGGGACTGATTAACCGCGTCGTTCCCGCATCCGAATTGGACGCGGCCGTTCAGGAGCTGACCGCCGCGATCGTCGCCAGCAGTCCAATGACCATTCAACTGGGAAAACGGGTCTTCTACGATCAATTGCTGCTGGACGAAGCCACCGCCTACGAACAAGCGACGTATACAATGACCGCCAACGCCGTGAAACACGACGCCCAGGAAGGAATCTCGGCCTTCCTGCAGAAACGCCCCCCCCAATGGAAAGGGGAATAGCAACGAGCACCAAACCAGAGAACTCTTCCGCAGAGAACACAGAGAATACTGAGCCCACAGACAAAACCGGACAACCGCCGAGTCACTTCGTTGTCTGGCTCTGGATTCAGGCACGGCGAATTGTGATCTTCGTGATCGGCTCAACCGTGGTGCTGATCGGAATTGCGATGATCGTACTTCCCGGCCCCGCCTTTATTGTCATTCCCTTGGGATTGGCGATTCTGGCGACCGAGTTTCTCTGGGCGAAAAAATGGCTCGCCTATGCCCAAGACCATCTCAAAAATCTCGCCACCCAAATTGCGAAAACATCGACCCTGTCACCCCAACCTCCCGCTGCCAAACAATCTCGCCGGGGAACCGCTCCCGGATATCCACGTCGTCAGCCGGTCGAAGAGGCGGATGCGGACTGGTCACGACCACTCCCCGGATACGCCCCACCCGAATTCACCTCCCCAAAAGTCTTCCAGAATGCAGGGGTCTGGGCCGATCCCGCCGACATCACCCAGGTCACCCGCAAACTCCTGACGCGAACCCCCAGTGGCGATATTCCCGTTTCCCTCGATCCACACGGTTTTCCACTCAATCCACTGGGACGGACCGGCCTGCGGGGCCGGGGACTGTTGGGGAAATGGGGCCGCAATCAGGCGGGAGATCCACTGGTGACGCGTTTTGATCCCGTCACCGGACGACTGCAGGTGCTGGTCATTGAACGGAGCGATTCCGGCCGATTGGCACTCCCCGGCGGCATGGTCGACGAAGGGGAAGCGATCACCACCACCGTGTCCCGCGAATTGGCGGAAGAGACCGGTGCCCACATTCGCTTCGAGGAGACCCAGATTTTGTTTGCGGGTGTCGTCGATGATCCGCGAAACACCGACCATGCCTGGATGGAAACCACCGTCCTGCACCAGCATCTGACCGCCGACCAATCCCAGGCGTTGGCTCTGCAGGCGGGTGACGATGCCAAATCGGTTCACTGGATGGAGATCAACCCGACAAACCTCGCCGCACTGTATGCCAGTCATGCGGATTTTGTTCGACTCGCCGTGCGGAAATTACAGGGACACCCGCAGCTCAAACAGACGATTCCAGAACTGATCGGCGTCAAGCTTGTTTCCAGCCGAACTGAACGGGATTGAAACCGATCACCATTGAGTCCTGTCGCTCCCTTCAGGGCCTCATCTTCGCTGAGTGCCGACCAGACAGTTTTAACGCAAAGACGCAATGTCGCAGGGACGCCAAGAAAAACAAACGACTTCGAGGTAGTGGATACCATTTCAGAAATGGTCTCGGAAATGCAGCTCTGATTGAATGCGTGGTATAATCCACCTGCATCATCTGCTCGTCGAGGCCGTAGGATCCTGGAATGCTCAGGATCCGTCAAACCGCTGCCATGCGTCCTGAACGGTTTGATTTTTCCTCATTCAGTTTACCTCGCCCTTGGTTTTACTGGCGTGTGGCTTCGCGAGATCAAGAGACTGTTTGACATCAACCACTCGGCTGTGGTACACGACGAAAACGTTTATTACTGGGACCGAAGTGGTCTTCTTCCTCGGTTTCCTCAAAAACTCGCATCGGTGATACTTATGGGTGATCACGTCATTTACTTGCGGACTCCCCGACTATTATTGTCCGGGACTCTTTCGGACGAAGAGATTGAGGATTTTCGTGAGCTTGCGTCAGTCAGCGACGAACTCATCCAATCCGCAATGCAACTTTTAAGCGACGCACCCAGATATCTGAGGCCAAGCGATCTCGAGAATCTTTTTCTTCGTGCGATCGCACTGAAGGAAGCGCAACTCCTCGCGCGATTGATCGACTGGCTTCGCAGTTTTCAGGGTGATGACATAGACTTTGGGGTAACAATCCCCCGAATTATTGAGAGATTAAAGGGGCATCAATCAACCGATGCTGAAGCGAAGCCGGCATTTACGGCAACCGCTTTGGAAGTAATCCGTGTTCGCATTCAAGAAATCGCAAGTTCCTGGGGATGTCTCGACAGGCAGAAAAAAGCCGAAACTGTCGCCAAAGCGACTGGTCGACGGTTACAATCCCTACATTTGGTCTGCGATTTTCGACCGATTTTCGACAGTGAGCGAACAGAGATTGATGGCTTTCTGCCTGTCACGACGATGCACATTGTTTTTGAAGGCGCGGACGGTCTCCCCAACGGTCTTGATGTCATTTTATCAGAAAAGGACGTAGAGTTTCTTGCTGAACATGCCGAGTTCGCCAAAAGCAAACTCGCGGCTTTAAAGAGGGCCGCGAACCGATTGAATACACCGATTCCATCAACCGACTTAACCAAACCCTCGATTGAAGAACAGTGATGGCCACTAAGCAACTCAACCCTCTTCAAAAATCGATATTTCAAATTGCCCAGAAGTTTCTCCGTAACGCAGCGAGTGCACCTGAAGTTTTGCGGCCGCAGGAATTGATGCAAATTGCTGACGAGCTTCAGCTTTCGGATATTTGCCAACGAAAGACATCAACGCTGGCAGCAGGGACAGTCACTGGACAGGAAGAAAAACAAAAGTGGCGACTCCAAACACAACACGGCCTTGAAGTGGATTTGAGGCAAAATCTCGACGAACAACCCTCAACAGACTGTCAGTCGAATCCATCGGCAACTGCAACGAAAATCGTACGGAATTCAGACTCACGTCCCGCTTCGGTGAGGGCTCTTGATGAAGGTGTTCCCGTTGAATCTCGGCTTGATGCTTTACGGGAATTGATGGCAAATGACAGTGCCGTGGCGGCATCGTTTGTTTACGCAGAACTCGAAAAGCCGATTTTAAGCGAACAATGGCGCAGGATCGTCATCTATGCCGCAGAATCGGTTCGGTTTGCAGACCCAGCGATGCGAGCAAAGGTTGCTGTGAGTCTCTTGCGGCACGCTTGCGAACTCCGCGTATCGTCGTCAGCCGACGATACGCCAGTCGTCATGTGCGCGATACGGCGTGCGGGATCCATTCTTCCGCAACACTTGTTAACCGAACTTTCCGGCTTCCTCTCTGCTCCAAGCCCGATCGATACGCGAATTGTGACATTGCAGGCGATCAACTCCATCATCCTTGCCGCGCCATTGGAAGGAATTGACATCGGAACGTTGGGCAACCGTGTCACCACACTCGCGCTGAAGCACTGGGATGAAGATGTTTTCAAAGCGGGAGAAATCTCTGTCATCGCAATTGAAGCAACGATTGCGGCAACCGTGCTCGGCGAAGCCAGGATATCCCAGGTAATTGAATTGGTAAACCGCACCGGCAGACGCCTGTTGATCGGAAAGCTGAAATCACGGTTGCAGGCGGTGGTAACTCAATGGGGAAATCAACCTTCCGCCGCTGCGCGTGTGAATGATGTGATTTCACTGCTCTAAATTGTGTGAGCAAGGAATACATGCCAAATACAACTCCCGTCGCCGTTGCGAATTCCATGACGTGCATTCTAAGGGATTTGACTTCTCCCATTCGCGTACAGCGTTTCGTAGTCGTCGGCAAATATTCTCGGAATCGCCCGTTCGTTCGCCATGCAGCGATCCTCAACGCCGAGACGGAATTCAACGGAGAATGCAAAGTTGCTCTCAGTCATGTCGGTCCCCCGATTGAGAACCAATATACCGGCGATTGCCACATCGTGGGACAAATTGGGCTTTCAAACGAAGAAATCGAAGCGGTTGCGGATTGGCTCGCGTCCATCGAGACCCAATATACTCCAACGAAAATTCTTCGATTTCAGCAGTATGTTGTCGCTCCCCACATGGTGTGGGTAAAATCTGAGGAAGGACGACCATTGCGGCAGCGATTCAGTTGCGTTGGATACGTAATCGAAGCGTACGCTGCCGCAAACGTTTCGTTAATCGACTCGGAATCTCTCCCTGATGCGGAAATGAAGGACGTGGAAACCGCGTACCCAGATCTTTATGGGTTATTGGATAATCCGAAATTGGCAAAGCGTCTCGGTTTCAAAGGTCTTGATGATCTCGGCTTAGTTGGGACGGGACCTTGGAAAGTTGCGCTTCCGGGCTATTTGTTTCATTCGACAAATCGGTTTGAGCAGGCTCAACCGCGTCCAAATCCCTTCGCGCCATCGAGCTTGGAACAATCCTGCTTTCCGGTACGCGAGCCGATTCCAAGCCCCAAGTAGCGTTCCTGCACTATGGGGTGATTGACCACCCTCCCGCCTGTTCATCATTGGTCGCCCGGTGTCGGCCAACCAAAATGACTCCCGTGTCCGCTGGAATTTCACGCTTTCGCAGTACATTCGCTTCCCAAGGCTCCGCACGACGGATCACTCAGACGCACGTTTGGGTTACTACATGGCAAACGAATAATGACCACGATCAGTTCCTTTGAACTGACAAGAAACGTCAAGCTTTGCCTAACGCACCAAAGACGCAATGTCGCAGGGACGCCAATAATACCAACCGACCTCGAGGTGATGGCTACCGTCTCAGAAATGGTTCAGGAAACGCAACTCTGATTGAGTGCATGGTATAACCCAACGGCATCATTTGCTCGTCGGGGCCGTAGGATCCTGAGATGCTCAGGATCCGTCAAACCGCTGTCCTGAGTCCTGACCTGTTGGATTTTTCTTCGTGTCCCCTGAGGCTGCCGTCAGACAATCGACGCGAAGGAAATTGTGGCCAGCAGCCCTCTTTTTGTTATCGATCTCGATGATGCCGGTGGGGCGCGTCGGGTTTGACGTAGGGAACCAGGTTCGGTGGGAGGAACGTGGGGACCCCGGCTCCCAGCGTCGAGCCAGGGACCGTTTCGATATTGGGAAAAGCCTTCACCGATGCGGTAAACTCATCGATAATGCGCCCCCCATACATCAGTGTCCAGGCGTTGTCCGCTCCACTATAGCGACCGGGGGACGTTCCCAGGATTCCTGATGTTTTGGGTGCCGCACCGTTAAAGTACATGTCATAAGACTCGCCAGGATCCTGCTTCAAATTGTAGATCGCGACGGTGTCCATCGGCAAATTGGGGCCGAGCCAGGCATCCTTGGCGGTGAAGACAAATTTCCATTTTTTCGAGCGAACAGCACCGAAGGTGAGATCGCTGATATAGATCCATTCGCTTCGTGCCGATTCGGTGGCTTTACCCAGCAGATACTCGCTATTGTCGATCCCATCGTAGAAGACGTGTTTTTCTTTCCAGGGGCCATGCGGTGGGGGTTTGAGGCCCGCCATGGCAGCGAGACTCGACCACATATCCATGTGCGAGGTGATGTCATCCGCGACGCGTCCCGCTTGAATATGTCCTGGCCACCACATGATCGCGGGGACACGCCAGCCACCTTCATAGCAGGTCCCTTTCATTCCGCGAAACGGGGTGTAGCCCGCATCTGGCCAAGCATCGATCCAAGGGCCGTTGTCGGTAGTCCAGACCACGATTGTCTCTTGGTCGAGACCAAGTTCTCGTATCGCGTCCACGATCATTCCGCTATTGAAGTCGACTTCCATGATCGAATCCAGGTAGGCGTTTTCGTGGCTCTTCCCCTTAAAAAGAGGTGACGGATTTGTCGGATTGTGACACTTCATAAAGTTCACATGCATGAAGAATGGCTTCGTTGACTTCCCCTTCGCTTCCGCCTCTTTTTTATGCGACGCGTGCTTGCGGAGATATTGGATTGCGCTGTCACGCTGTTTATCATCGATCGTCGACAGATCTTGATAATTAAAGTGCTGAATCACCCGATCGGGCTCTTCACCCGCATGCCCCTCGTATTCACCATCGTTTGTCCTATGGTAATAAGACTTCATAAATTCAGGGTCATCTATGGGAAAATCGGGATGCTGTTTCAGGTCGGTTGCGGAATAGACCGATGCGTAATAGCAAAGCATGTGCTTCATTTCATCATACCCGTGTTTCGTTGGATAAGAATCGGGCACATCACCCAGGTTCCACTTGCCAGAAAAATACGTCTGATAGCCATGTTCTTTAAAAAAGCCTGACATCGTTGGCGTGCCAGGCAACAGGTAATTTTTCGATCCTGGGCCTATGACGCATGACAATCCGGTCCGAATCGGAATCCGTCCTGTCAGCAATGAGGCCCGGCCTGCCGTGCAGCTTGCTTGACCATACCATTGCGTGAATCGGGTCCCCTCTTTGGCGAGTTTATCGAGATGAGGTGTCGGTGAACCTCGCGTCGCGCCTCCGCCATAACAGCCAAGATCCCCATAGCCGATATCATCGGTCATGATGAATACAATGTTTGGCTTCTTGTCATGCTCATGAGAAGAACATGCCTCGTCGCCAATCGCATTACCAGAGGCTCCGAATAAGCCTGTTAAAAACACAAGCGTCGTGAGACCCATGACGGTAATACGAGAACATAACAATCGGCCGACTGTGGCAGGTAACATCGTCATTCTCCATGATTTAACACTCGACCGAATCGGATGCGCGTTGATGCTAAGTCGGTCGAACAACGGGATGCAAGCGGTTTGATGAGGGGATATCTCCTTTCTACGCAAGATCAGGCATATCTCGATGAGGGGTAAGGGAACACCCCTGAGGAGGATTACTTATTGGGTTGGAGGCACGAGCCGTTCGTTTGATGAAACCTCGATTCGCACAGAGATTTTCGACGTCATCTGCTTCTGCCGTTGAACGGACTGGTAAGCGTTCGCGGCGCCGGATGGTCAATTCAGACGGTTGCATCCGCGCTGAGGTGGGGCTTGTCTAAGGCATACCACGATCAGTTAGTCTTCAGGAGACTCCTGACGGTGACACTCGGACCCGCGAGACTCTGAGCCCGGCAAGGATTTGCCGGGCGCAGAGTGAGCCCGATTCTAATCGGACGTCAGCATGCGAACCACATCGAGGTTCGCCTCGGGGAATCGCAATCCTTGTAGCTGAACCGCCGAAACCCAACGAAATTCGGCTTGTTGTTCCTGGACCTGGGTGACCTCAACGGGATGACAAAGGAAAAAATGGAGTTTTAACAACCCACGAGAAGTCTTGATTTCCTGCTGATCGAGCAACCGGTCAATGCGGACCAGTAACCCCGTCTCTTCCAGGCATTCCCGGATCGCACAGGCCGAGGGAGATTCGTTAGCCAGGCACTTTCCGCCAGGAAATTCGTCATACCCCGCTAGCACGCGATTCGCTCCGCGGACGCCGACCAGATAACGCTGCTGATGTTCGACGATGGCGATTCCAATTTGCATGATGCGGCTCTATGGGTTGACCGGGAGAAACCTGAGCTCGTCATCGGCCAGATTCAGTAATCCGACGGTATATTCTCGGGCTCGATGCAACGCACCGGGGTTGATCCGTCGCGTTCGCCCCTCGTGCCAAACGTCGGCCCGATGAGAATGGCCGGTCAACAGATAGTCTGGCTGAGTGGCGATCAAACGATGGTACTCGGATAATCGATGGCCATGTGTGACGGCAATCCGTTTTCCGGCGAGCTCGACTTCACCCCCCCACTGGAGACAGACCCCCTGTGAGGTCAGGTCGATTGCACGCTGAATTTCCGCGATGTCGTTTTGATCATTGTTGCCGAATACGAAATAGAACGGGAGCACAGCACAGAGCGAAATCAGGTCCGGGTCGACCAGATCGCCACAATGAATCAGCATTTCCGCACCCTGATTCTGTAATAACTGCACCGCCTCTGCTGTTCTCGCTCGCTGGTTATGAGTGTCTGACAGGATTCCGATCCGCATGCAACGATTCTTTTTCTGGCGGCCTGAGTCGATTGGTTCGGGCCAGCAATCCCTGCCGATGTCAGTGATTCCCGCTGGCAGTCATTTTGGTTCAATGACGTCGGCCATTATAGCAAAAACCGCAAGAACGTCTGCGAAGCACCGGTTTGCAGGGTGGTTGGGTCGCTGATTCGCTGGTGGGGAACGGGTCAACCCGTTGCACACTGCCACTGCATCGAGTTCTCGTTTACAGCGTTCTCGTTTACAGCGTTCTCGTTTACAGTGTTCTCGTTTACAATCGGGATGCGTCATCAACATCGGGATTGGGGACTGCGGGTTTTCAACGTGTCTGGTGCGGTACGTTGTCCTACCGTTTGGTTGATTTGTTGGTTTACTGGTTTGTTGATTTACTGGGAATTTTTGGGGAATCATCGTCATGTCGAGTTGTGTTCTCGCCTATTCAGGCGGATTGGATACGTCGGTCATTCTGGGTTGGCTGCAAGACGAAGGTTACGACGTTCACTGCGTTTATGTTGATCTTGGTCAACCGGGCGAGGATCGCGAGGCGGTCTTAAAGAAAGCCGATGCGTGTGGTGCCAAGTCGGCCCGGATCGTCGATGCCCAGGAAGAGCTTTGCCGGGATTTTGCCTTTCCCGTCCTGCAGTGGCAGGCACGGTATGAAGGGGTGTACCTGCTGGGAACCTCGATCGCTCGTCCACTGATTTCCAAGATCTGTCTGCAGGTCGCACGAGAAGTCGGTGCCGATGCGTACGCGCACGGAGCGACGGGAAAAGGAAACGATCAGTGCCGATTCCAGCTCGCAGCGGAAGCATTAGAACCCGGCATTAAAATGATCGCTCCCTGGCGGATCGAGAAATACCGAGCCAAATTCCCCGGCCGAACCGAGATGATCGCCTTCTGTCACGAGAAGGGGATCCCCGTGAAAGCCTCGGTCGCCAAGCCGTATAGCTCGGACGAAAACTGTCTGCACATCAGTTACGAAGCGGGAGTGCTGGAAGATCCCCAGGTGACTGGGGTCGATGTACCCGACTACGGTATGACGGTCTCGCCGCAACAGGCACCGGATCAGAGCGAGCAGCTGACGATTGGTTTCGAGCAGGGAGTTCCTGTCAGCCTCAACGGCAAAAAGGTGAGTCCGCTGACGATGGTATTGGAGCTCAACAAAATCGGGGGTCGCAATGGGGTTGGTCGCCTGGATATGATTGAAAATCGGTTCGTGGGGATGAAGAGCCGTGGTGTTTATGAAGCTCCCGGCATGACACTGTTGTACGAGGCGCATCGTTATGTCGAACAATTGACCCTGGATCGCGACCTGCTGCACCTGCGCGACCGGCTTTCGCCAGAAATTGCCGAGATGGTCTATTACGGGTTCTGGTACACGGCCAAGATGGACGCGCTGATGGCCTTTAACAAACAGACGCAGTCGGTTGTGACTGGTGAAATCACCTTGCGTCTGTACAAAGGGAACATCACGGTCTGCAGCCGCACCAGCCCCAACAGCCTGTACGACGATAAAATTGCCAGTATGGAAGCGGGAGGTTCCTACAACCAGACAGACGCTGAAGGGTTCTTGCGTTTGATGGGACTGCCGGGTCGCGTTCAGGGTCGAGTTCGGCCGCGAGCATACTAACGAACGCGTCCCAATGGGTGCGTGCTCATCCTGATGCCCTAAGCCCGGTCGGTGGTTGCGTTGTCGCCGACCGGGTGGCGTGGATTCCTCGCCACCTCAGGATTTGCCGCCCGGGATCGCCAGCCCAGTTTTGGTCGCGGGCTAACGACGGTTCTGCCCGTGAAAAAGATCCTGTCAGGCAACACCGAGAGATCCTGCGGCCCCGTTTGAATACGAACAATCGCCGGATACGGACAATCGAGCTCGCCCGAGTACAATCAGCGGATCGACTTCAGAAACTCGTCAAGTTGCTCGGCCGTCAGAAATTCTTGTTCACATTCCAGAATCAAAACGGTGCTGTCCAACTTCCCTTTAAACTGGCCCACGACCCGGCGATACCGAGTTGTGCTCGACATGTCTTCACCCTCTTCGATCCGAAATGTGGCGGGAGCGCGGTTGATGGTCAGCGTTCGCACCTCGGAGTGACTGACATCCAATTTTTTGAAATTGGGAGTCAGATTTTCCAGTTGTTCCTGAATTTGTGCGTGCAGCGGAATGCCCGAAAACCATTTGTAGTGCATTTGACCGATGATCAGACTTCCGCGTTCTTCCTTTTGAACAAATTGAGCGACATCGAAGCGAAAGACCCAATTGTCCATTGTCGATCCCGCCTTCCCCACGAAGTTGGCGGGAGGAGTCCAATCCGTGATTTGGACCGCAACTTCCTCTGCTCCTGCGGGAGTATTGATGAGCTTCGGCCCCAGCAGCAATCTTGACAGGAAACAACATCCCTGGAAGGCAAAGATTCCACAACACCAGATCATCACGAGGATGTAAAGGCGATTTGGCAGCCTGCGCTGAGCAGCAGACTTTGGCACAGGGAGAAGTGGTGGTTCAGATGCGGGCATCGAGTCCTTCCGGATCGCGCGAACAGTTGGTTCAGTCTCTTGCAGTTGGTATATGTTAACAGTTTGGACGATCTGATTCACGCGATCATGGCGGGTTTCAGCGGGCAAACCTTGCGAATCGCCGTCGCGGGATCATAATCGACCTTCAGTTCTTCATTCCAATTCCGCTTTGAGACCTGCCCATGTCTGAATCCATGACAGCACAGAAGATGACACTGGAACAATTTGAAGAACGACTCTTGGATGGTGATCGCTGGATCGAATTGCGAAATGGTCGTCTTGCGCGACTGAACCCTCCTGATGATGCCCATGGCGATGTGATCCGAAATCTCGCCAAACCTCTCGCCGTCTACCTCAAAAAATCGACCGACCTGTACGCCTGTTTCGAGTTACCGCTCATCCTCAGGCGGGATCTTCCCACGGTCCGCTGTCCTGCGGTTTCCTGTTTCCGATTTGAGCCGGGAACCCGCTTTGCGGAAACAGACAAAGTCTTAACGGAATCTCGTCCGGAACTCACCATCGAAGTGGCATCGACCAATGAGCGGCGCGAGGCGATGGCCGACCGCGTCCGTGCCTATCTGGACTGGGGGGTCTCTGCCGTCTGGGTGATCGACCCAGTCTCACGACATGTGCATCAATTCCACGGTCGGGGTGCTTCAGAAACGCTGAAAGAGCCGCAAGTCCTGATCGGACATCCGGCTCTTCCTGGCTTTGCCATGCCGATCTCGGATCTATTTCGTTTACCTGCGTGGTTAAAAACGCCTCCGATTCCCGTCGAGTAATGTCGGTGGCCGACGGAGGTCCGTTTCAGGCGAAATCCAAATCAGGCGGAATCCGAACCGCTGCCGTCACGATGGGCTCCTGGTATCCAGAGGACGTCGTTTTTTCCGTCGTCATTGGCACAACGAGCGAGCACAAATAATAAATCGGAAAGCCGGTTGAGGTAGATCACCACCTCGGAATTGACTCGTTCGACCTGAACCAGTCGCAGGACCTCAATTTCACTGCGCCGACAGACTGTTCGAGCGACATGCAATTGGGCGGCAACCATCGAGCCCCCAGGCAGAATGAAACTGGTTAAGGGTTCCAGCTTGGCCGTGGCGGCATCAATCCAGCGTTCCAGTTGGGTGACCTGAGTGCTGGTAACTCGCAGCGGGGTATAGGTCAGGGGTTCATCCGATTCAG
This sequence comes from Schlesneria paludicola DSM 18645, assembly GCA_945869955.1. Classification (GTDB taxonomy): domain Bacteria; phylum Planctomycetota; class Planctomycetia; order Planctomycetales; family Planctomycetaceae; genus Schlesneria; species Schlesneria paludicola_B. Next base: position 29,393 of record CAMBQP010000018.1, read on the forward strand.
GAATACACAGGTCGGCCCCGACATCAAACAAATCATTCTGGATTCGCGTCAGGATGCGAATCATTTCGGCTGACGGCCCTGCGGCGATGACACAGCCCAGCACGGAATTCAGCTCATCCACTGTTCCGTAGGCGCCAATTCGAGGGTCGGTTTTGAGGACCCTGCGACCATCCCCCAGCGAGGTTTCCCCCGCATCACCGGTTTTCGTATAGATACAATTTAAGTAGACCATGGATTTTTCATTGCCTGGAAATCAAATCGAACTGGGTCGAAGACGAGCTCTTCAAAACACGTGCTGTCATCACGCTGGCTGTCATCACGCTGGCTGTCATCATAGCATTGCTCCGAGCCTCGCCCAGTTCCCAACCAGCGAGTCCAGCGCAACGAGGGTTCCACCCCCCTCTGGATCACCACCTCAATCGTAGCGACAAAACAGGCTCAAAGCCGAAATCAGCAGGCCGACCGACAACGGGAGGACTTCGTTTTCTGGACTTTTTCGCTATATTCGTGTATCACAATGTTGGCATGTACGCTGATTATGCATCACGATGACGGTATGGTCACTCGGATGTCGAGTATTTCGGGACCGGAGAAACGGTCCTGTCCAAAGTGGTTTTTTCAGAGAATCGATGATGCTGGTTCGCTTTTTCTTCAGAGTGATCTGCGTTTTTCTGTTGATGTCGCAGGGTACGGTGTTTTCCGAACCACCGGCGAAGCGGATCGAAATCACAGACCTTGCAGGTGAAACACAGACGCCGCTGACGGTTGCCGACCGGAAAGCATCGGTGCTGTTTTTCCTATTGCCGGATTGTCCTGTTTCCAACGCGTACGCTCCCGAGATTAAAAGAATTTCTGCCGAATATGCGCGTCAGAACATCGCGTCATTCGTAATTTATGTTGACCCGGCACTCGACCCCGCCGGGGCGAAAAAGCATGCTGCCGATTTTGGGTACGAAACTCCTTTGATTTGTGACACAAGTTTGCAGTTGGTTGAAGCGACCGGCGTGACGATCGCTCCCGAAGTGGCTGTCATGTCACCCCAAGGGAAGCGACTTTATCGGGGCCGAATCGATAACCTGTATGCAGGACTGGGGAAACGCCGTCCGCAGGCAACTCAGCATGACCTGCGTGCGGCGCTCGATGCGATCCTGAGTGGAAAACCGGTCGCGCACGAGACCACGACAGCGATTGGGTGCTTTATCGAAAAGCGAACCCCCAAGGCGATCCGTTCAAAATAGGAATGCGAAGATGTCGAGTCGAAGAACTTCGAGTCCAAGAATTGAGTGCCGCAGAACAGGGTGCCGAATTCTCAAAATGATTCTGGCTGCCGCAATCCATGTTGCGGTGAGCCGCACTTCGTTACTCGCCGAGGTGACGTTCTCGAAAGAGATTGCACCCATCGTCTTTGCAAATTGTACGGCGTGCCATCGTCCGGGCGAGGGGGCTCCGTTTTCATTACAAACTTATGCGGATGTGAAAAAACGGGGTGAATTGATTGGGGAAGTCATCGCGTCTCGTCAAATGCCCCCCTGGAAAGCGGCTGCGGGGGACATCTCGTTTCAAAACGAACGGCGGCTGAGCGCTGACCAGATCCATTTATTTGCTCAATGGATCGAGGCCGGAATGCCGGAAGGAGATCCCGCGCACCTGCCACCACTTCCGCAGTTTACGGCTGGCTGGAGTTTGGGTGAGCCGGACCTGATTGTCACCATGCCCGCATCCTTTACCGTACCGGCCGATGGTCCGGATATTTACCGGAATTTTGTGGTTCCGCTCGGACTGAAAACGGATCGATGGGTGAAGGCGATCGACTTTCGACCCCGCGCCCGATCGGTCGTCCATCATTCGTTATTTTTCTTTGAATCGAATGGCTTGGCGCGAACGCTGGACGAGGAAGATCCGCAAACGGGATTTAAGGGGGGAATGGGGGCCATGATGCGACTTCGTGGCGGACCACCGGTCCTGGCGGCGGATGCGGCGGAAGAGGAGGCCACACCCTCGACGGGGCCACAGAATGGGAACGGCCTGAATCCACTCGAGAACATCGGCAAAGCAAAGCCCGCTACCTTTGGGACACTGGGAGGCTGGGCGCTGGGTGCCCGTCCACAACCGTTGCCCGAAGGGCTGGCCTATCGCTTGCCAGCCGGGTCCGACCTGATTCTCGCGACACATTTTCATCCCTCGGGAAAAACCGAGGAAGAAGCTTCGACGGTTGGGATCTATTTTGCGAACGAACCGATCACTCGCCGCTTCACCGCAATCCAGCTCCCGACGGCATTTGGGGCGTTCAAGAATATTGATATTCCGCCGGGGAAAGCCGAGTATGTGATTGAGGATTCGTTCGCGCTTCCTGTCGCTGTGCAAGCCTTTGGCGTCGGCGCACATGCGCACTACCTTGGTAAATCGATGACCATGACCGCCACACTTCCTAGTGGGGAAACACGCGTCTTATTGTCGATCCCTGATTGGGATTTTGCCTGGCAGGAACAATACCGTTTCGCCGAATATCTTTCGCTTCCCCAGGGAACCGTGCTGCGGTCCCGAATTACCTATGACAATTCCGTTGATAATCCGCGAAACCCCAGCGATCCTCCCGTTCGGGTGCGATTTGGTGAGGAGTCGACGAACGAAATGGGGGCGGTGACGCTGATGGTCGTCGCTGCGAACGAATCACTCATGCCACAATTACTCGATGGTTATCGCAACCATTTTCGCCAGTCGTTGCTGCAAACCCCGCTGTTTCGATTATTCAACCTGAAGAAATAACGACTTGCTTTCCGGGCCGAATCGCGAGAAGCCAATCGAAGAGCCAAACCTGGTCTATTGACCGGGGTCGATGCGATCACCAATACACGGATGTGCTGAGTCCAGCAGGCGAATCCCCTTTTTCATTGCGGAACTCCACCAAGACAGTCTCTCAACTTAGCGCGGTATGACTCGGTTATGCGAAGTCCTCAGCGACCTCTGACGATGGTATTTCCAGCCAGGAAAGAAGAAACAGCAGCCCAGCACGATTCCCAGCAGCGACAGACCAAAATCGATTTTCGGATATTCCTGCAAGATGGCCATCAGAATCGCGGTGAGATAGAGTGCGACCCCCTGCACGTAAAACTTGCCGGACAAGATTCCTGCTTTGGCAAAGAAAACATTCCCGGCAATCAGGGCGAGCACCGGTGAGAGCGTCAGCACCTTCAGTTGAATAATGGGTTCCAGCAAATACAGGAAGATACTGCTGCCGACGCTTCCTGCCCAGACGTGAGCAATCTGCCGTTCGACGAACGTGATGGGCCCCGAACGACGGCGCAATTCCCAGAAAATCAGAGCCCAGCCGATGGAACTGACGGACCACAGTGTGGCATAAGTCCACCAGTCTGTGACCCCTTGGGAATGAATGATATTGGTGATGACGCAGATCAGCAGCACCACCAGGCTATGCCACATCCACAATAGACCCCAGTTTTCCAAAATCGCGGCGTGGTGTGTTTCGCGAAAAGCGAGGGAAATGATTTGCGAAAATTGTGACGATCGAGCGGAAATCGGTTCACTCTTCAAAAACGCGTCCAGATCATCCGCGAGATCATCGGCCGTGGCGTATCGCAAGTCGGCGGGCTTCTGGAGACATTTGAGGCAAATCATCTCAAGATCGGGGTCGACTTGCGGATTGAGCATTCGCGGCGGCAGTGGATCTTGCTCGCGAACCATCAGCACCGTATCGACCGCAGTGGCCGCTTGGAAGGGGGGACGTCCCGTCAGCATGGCATATAAGATGGCACCAAGCGAATAGATGTCGGTCGCCCCGCTCACCTCGCCCCGCCGACCTGCCGCCTGCTCGGGTGCCATGTAGCCCGGTGTCCCCAAAATTGCCCCTGTCAAAGTCAAGTTGGCGGCCAACAGGGATTCGTCATCCAGATCTTCGGGATCGGTGTTGAGTCGTTTGGCGAGGCCAAAGTCGGTGACATAGGTTCGTCCCTCGGTATCAATCAGAATATTGGACGGTTTCAAATCGCGATGCAGGACACCCCGGCGATGCGCGTCCGCAATGGCCCGGCAAATCGGTCCTAGCATCTCGGCGGCGAGTCGAGAGGGAAGCGGCCCATCGGTCAGACGTTTCGCCAGCGTAGTCCCTTCGATGAGCTTCATGCTGAAAAAGGGACGTCCTTCGAATTCCCCCACTTCATAAACATTGACGATGTTGGGATGATTGAGCTGCGCTGCGGATTCGGCTTCGGATCGAAATCGGGCAATATCCGCATTCGAAGCATTGTCGCCACGCAGGATCATTTTCAGTGCGACAACTCGATCGAGGCTTTTTTGCCGGGCATAGTAGACCACCCCCATTCCCCCCCGGCCGAGTTCGCCGAGTAACTCGTAATCACCACAATCCTGCGGTGGACTCGAGGTCGCCTCGAAGCGTGGTCCGCCGCTGGATGAGCCTTCACTGTCGAGTTCCGAAAAGCTGGCGAAGTCATCCGCGATCTGCATCGTCGCCCACAGCTCCCGCAGCTCGACTGCTAACTCGGGATGCTGTTTCACGAGTGCGTCGAGTGCTTCAGAGCTTCCACCACGGGATGACTCGAGCACCCGATCCAGGAGCGAGACGAGTAACTCATCATGACTGGAAGACAATGAGGTGGTCGGTTTCATGTTGGGGGGGATCCTGACAGGGAGGGCCGTTCGCCGAGAATGGCCCGCAATTTTCGCAGTGCCCGGAGATGCCTCATCCCGGCTGCTGCCGCAGAGAGTCCGAGTGCCTCGGCGACTTCGCTATTTCCGAGTTGTTCGAAATGACGCATCAAGACGATTTCGCGATCTTCGTCTTCAAGTTGATCGAGGGCGATAACGAAGCGTGCTTCCAGCTCTTTGCGAATACTGGCAGCGGCCGGGGTCAGTTCGTGATCCGCAAGCTGGCCCATCAGGTCGAACCCCGACCGATCCGCGAACTGAGGAACCGCCAGTGACTGTTCACGATCAAGGCTGCGGCGCTGGGCTCCGCGATGTCGGCGGTGCAGATCGATCATGCGATCCTGAGCGAGTTGCCGTAGCCACAAATGAAACGGCATGCGCGGATCGGCGAGATAGTCTTGCAAGCGGGTATTCGCTTCCAGTAACACATCTTGAACCACGTCACTGGCATCAACTCGACGTGCAATCTGACGGTCAAGACGGAGCGAAATCAACTTTCGTAACGAGACTCGATGCCGTTCCAGCAGTCGATTCACCGCAGCGCGATCCCCCCCCTTGGCATTAGCCAGCAGGTTCTGGGTGACGTTCTGTTCGGGCCAGAGTGGCATACGGATCTTAATGAGAGTCGGGTTAGATCGCGGGTGAAAAGCGCACCCGATTCACGGATGTTCATTGTATCTCTTGAACCGCAGGGAAAGAAATCAAAACGCGTCGATTATGGGAAGAAAAGAGGGGAAGCAAACGGTTGAATCGCTGGTGGGCTTGTCAGAGTATTCCTGAAAAAGGGAGTCAAACAGTCCGGTTTGTCGAAAATGGGAAAACCATGAAGATCTGGAAATTGCTGAAGCAAACGGAATCGTAAAGCGATTCCAAAACGAATGGTTTTCGCCGGGCGATCTCACGAGAACGTGACAAGTCGGACTGTCAGTCATGCAGCGTTTGCTCGCACGATCAATCATGCAGCGATTGCAGAGCGACCATTTCCTGATACCGGCCCCCTTTGGCGAGGAGCGTTTCATGGTTACCGATTTCGACAATCCGGCCACCATCCATGACCAGGATCCGGTCTGCATGACGAACGGTACTGAGGCGATGCGCGATGACAAATGAGGTGCGCCCCTTGAGAACGTCGTCCAGACTGAGCTGAATCCATTTCTCACTTTCGCTATCGAGGTTACTGGTTGCCTCATCCATGATCAAAATGCGGGCATCAGCGAGAACAGCGCGCGCAATCGCCAGCCGCTGCCGCTGACCACCGCTCATCTGAATGCCACGCTCACCAATCATGGTGTCATACCGATCCGGAAAGGACTCGATGAATTCGGCGCAATGAGCCACTTTGGCTGCCTGTTCAATCTCGTGCGGGGTGGCATTCCGGCGAGCGTAAGCGATGTTTTCTGCAATCGTTCCATCGAAGAGAAAGACATCTTGTTCGACAATTCCCAGCAGTTGTCGATAGTTATCAATGTCGATCGAGCCGAGATCGCGTTGATCCAATTGAATTGTCCCTTGGCTGGGGTCATAAAATCGGGCAATCAGATTGCATAAGGTTGTCTTTCCGGAACCACTTTGGCCGACGAGTGCAATCATCTCACCCGGTTTGACATCCAGCGAAATCTCTTTCAGCACCACGGCAGTTGAGTTTGGGTACTGGAATGAAACCCGATCCAGCCGGATTCCGCCGCGCACATCATTTTTGGAAAGTTTGACACCTCCCGCATTCAGGGCTGCTTCGCGTGGTTCCGCGAGCAAGTCCAAAACTCGATCAAAGCCAGCCAGCAACCCTTGAACCTGGGTGAAGGAATTCGAGAGCAGGGCAATCGGTTCCAGCAGCATCACCAGGTAAACCAGAAACATCATCAGTTCACCGGGCGAAAGGTACCCGTCCAGCACGCGCAGTCCACCATATAACATGAGCAAACCGGACGATAAGGGAAGGGCGAATTCCCATAAAAGTTCCAGTGATCGACCCCAGCGCCAGCCGAGCAATTCGAGGCGCGTTAAAAAATGAATCGACTGCACGAACCGCAGCACCTCGCTCCGTTGGCGACCGAACGCACGCACGATCCGAACTCCGCCAAAAATTTCGGTTGTTTTGGCGGAAAGGTGCTGACGTTCGCCACGAATTTCCCGGTAAATGGGCCGTAACCGCAGACTCCATAATCGATGAGAAAAAAACACGGTGGGGACAAGAATCAAGGAACAGACCAGCAATCTCCAGTCAACGAGGATCAGTGCCACCAACCCGATCAGTAGTTGCATGCTGGCACGCCAGGGAATGTAAACCAGATTCATAACCAGTTCGCCAATCCCGTTGACATCATCTCGCAGGATGCTGGTCATTCCCCCCGCCTTCAGTTGGTTAATGCGATGCAATGGGAGCCGCGAAGCGTGTTCAAACGCTTGGCGACTGACCTTGATGTGGGTTCGTTTCGAAACCAATGTGATCCACCAGCGACTGAGAAGACTCAGGCCGATGCCCAGGGTCGCAAACATCAGCACCATCCCAAACAAGGCGACCAGTTGCCCCTTCGGATCTGACGGAATCGGGACCCACGGTGGGATCCACACGGGAACCGATCGCCTCAGCAAGATGGTATCGATCGCAAGTTTCATCGTGAGTGGAACGATCATCTTCATCGCCATCGCCAATGAGAGCAGCACCAGCGAACCGAGCAGCATGCCGCGATGGCGCGCCAAGAGACGGTATAACTCGCGGTAAAGCTCGAGCAGCGATCTCTGGCGGGAGACTTGCCGCTGGGGATTGTCGCTCTCGACCTCTTTTTCAGGCAGACCGGATTTTCCCCGCAGCAGGGGCGATTGCTCATATCGCTGCCGACTGCTCAAATTCCTGTGCGTAATCAAGGAAGTCCCTCATCTCTCTGCTGCCATGGAAGCTTGTCTGGTGATCCCCTTTGTAGCCATCGATTGTTGTCCCTGAGAACGGGAAAACCACCCAGTCTTTCATCGCAGGTCACGATCAGGACTTAGTCTACATTAAACGACGCCCAAGTGTGATGTCGTCCCGTTTTTCTCACCCGGTTTTTCGATCGAAATTTGCTCGAATTGGAAATGGGGCGACGTTTTCAGGAATTGGGGTCTGTAGCACGGAGAGTGCGGAATAGAGTTGCTGTTGTGACCGAAAACAAGGCGCGTCGTTAATCGTCAACTTCCCGTAGACGCAATCGCGCTTTTCCGCTACGAAACCAATGCGGGATCCGGATGGTATTTTTGTCGTTTTATCGAAGGAATTCTGTGCGTTCGCTCTGCTGTTTTGTGAGTCTGGGGTGGCTCGCAGTCATCGGCTGCGCCATCCCCGAAGCCACGCGAGGCAGACAACCGCTTGCTTCGGCCGTGATTCGAGGCGAGAGTGACGGATTGGTTGATCTCGAATCGGCCGCACATTCACGACAACGAACGGATTCGGACAAGCATGGTCGAACGGCCATCGCGAAAACGACCCACAAACACCATCGTTCACACTGTGCAACGTGTAACCAATCACCCTGTTCCTGTCAGGGATCGACGGAGGGGAATCTTTTCGGGCAAATCTTTTGGGGATTTTTTGCCACTCCGTTTGCCGTCCCTTCGTTTCTGCTGCACGATGATCACGATCATTTCGCCGAATTTCCGGATTATCCCTATGCGGATGATCTCCCCGGATCGCTATTGATTGACAGCTCGTTCAAAGGGAAAACACAAACTTGGACCGGCAACATCCAAGCCGTTGCCATCCCCAGCTCTCATGAACTCGAACGTTTCGGTGGTCGGCTGCTACTCGAAAACAGCGATCGAATTGGATTGGATACCGAAACCAACTACTGGTTGAGCACCGGTTCGCAAGCGGGACCTCGTGACGCATGGACCGGGGATTTCAATCTGACGTACCGATTTGCCGAGAGTGAACAGATTCAACTCCGCGCCGGGATCGGGGTGAACTGGCTCGCCGATCAGATCCGCCCCGAGTTTGGCGTCAATTTTACCTACGGCATCGATTGGTTCCCACGCCGCCCCTGGACAATCTCGTCCATCATCGACGTCGGTTCGCTGGGGAGTGCGATGCTGTTTCACAATCGGAGTACGATCGGTGTGATGCTCGGTCCGACAGAACTCCTCGTCGGCTATGATTACTTCCAACTGGGGAATGCCCGCTTCCAAGGTCCCGTCGCCGGGATTGGATATCGTTTCTAGTCGATTAGCGGCTTAGAGCAGCGTGATTTGACCATGACACACCGTCAGTAATGGTCTACCACGCCACACAGGGCCGAATTTCTGGATTCCGTCACCGAAAGTAGTCTTCCCATACCACATAGTGGCCTTGCGCCCCCACTGAGCTTAATACCTCTGAGGGAAGCCCTTGTTTTGTGGCACCCTGTAAAATCATTCATATAAACAACTTATGGATTTAATGAAAAAACAAAGGATGACTGGCACGAGGTTCGCTAGGTAGGATATCCAGAGCCTCGTCAGGGTGGACTGTGTCCTCTCCCAAGAATCAAGACGCGAGGACAAGTGGTTTTCCTGAAGGAGTTTTCTCATGGCCAAAGTAATGAAGTCGACCGACAGTTCCAGCCTCGCTGAAGTTGTGGACCGCATCCTGGACAAAGGTATCGTTATCGATGCATGGGTCAAGGTTTCGTTGGTCGGTATCGAACTGCTGTCAGTCGAAGCACGAGTCGTCATCGCTTCGGTAGAAACCTACCTGAAGTACGCCGAAGCCATCGGGCTGACCGCCTCGGCCGCAGCACCCGCCTAATCGTACCCTGAAGTACGTTGGTCTCGACTTTTCGGTGGAGCCTGTTCGCTGGGCAGGCTCCACCGATGAGTGATCTCTCGTTCAAGTGCATTCTCTGCGTAAACAACCGAGTCGAACTTGCGAGTTTCACGAGTGGGTTGCTCGAAGAATGGACTCATATTCAGGGTTTTACTTGCGCCCGAGTCTCCGATTCAGGCCTTGGCTCATGTGGGTGTCACCACAATCCTGGAAGAAGTCGGCAAGCTCGATCAGCGCGGTAGGATTCACCGATTCCGCTGCGGTCAGGTTCCTTAACTTCCGCCGAATCTCTTGGGCTCGATCGACCAATTGTGTCAGGCGTTCAACTTCCGTTCGATTGTTGCGACGGCGTTCGACCGCTGCCAAACGAATCATGGTTGTCCAATCGACGGGATGTCGCCTGAGTCCCTCGCCGTACGCGGCAACTGCGTCATCCCATTCATTATGGGATTCATGCACCCAACCTTTCATTCTCCAGAAACGGCTATCCTGTTTGGCTGTTGTGGGGGCCTGTAACAGCAAAGCTGTGACCCCGTCGATATCTCCGGCGTCAAATCGTTCTTCGGCCTGAAACGCTAACAGTTCCAGATTTTTCGGAAATCGCTCGCGGAGCTGGTTGACCCGTTCCCGTTTGGCAGGTCCCAGCGAGGTGCGAACCTCGGCTTCAGTACGAGCAAAGAGATCGATCTCTTGTGAATCGGTCTTGGGGTCTGGCAATTGCAGGATGCTCGCCACCAGAAATAGTTCCTCGTCCGGGGAACTTTTCAGCCACCGTTCATTCAAATCGATCCCCTCTTTCGATCGCAGGGTGTACAGCAGAAAGGCATAGGCGTAGGCTTCGCGTGGTTCGCTTTGCGTCTCGACACCCTGCTGGATCTGTCGAAGCAATTTTTCTCGCTGCAGGGTGGCCGCATAGAATCCGATCAATTGCTGTCGTGCCCCGGCGGCACGGGGATCGATCTGCAAAATCCGCTCACAGGCGGCCGCTCCTTTCAACGGATTGTTCAGACGAGTGAAGGCCAGTTTTGAGACCTCAATCAGAGCGGGAACGACCTGCGGATCGCTGTCAGGGACTTGCCAGAACGAGGCCAGGGCCTGTTCCCAATCCTGCCGTCCGCTTGCCGCCTGACCCCGGTACATCCAGGCTTCTCCATTTTCGGGCTCCCAGGCGGTCCAGCGATCGGCCAGTCTTTGGAGTTCATTCCAGCGACGTTCACTTTTCGCCGCACCGCAGGTCTCAGCAAGATCGGCTCGCCGGAGCTCAGACCAGATCGGGTAGACAAACGGAGCCGCCACAGCCGTGATCAAGATCAGGCTCGCGACACAGACGAGAACAATTCGTCGATTCATGAACATGCCGATCCCGCAGGTCTGGAAAAAAAGAGAGCGTGACGGTTAATCCTGAGAGATCTGCAGAATCTGGTCTGCAGCCACATTCTGTAGCGTCTGTTCCGCCCCCGATGGCCAATGAATCGTCAGGGTGTCCAGTCTCGTATTCTCGCCCAGCCCCCAGTGGACGCGGGGATCGCTCGAAGAGAGATAGCTTGAAGCGGGGGAAACGTCACTAATCCAGACTTGATCACCGCGACGGCCCACCAGTCGCGCACCGTAGGCAAACCGATTGGGGGCCTTGCCGCGCAGGTCCAGTTTCAGCCAATGCGATGTCGTCTCGGTACGATTCTGCAGCAACATGGCAGGCCCCTCAAAATCGACTGCCAATAAATCAACGCGGCCATCATTATCAAAATCGACGGTGGCGGAACCTCGTCCGACCATCGGTCGCTGAATCTCTGCCCTTTGCTTCGGCACAATATCAATCAGCTTCTGGCCCCGATCATTCCAGTACAGCGACATCGGCTGACGGAAAGGGACACCCGGGCCGTGGATTTCTGCCGAGTTGTCGTACACGTGTCCATTCACAAAAAACAGATCTAGCCAGCCATCATTTTCAAAGTCGACCCATTTGGCACCGAACCCCAGTCGGTTTTTCGAGCTGCGAGCCAGATCGGTCCGTTTGGCACAATCCACGAATAACCGATTGCCGACACTTTGAAAGATCACGAACGAATCACCAAACCAGTTTGTCACCGCCAGGTCCAGCCTCCCATCACGGTCAAAGTCGCCCCAGTCCGCTCCCATCGCCGAGACCGCTCCACCGTTGTCCGAGGTGGCGACCCCTGCGACTGCCGCGATATTCTCGAAATGCCCTGTCCCCTGATTGTACAGCAGATCGGCTACCACACCGTCATTGCCGATATAAAAATCGATCCGGCCATCATCGTCGAGGTCCGTAAAAGCCAGCACCAATCCGACACCATGGGTCTGTTGCATCCCCTGCTCCGAGGGGATCAGCTGCAGTGACTTTCCGGCCATGTTTTTCCAAATTTGACCTCGTTCAGGGAGATAGGTTTTCGGTCCGCAGCCGGATTTGACTCCTGGAGTATACTCGCAGTATTTCTGGGTTTCCGGACCGAAAATGACATAGTTCAAGATCACCAGATCCAGCCAGCCATCACCATCAAGATCCATGAATCCCGAACTGGCGCCCCAATACCCCTGATTGGTGGGGTCGAGTCCCATGGCCTGCGTCACATCCTGAAATTGCTGACCACGCTGATTTTTCCAGAGGGCCAGTTGGTGATATCCCGTTACGACCAGATCCAGCAGTCCATCACCATCGAAGTCGCCGATCGAACAGCCGGTCCAGCGGCCCGCGAGGCTTTTCAAACCACTTTGTTCGGTGACATTGGTAAAATGGTTCCCACCGTCATTGTGAAACAAAATCGGATGAGGCGTCGCCACCAGCAATACGTCTTGCCAGCCGTCGTTGTCGTAGTCAAAGGCTGCGCAACCGGCACCAAACGCATCGAGTGCCGTCATGGGCCGTGGTTGCTCAGGCCAGTGATGCTGCAGGCCCCATTCCTCAGCGACATCAACAAACTGAATCTCAGTCGGAGCGGTGATCTCGACCCGATGCGGATCGCGATGCGATTTGAGTGCCGGAAATGCCAGTCCCGTCGAATCGTCTGGAGGCGATTGTACTGCGGACGATGGGGAAGTGTGCGAGAAATCTTGGGTTGTTGTCGTTGATCCGGCATCACGACATCCCAAGACGAACAGCAACATCGCCAGGCCCCGTAATGGCCGGAAATGCGAGGCAGATAAGAATGTCGAGATCATATGGCATCCGGATTTTCAGCCAGATTGGGGCTCGCATCCAGTCGTCGAGCGAACGGGAACAGGGTGAGTCCGCACTCTATCGAGTTCGTTCCGCTGATCATACCGGCGCAGGTGGTATCGGTATACCCCCGTCAAACACGAGCCTGTCCTCACTTCGCTGTGAACGGTTACAATTTTTGGCTCCCCCAGCAGAGAGGCCTGCAAACGCGCTTAACTTGTGGCCTTCACCGAAAATTCATTATTCGTTCATGAAATATTTTTGTCGCTCCGTAACGGTCTTCTTTGTAGATTTTTATCAATGAGAGGATTGTTTTGTGATGAGTGATCTCCGTCGAAATTGGCAACGAGTCGTTCTGGTGGTAATCCCGCTTCTGGCCCCGCTTTCTGGTTTCGGACAAGAGGTCGTGCTGCTAGGCAGAACCTCGATTTCGGCGACCGCGACCGATCTGTCTGGCGAGACGGATCCCCAGGAAAATGGCACCCCCCAGAATCGTCTCGGTGGGCACGGATCGGCGATCGCCTGGACTGGGGTGGGAAATCGCTATGTGATGTTGCCCGATCGGGGTCCCGATGACGGGGCAAATTCGTATCGTTGCCGCATCCAGATCGTGGAAATCGTGGTGGACCCCAGTGCTCAGCAACCGGTCAAGACGCAACTGGTCGCGACCAAATTGTTGACGAGCGCGAGCGGAAAGAATTTCGTGGGCCGCGCCACACAATTTGATCGAGAACATCCCGAGCAAAGTCTTCGATTTGACCCCGAAGGAATTCGCGTCACCAAACAAGGAACATTTCTGATTTCCGAGGAATATGGTCCGTCTGTTCGCGAATTCGATCCTGAGGGAAAATGGATTCGCGATCTTGCAACCCCCGCCCGTTACCAGATCAAAAACCTCGGAGCGACTCCGGCGGACGAATTGCCACCGCATAACACCTCGGGCCGTCAGAATAATCGGGGCTGGGAAGGAGTCGCCCTCAGTGACGACGGGAAACTCATGTACCTGATCACGCAAAGTCCGCTGCTTCAGGATGGGGGACTTGATGAACACAATGCGCGGATCGGCACAAACGTTCGTCTGCGGGAACTCAATCTGACTAACGGATCGTCTCGCGAATTTTTGTATCCATTAGAAGATAAATCGTTGGGCTGCAGCGAAGTTGAATGGATTTCCACCCATCGGCTACTGGTAATCGAACGTGATGGACATCCTGGCGAAATGGCGAAAGTGAAGCGGCTGTATGAGATTGACCTGGCCGGGGCCACCGATATTCAAGCGATTGAGCAACTTCCGTCGCGGGGAATACCCAGTGGTGTGCGTCCAGTGACGAAGAAGCCGTTTCTGGACTTGTTGGCGCTCGAGTATGGTCTCGCAGGCCCCAAGTTCCCCGAGAAGATTGAGGGTATCGCATTGGGTCCCCTGTTGAAATCGGGACTACGGGTACTGGTCGTGACGAGCGACAATGACTTCAAGCGGGATGAGTCAACCGAGATCTATCTGTTCGCCGTAAAATGATGCGGGCTGCCGTTTCTGCGGCAGATCCGTCACAGCCATCCTGTTCGACTCGCAAACACCCTGTGCGACA
>CAMBQP010000019.1 GCA_945869955.1 Schlesneria paludicola DSM 18645
GAAAAAGAGGGAACATTTGTTAACCACAAGGGACTCGCCCAGGCGATCCATCGTGGGTTGCGGGGGCCAGAAGGATCACGTCCTGATGGTCGGATTTTGTTTGACTTACTGGGTCGCGGCGGATTGTTCCATGCAGCCTCGTTGCGTCAGGAAATTGCGAAAGAGATTCCGGCATTGGCAGCGATCGGTGCTGGTGATCTGGGAGAAAATGGGGTGCTGCTGAGTGCCGCGAAGACCGAAGTCGGATCGACGCCTGTCGTGATGGCCTGAAGTGGTGACGAGGGCCTGTCGGGAAATCTGAGGCCGAGGAATGAAGAACTGATATTTCATCGGTTCACTTTAAGAGTACTGAAAGAAACAATAATTGCCGTCGAATTTGACGGCATGAAGTGGTTTAAGCGACGAAATGACAAACGGTTGTCCTTCGTGACTTTTTTTACGAAATCCCTCACACCAGCCCGGTGAAATGCCTGGCGGGGGCGAGGGAGGAAAAATGACCTGAGACATGCTTGAACAAATCATCAACTGGTTTCCCGAATGGGCTCGTCCGTTCATCATGCCGATGCTCACGATTGCGATCGTGCTGCAGGTGAATCTGGGGGTCTGTTCGTATTTGATTTTGCTGGAACGAAAACTTTCGGCTTGGATGCAAGACCGCATCGGTCCGAACCGAGTCGGTCCGTGGGGTTTACTGCAGCCCTTGGCAGACATGTTAAAACTGCTGATGAAGGAAGATGTGATCCCAGGTCATGTCAACAAGTTCCTGTATGTCCTTGCCCCTGGCATTTCGGTTTTTACCACGATGCTGGCGTTTGCGGTCGTCCCCTTCGGGCCTGTTCCGAGTAACCTGAGTGCTACCGATGGTCAATTTCCCTATATCATTGCACCGGGAATCGACCTGGGGATGGTCTTTATCTTCGCCGTGGGAAGTCTGGCCGTGTACGGGATTATCCTGGGTGGTTGGGCCTCGAACAACAAATACAGTGCACTCGGTGCGATGCGGGCCAGTGCTCAGGTCGTCAGTTATGAAATCCCGCTCGGTATGTCCGTGATTGGTCTGGCCCTGTTAACGGGTTCGATGAGTATCGAAAAGATCTTGCTGCATCAGGCGAACGCGGGAATTTGGGGTTGGAACATCTGGTTCCAACCGCTCGCCTGTGTGATTTTCTTCGCGGCGGCCATGGCCGAAGCACAGCGATTACCATTCGATCTTTCCGAATGTGAACAGGAATTAGTCGGTGGTTGGCATACCGAATACAGTGGAATGAAGTGGGCGTTATTTTTCCTCGGTGAATACACTCACGTCATCACGATCAGTTTTTTGACGAGTATTCTGTTCTTCGGCGGCTGGCATTTTCCGGGGATTGCCGAATCTGACAGCAACTATCTGGGTTCGACACTGGTCAAGATGCTGGTGCTCATGACCAAATCATTTGCCTTTATTGTCGTGATTCAGATGTTGCGATGGACGATTCCCCGCTTTCGTTTTGACCAGTTAATGGGCCTTGCCTGGAAAGTTCTGATTCCGCTGGCAACACTGAATGTGGTCTGCGTAATGATCGTCAAACAGTTTCATTTGAATGTCTGGTGGTTACTGCCGATGTCCGCATTACTTTGTCTCGGGGCGGGTCTGATCGGAACGCAGGCGAAACGCCCGTTTTTGCGTCGAGCCACACCCCCTGTTGATAAGCCGCATGGGCATCATGCTCCTGCACATGCCCATTGAAACTCAGCTGACTTTTTACCCCGAATGACGCTTCCCTGAGAGACATCGGGTCACAGGGTCATCATCAGAATACTATCGGCCCCTGCCGGATGCGGAGATCACGAGGACCCATCATGCCAATTGATGCCAATGAAGTTGAGTGGGTAGAAGAACCAGCGATGAACTTCTGGGAGTCGAGTTATCTTCCTGCAGTTTTGGACGGGTTACTGACCACGGGACAGCACGTCGCGAACTTTGCTCCGATTACCGAGTACTATCCTGAACAAAAGCCGACGCTTCCTACCCATTACCGTGGGGTGCATCGGCTGAATCGGGATGATAAGGGCCGCGTGAAGTGCGTCGCCTGTATGATGTGTGCAACCGCCTGTCCTGCACATTGCATTGATATCGTTGCCCAGGATGCTCCGAAAGACGATCCTCTGTGGGCTGATCGGGACAAATTTCCGAAGTCATTCGTGATTGACGAACTGAAATGCATTTACTGCGGTATGTGCGAAGAAGCTTGTCCGGTCGATTCGATTGAATTGACCAGCATTTTTGACCTGACCGGGATGACCCGAAAAGAGATGCTGTTTGACAAGGAAAAACTATTGAGTGTGTTTGATCAGACGAAGGATTCTGGTAAGGATCCCGTCCGGACACACAAAGGAAAAATCGGTCACGCCAGTGACTTCACGGAATTGCATACGCTGGGACCAGCCACTTCGGTCCGGGGAGACGACCGGGCCGCAAAGTCGGTTTCGGCCGGCGTGATTGAATAATGGAAAGAGGGTTGATCGCGATGGAATGGACTGAGGAAAACGGACTGCTGCTGATCCCATTGGGGTTGGGCTGGTTGGCCGTTTGGTTATTGATGCCATCCGAACGGAAACGCCCCCGAATCCTCGGTGGTCTCGCCGGATTGGCGGCAATCCTAATCATGCAAATGATGCTGCTTCCACCAGCGGGAGATCTCGTGCGCAATGCGCTGTTCTTCTTGTTTGCTGCGGGAAGTGTGATCAGTGCGGCACTGATGATTACCGATCGAAATCCAGTCTATTCCGCTCTGTGGTTTGCCCTGGTGACGTTATCGGTTTGTGGATTGTTCCTGCTGAACAGTGCTCCGTTCCTCGCCGCAGCGACGATTATCGTCTATGCAGGGGCGATCATCGTCACCTTCCTGTTCGTGATCATGCTGGCTCAACAATCGGGAACAATCGGAAACTATGATCAGCAGCCACTGCAACCGGCGATGGCTTCCCTGGGGGCCTTCATTCTGTTGGGTGCCTTGTTATTCACCCTGCAGGAATGGGGCCACATCGGCGGGCCAGACGCGAGTCAGCATGCCATGCCAGGTCAGTTCATTACCGTTCCTGTGGAACTTCAGCCGAATCCTCTGAGTCAGCATCCTCCGGATAACCCACATGAAATCGGCTCGTTGCGGGTGCTGGGACGTTCGCTGTTTGGTGATTATTTGTTTGCAGTGGAATTGGCGGGAACGGTTTTATTAATTGCCACAATTGGTGCGATCGCGATTGCACCACGGAGGTCACAAGGAACACTATGACCCAAGTTTCTGAGATGACCGCTACTGCTTTGGAAAGTCAGCTGATCGTTGG
The DNA here is from genome assembly GCA_945869955.1 of Schlesneria paludicola DSM 18645. GTDB lineage: Bacteria > Planctomycetota > Planctomycetia > Planctomycetales > Planctomycetaceae > Schlesneria > Schlesneria paludicola_B. The sequence goes on from CAMBQP010000019.1 coordinate 3,325, forward strand.
TGCGACCTTGTTCGTATTAGGCGTGATCGGTTTTTTAACTCGCCGCAATTTGATCTTAATCATGCTCTCGGCCGAGCTGATGCTGCATGGTGTTTCAATTAATTTGACGGCGTTCAGTCGCTATCACGGCAACCCGCAGGGACAAGTCTTCACGATCTTCGTGTTGACGATCGCCGCTTGTGAAGCGGGTCTGGGGCTTTCACTGATCCTGTCGCTTTATCAGCGACGCAAGTCGTTGGATGTGCTGCTCTGGGGGAAACTGGGGGAAGACGACTTGCCAGTCTTTACCAGCCCGTCGAACCTGCCTGTGCAAGTTCCGGTTGATCCGAATGCGGACTATCCGCATCTGTCACCATCCGGACGCATGCCCAAAACGCAGCCGACAACACCGACAAAAACCTGACTCTGAAGCGAATGAGCTGGTTCGAGTCTATCACACGAAAACCGAAGCTCGACGAAAAATGCCCTAGGCCTGACCGCCTGGGGCTTGGTTCCAGATTGAATGTGCGAACGCAAACGCGGAGTTGACCGTGACTGACTGGTTACAAGAAAACGTGCTCTGGCTGATTCCCGCCGCCCCGCTGCTGGCGTGCCTGTGGATCGTGTTGGTAGGACATGTCATCCGTCGCCAATACGCCCATCGCCCCTTGGTGATCGGGCTCGCGGTCGCATTGGTCGCATCGCTGTACTTGCTCACCGTCGTCGTGCCTCATGGTTTCGGGCATGAGCATGAACCGAGTCACTCGGTTGTCACCACGGTGTATCAGTGGATTCAGATTGGCACGATTGATATTCCCGTCAAACTGCGTGCCGATGCCATGTCTGCCCTGATGTTGACTATGGTGACTTCGGTCAGCCTGCTTGTCGCCATTTTTGCCAGCAGCTATATGAAGGGGGATCCTGGCTATCCGCGCTTCTTTGCCGCGATGGCGTTGTTCGTGTTTTCGATGTGTATGTTGGTGCTTGCGGGAAACTTTTTATTACTGTTCGTTTTCTGGGAAGCGGTGGGTCTTTGCAGTTACTTGCTGATTGGATTCTGGTTCCACAAACCGAGTGCCGCTGCGGCAGCCAAGAAAGCGTTTGTGGTTAATCGGATTGGGGACTTCGGCTTCATTCTGGCCATTTTTCTGATCTGGCAAACGTTTGGAACACTCGATTTTCAGACGCTCTTTGAATCACCTCAGCGGATTGCCGAGGTTTTGAAAAGCCAACCCGAAATGTTCCATTGGATTTGCCTGCTGCTCTTTGTCGGTGCGGTCGGAAAATCGGCTCAATTTCCTCTGCAAGTCTGGTTGCCTGACGCGATGGAAGGGCCGACTCCTGTTTCGGCTTTGATTCACGCTGCCACCATGGTGACTGCGGGGGTCTATCTGGTCGCCCGTTGCACACCGTTCTTCGTCCATGCACCTCAGGTGCAAATGATTGTCGCGGGTATCGGGGCTGCGACGGCCTTGATCGCCGCCATCACGGCGTTGACGCAATACGATTTGAAACGAGTCTTGGCTTATTCGACCGTGAGTCAACTCGGCTACATGTTCATGGCATTGGGTGCCGCCGGTGGTGGTGCTGAATTGGCTGTTCCTGCCGTCACGTTTGCCATGTTCCACATGTTTACTCACGCCTTCTTCAAGGCGGTCTTGTTTCTTTCCGCAGGTTCCGTGATGCATGCGATGGGTGACGTGATTGATATGCGTCGCTTCAGTGGACTGCGGAAGGCGTTGCCCATCACGCATTGGACGTTTCTCGCCGGGGCACTCGCCCTGGCTGGTGTCCCTTTGCTGTCAGGGTTCTGGAGTAAAGACGAAATCCTGGCCGTGTTGGCTGCCGCGTCCCGCGGATCCGAACATGGTGGCTTTTACAGCGTCATTCTTGGGATTGCCTTGCTGACCTCGTTGATGACCGCCTTCTATACTTTCCGTGCTTACTTTATGACTTTCTGGGGTGACGAGAAGTTTCCAGAAGAGGCGGGACATCATCCGCATGATGCACCACCCGCGATGGCAGGTCCGCTCGCCATTCTGGCCGGTGCGGCTCTGGTTGTGGGACTGATCTCAGGTCCGACCCATTTGTACGCCCACTATCTGCATCATACACCCGGGTTCCCCGAGGGACACGAGTTCCCGATGGACTGGTTGATGATGGGGGTGAGCTCGGTTCTGGCGATCGGTGGGATTGGCGTCGCTTATCTGATGTATGTCCGATCACCAAAAACTGCCGAGAACCTGAAAAATCGCTTACCGATCCCCTTTTTGGTTTCGAACGAAGGTCTATTTATCGACTGGTGTGGGTACAAGTTTATCGCCAGCCCGCTGCGTGGGTTTGCAAAAGTGTGTGAACTGTTCGATCGTTGGGTCATCGATACACTGGTGGATTGTGTGGGATTCATTCCTGCCCTGTTCGGCAGTGTGCTCCGTCCGATCCAGAACGGGATGGTCCAAAACTACGCCATGGTGATGATGATCGGGCTTTTGGTTTGCCTGATCACGGTGCTCAGAGCGTTGGCGGTCACGACGTCGGGAACGATGTGAGGAAGATTCTTCGATGCCCAGTTTGTTAGTTGTCATGATTTTTTTGCCTGCCCTTGCGGCGGTAGCGTTGTTGCTGCTCGATCCGCAAGCGTCGGCAGTCCGCGCCCGTTGGGTGGCCCTGATCGCCACGGTCGCAACGTTCTTTGTTTCCTGGGGAGTTGCTGCCCAGTACCTGGCGTTGCCAGCGATTGAAAGCCATGAACGTGGCCCCGTCCATCCGCAATTAGTGCTGCGGCAGACGTGGCTCGATTTATCGGTGGCGGGACCCGTTTCGGCGTCCGGACCAGATAGCCCCGCAATCAAGATGGAGTTCTTCCTCGGACTGGACGGAATCAGTCTGGCACTCGTGCTGCTGACCACCATCCTGACGATCTCGTCCGTGCTGGTCTCGTGGACCGCTATCAAGGATCGGGCGGCCGAGTTCTATGCCTGTCTGCTGATTCTCGAAACCGGTTTGATTGGGGTCTTTTGCTCGTTCGATATTCTGCTGTTTTACGTCTTTTTTGAATTCACTCTGATCCCCCTGTTCTTTCTGGTTGGGATCTGGGGTGGCCCGCTGCGGCGTTATGCCGCTGGCAAGTTTTTTGTTTACACCTTGGCAGGAAGCTTGATCACGCTGCTTGGTCTGGTTTCCATGGTGGTCACGACTGTCAAAGCGAACCCGACCCTGGTCACGCCATTCTCGATTCCCGATCTGGCCAAAACGCTGACGGAGCACCCGTTGCCCGCCGAAACTCAGTTCATCCTGTTCCTGATGATCGCTGCCGGGTTTATGGTCAAAGTGCCCCTCTTTCCGTTCCATACCTGGCTGCCACTGGCTCACGTTGAGGCACCCACTGCAGGCTCAATTTTGCTGGCGGGTGTGCTGCTGAAACTAGGAACTTATGGTTTCCTGCGGATGCTGTTGCCGATGTTACCTGATGCCTGTCTGAATACCGGCTTGCCCGTAATCGGCACGATGGCTTCCATCGGCATTGTCTATGGATCGTTTTGTGCTTTAGCTCAGAACGATATCAAGAAGCTGGTCGCCTACAGTTCGGTCGCACACCTTGGCTTTTGCATGCTGGGCTTGTTCGCATTGAATATCGAAGGGATCAGTGGTGGGGTCCTGCAGATGATTAACCACGGCCTCTCGACCGGGGCGCTCTTCTGCATCGTCGGGATGTTCTACGAACGTTATCACACACGTCAGTTGAATGAACTTGGCGGGCTTGCCACGAAACTTCCGCTGCTCGCGGTGGCAATGGTCTTTACCTCGTTTGCCAGTATTGGACTCCCCGGCCTGAATGGGTTTGTGGGTGAGTTTCTCTGTCTGGCGGGGATGTTTCGTGCCGGTGATGGGATTGGAGTTCTCTTTTCCGCCTTGGGAGCCTTGGGTGTTGTGCTCGGTGCCTGGTATCTGCTCGGTGTCTTGCAACACGCGTTCTTCGGAGCGGTGAAAGTTCCGGCCGAGAGTCACGGTCATGATCATGAATCGGTGACCGACCTGAATGCTCGCGAGGTGGTCGCACTGGCTCCGCTGCTCACGTTATGTTTGTTGTTAGGTCTGTTTCCGCAACCACTGCTGAATCTCATCCGACCGGATGTCGAAGCGGTGGCCAGTCTGTACGAAATGAAAGCGGTTAAAGCAACTGCCGTGGTCAATGAACCCTTGAAGCATTCGCCGAGCGTGGCTCTCGGCTCGGAGGTCCGCCCGTGAACGAAGCCATCCAACAATTAAACGGAGCCTTGTCGCTCATCGCCCCCGAAGCGGTGATGCTGGCGGGGGTCTGCCTGATCTTCTTTGCAGCCCCTTTCCTGGTGAATGAGCGGGGCGAAGCGCCGGTCGGTTTGAGACACCGTTGGGGATTCCTTTCCCTGTTAACCCTGGTGATCGCCGGATGTGTCTGGTGGCAAAGTCCACCCGTCCCCCGCACGATGGGCCCTTTCGTGCTGGACGAATTGACCTGGTACATCCGTGGCCTGACCCTCTTTTTCGGGGCAGTGCTGGTGTTATTGCACTGGAATCAAGCCGATGATTCCCGCTCGGCAGAAAGCCACGCCTGCCTGCTGGCGATCCTCGCGGGGGTCAATCTGATCGCAGCGTCCAACGACCTGATCGGGTTGTTCGTGGCGCTGGAACTGGTCAGTATTCCGACTTACCTCTTTCTGCTACTTCCTCGTCGGGACGCTCCCGCCCAGGAAGCGACTCTCAAATACTTCCTGCTGAGCATCTTTTCCTCGGCAATCGTGCTCTTCGGGATGAGCTATCTCTACGGAGCGACGGGAACCACCAGCCTGGCGGGGATTCATGCCGCATTCTCGGCTGGCCCGCACCAGGTCAATCCTTTAGTGGCGGTGGCAACCGTGATGCTGATCGCAGGTCTCGGTTTCCGCCTGACCGCGGTTCCGTTTCACTTTTATGCTCCGGATGTCTTTCAGGGATCTCCGACTTCCGCTGCGGCAATGTTATCCTTCGTCCCTAAGATCGCAGGGTTTGTGGCGTTGCTGAGATTGATGGTTCCCGCGACTGGGGCCGAGCAGGCCGCGACCTCATGGTCGATGAACCCGGCAGCGATTCCACTGCTCTGGTGGCTGGCGGTCATTACGATGTTTGTCGGAAACCTGATGGCCCTGATGCAGACCGACATTCGTCGCCTGCTCGCCTATTCCAGCGTTTCGCACGCGGGGTACATGATCGTTGGACTAGTTGTCGGCATGGAACACGAGATTCCCAAAGAGGTTCTCAGCCAACCAGTGGCTCATTCGGTGAGTGGCATTGGTGCCATGTTATTCTATCTGGCGGTCTACGGTTCCATGACACTCGGAACCTTCGCCGTGTTGATTGCTGCCAGTCGCGTCAACAAGCGGATCGAAACCTACGACGATCTCTCGGGACTGTCACGAACACGTCCAGGCTTGGCACTGGTGCTGGCGATTTTCCTCTTCAGTCTGGCGGGACTTCCCCCGACTGCCGGCTTCCTCGGCAAGCTGAACTTGTTCTTCGCAGCCTGGTCACAGGGATTTGAATCGAGTCGCTGGCTGGCGGTGGTGCTGGCGATCAATGCGGCGTTGGGTGCGTGGTACTATCTGAAGATCATCGGCGTCATGTTCTTGCGTGATCCGGTTGATCGAAGTGAAACCGAAATCCAGATCGAGGCCCCTTCGCTGCTTGCTGCGGGGATCTGCCTGATGGGGACGATCGGCTTGTTTTTCTTTCCTGGATGGATCTGGGGTCCGATTCAAAGCATCATGCCTTAGCCGGTGGTTTGGTGGCAATCTTCGAATTGAAATCTGGGATTTGCCGCTTGCAATCGGTCTTGGGATCGTTGACGATACAAGAATTGTGTGAGGGCCCGCGGGTCGTACAGGGGCCTCACGTGATTGGAATTTTTCCTTACTTTTCGGATGCCGACTGAGTTTTTTGACACAGACATGTCCGATCAATCCACCTCCCACGATCACAGTATTGTTGTTCCAGACGCCGTCGAGCACGAGCGTCTGTTAGAGTCTTTTTTGAAGTTCGAAAAGAACTTTCACAAGAACTACTTTCCACTTTGGCTCGGAACACTGATTGGCCCGTTGGTCGTCACGCTGGTTCTGTTTGGCGTGATTTATGTTGTTTCCGGACCCAAGTTTTGCTGGGAACTGCTGGTCGCAACCGGATTTTCTTTCGCGTTTCTGGGTCGGTTTTCGATCATTACGCCGTTTCCCGGTTTAACCCCCTATGACCTGTTCTGGATGGTGACCTATCAGGACGCCATGGTCGCGTTGTTCTTTGCGTTCCACGTCGGTTTCATGTTCCGGGTCCCCTGGATCGGCCCCAAGATTGCCTCGCTTTCGAGTGACAGTGAATTTATTCTGGCACACCAGCCCTGGATGAAGCGGATGACGTTCCTGGGACTACTCGCCTTTATCGCCTTTCCACTGGCGGCAACGGGAAGTGTTGGTGGTGCAATTTTTGGTCGGTTGCTGGGCCTCTCGCGCTGGGCCATCTTTTGGGGGAGTACGATTGGTGCGGTGGTTGGGAATGCCGCGATGTTATTTCTGGTCGTGGCGGTGAAAGACAGTTTGCCCGAGAACCTGCAGGACAACATCTTCATCAAGTGGGGCGGGATACCGATCATCATTCTGATCATCGTCTTCCTGGAACGCCGCTACTCGGCCATGAAGCGCGCATTCGAGGCACAAAAAGCCCCGCAATCGGCTCCGACCGACCCCACGTAGCACCCCCGAGCCATCCCCGAAAACCCAGGCCATCACCCTATCGGTCCCATAACCCTATCGGTCCCATCACCCTATCAGTCCCATCGGTCCTATCAGTCGCATAAGTCCTATTCTTCTCGACTTTACGTGATCCGATGTCTTGTTAAATAGCCTCTGGTCGCTGCTGCCTATAAGTGCATTCCGAGTATTAACCGCGAAAACCTTCGTTGGTGATCTGGATTACGAGCGAAATTTGTTGTCGGAAACGCAATCTGGGATAAGCCGTATCCCAGCAGTTCCCAGCAGGGAAGTCGTAAAACTCAGGTCGTCCGCTGGGATGGCCGCCGTGGTAGCCAAGTCTCTGTTAGTTCGGCATGCCGGAGGGTGGTTGGCCAGGCGCCATCATTTGGCCCGGTGCGCCACCTGGAGGTCCACCGGGTGCCCCCCCTGGAGGACCCATTTGTCCCGGCATCATCTGGTTCTGCATCCCGGCGGGTGCTCCCGCAGCGGGTGCTCCGCCCGCTGGGGCTGCGGCACTCTCGGAATAACGGATGGGGAGTACTTCAACCGCAAAGGCGGCGATGATCATCCCAATCACCGAGAGGATCGAGAACAGGTACTGGAAAAACAAAGTCTGGCGATACTCCCAGTTCTTCGAGACGAAGATAAAGCCGGGAATAATGGGAATCAGATTCAACGATCCCCACATTGCACTATCCTGATAGCCGTCTTTGATGCCGTTGATATGGGCCACGATCCACGAGAGAATCATGCCGATCAGCATTCCTCCGACGATCCCTTTCGTGGTCCCTGCGTCGGTGAACGAACCGTACAACATTCCCCCCACCAGCCCCACCAAACCAAACACCATCACAAAGACAAAGCCGTCGACACCGTGCTGGACAAGGGTTTTTGGCTTGTCGTCTTCGTCTTCGTCCCGTTTTTCTTTTGCCTTATATTTATACTCTTTCAGCTTGTCGACCAGTTCGAGCGACGCCTTGTTGTAGTACGTGAACTGACCGTTGGTTCGCATGTTAAACAGGCTGGTAAAACCATTGATCAGTGCCATCACGGCAAGGATCACACAGGGGAGAATCAGCGGCTTCAGGTTCACGGATCGGGTCTCGGGCAACGGTTCCAGTACTGGTGCTTTTTGACCTTTTTTCTGGGTGTTCGGATTCTGAATCCGTTGAAATTTAATCCGCTCGATGCGGGCATTCTCTTCCATGATGTTCACAATGCCGGAAATCTCTTCTCCAGAGACTGCCGCAATCGTGGCGACTCCCGCGATATTGGGAATGTTGGTGATCAGAAACCAAAGGATCCAAACCGAAAGCGGCTTCAGGTTTTTGAGCCACACGGGGACCATCTTCCAGACCATCCAGCCTTTGTATTGCACCGGCATCGACATGTGTGACATGACGACGGGAAGCATCCAGACCGCCGGAATCGATCCGATTCCGACACAAAGGGGCAAGACAAAACTCGGCATCCCAGAATAGTTGACCAGCAGATAACCGAGTCCGGCGGGGAGTGCCACCAGTGGCAACAGAACGACGATGCTCCAGAAAATAAACGCCCCTCCCATGGCACTCGCCAGGAAAAAGTCGAAGTTTAATTTTTTGAATTTGTCTTTTCGTTCCAGTGTCAGCTTGATGACTTCGGTATCGAGAAACCACATCCAGCCGGGGATCACGAGGAAGCTGATGGTGAAACAGAGCGCCAGAAAGGCGCGCGGTGGCCACATCGAAATCCAGAGGTACAGAAAGGCACAGCTCAGTGCAATCGCGAGGCAGACCAGCGTATACAGGACCGTTCGCCAGGCGAGAAAAATGTTGCGACCAACGAATTTCCACGCTTCTTTTACCAGCCCCGGATAAAAATCGGCCGGATCCGGCCCCTTCATCGCCCGCTTTTTGGCTCGAACTCCCAGCCCCCCTGCGGTGGTATCGTAGCCACATTCAGGGCATTCCGAGTCTTCTTCGTCATGATACTGCATGTCGAAGCCGCACTTAGGACAAATACGGGCTTCAGTATCCTCGGCCCGACGCAGATCGAGATTTCCCAGACCTTCTTCGCTGTCGATCACCTGCGTTGCTTTTTTTGGCTTCGGCTTCGAGGTCGTTGATTTGGGGCGGGGCCGGGAGCTAGAACTGGAACTGTCACTGTCATCCTCGGCGGGAACCGAAATCCGCGTGTCGCATTGTGGACATTTGACAGCCTTCCCGCGCGCAGCATCCGGGACCGACAGAACCTTGTCACAAGTCGTACATTTCACTTTGACGGGCATCGTTGAAAGGCCTTCTAAATCAGCAGTGAATGCGAAACGATCATGCCCAACTTCCAGAAACGTGCCGAGAGACCGCAGCCAACCGCTGGGGGTGGCTTGTAGGAGACTCAGCTTCCTGCGACGAAGCGAACCATACCGATTGCAAAGTCGGTATGATATCGAAATGAAAACTTGAACCGGTGTGTGAAACCCAACACCCCGACCCAAACGAGACCGGCACGATCATTGCATCAACAGTACTGTGGTTTTGATCTTAAGCAAGTTACTCCACGACGGAGAGAATTCAAGTCACTTTCTGTCGTCGTGACGTTTTGCTGGCCCCGATCGGTCTGTTTCCCTGGTTGATTATGGGTTGCCAGCCATCCTGTTCTCACCGCTGGCTCTCACGGCGGACGGCGGTGGTCTCACGGTGGAAGATCAGTCGCGACTGGTGCCGACACGGAATTCCCCCAACAAATATCGGTGAAGTCCTGATCGTTCTGGTCACCTCTTCTTCATGGATGGATTCATCACCGGTCGATTCTTCGTCTTTTTGCTGCACGCCATGTTCCCGAGCCCCATGCACCCAAACCCCATGCTCATAAAGCCTTAGCAACCGTCGCCAACCGAGACTCAGCCGCCCCATGGTCCAGCGGGCATTGATATCCTGCAGCGGACGAATTTGCCGAGCTCCTGTTGAGTCTCGGTAGGACATGGCGTCAATCCCCAGTGGACCGAAATAGCCCTGCGCTTGGAGGGTTTCGGCTGCACGCAGCCCCACCGTGATGGCGGCAGCCCAATCGTGGTGATCCCACTGCGAATCCGAGGAATTTCCCGGTTGATCCTCGGGATGATCCTCGGAATGATCCTGCGAATGATCCTGCGAAAACATGCTCCCCGCATATTGCCCGCGTTCGTCGACCCGCATCGGTGTCACCCCCATCAAACGGGGTGATCCAGTCGCCGGAACTTCGAATTGCATCCCGATTTCCTCGATCCGCTCAACCCACGGTTCGAGAAAGACGACCCCCTGAGCCAAAATTCGCCGCCGAATCCAATTCATTTCGGCAGCGGTCGCTGGCCCCCGACCGAGAATCCGTTCCCGTGCTGACATACTGAACAAGGCTTTGACGACCCAGCGTTCGTTTGACGCGAGCAATCGCGGCAGCGCCGTCTGGAATTGCTCAACCGATTCGATTCGAGCCGCATCCGGTAAGCCGACACTCCAGCGCTGTTCCAGTTCTGCAGATGTCGCCCGGGAGTTGGCCCACCGGATCGCCTCGTCCGTCGGTGCATTCATCTGCCACCCAGACCGAGTTCCCCATTTGCGGACTTCGTCAGACCAACCCCAGGGAATCAGTTCCGTCTGGCGGGGAACATGGGCCAGCGAGGTGATCGGGATGACGTTGGGCAACTGATTCTGCACGGCCTCGACCCAGAACTGTGTGTCGATGGGGGACGGGGTCCAGATCAGGTCGCCATCGTCAGCGATCGCCAGCCAGGACGAGGCGAGTTCCGCATTCAGCCGCTTTAAGGCCTGAGAAGGTTCATTGCCAGCATCCGCTAACCGATGTTCAAAATCAAAATTGCCGTAAAACAAACGGGGCATCGAGCAAAACTCTTTCTTCGCAGGGGGTGGGCTTCACCGGAATCGGTGCTGGCGGGGAACTCGAGTCCACCATTCATGGAAGGGACTGGGACGTTACGGTCTGCTCATTCATGGTGCTCGCCTGACGCGACTTCTCTGTTCCCGGTCTTCACGCTGTTAAATGTCTTCACTGTTTAATTGTCTTCACTGTTTGAATGTCTTCCATGTGTTAAACGTCTTCACTGTGGCATTGGGCAGACTTTCTTCCGTATGATGCTAAGTACGTAATTTTCGACTTCGGATGTTGCTGTTGGTCCTGTGGGAGCTTGTCGCATCAAATGATCTGTATTTCCGTCACCCCCGAATCGCGTCAACTCGCCAAGGTTGACATTTATAACGCCGCGAATCAATGCGATTTGGTGGAAGTCTGCCTCGACCGGCTTGTGAAAGAGCCCGATGTCAAAGACATGATCTCGGGTTCCAAGAAGCCGGTGCTGATTTCCTGCCGACCTCCCGAGGAGGGAGGGAAGTTTGACGGAACCGAGGAAGAACGTCTCGCCTTGTTGCGACAGGCCATCATCGCCGGGCCCGACTATGTGGAACTCGACCCCGCCACGGCGATGAAGATCCCTCGTTTCGGTAAGACGCAACGAGTCATCAGTTTTGCCAGCATGACACGCCCGCTCACGGATGTCGACGAGGCCTTCGAAGAGGCGGCTCGCTGTAAGGGTGACATTGTCAAGTTCACCTGGCCGACGGATGTCCTAGAAGCCGCATGGCCGCTGCTGGCTGCCGTCAGTCAGAAACGACTGCTCCCCGTAGTCGGCCTGGGTCTGGGGCGCTGCGGATTGACCTTTTCACTGCTCGGCCGCAAGTATGGTTCACCTTGGATTTACGCGGCCCTGGAAAAAGGGATGGAGGCTTTTCCCGGTCAACCGACTGTTGGTGAGCTGGATGATGTTTACCGCTGGCGGCAGGTTGATTCCAAAACACGCTTCATCGGCGTCGTCGGCGAAGGGGTGATCGAGCATGCCATCTCGAAAATTCTGAACGCCGCATTTGACCTCTCGGGGATGAACACCCGCTGCCTGCCGCTCGACTTCTCGTCGCTCGACCAACTGCCGAAAATGCTCGATATCCTGAAAGTTCCGGCAATCATTGCGACCCCCCTGGCAGGCCGACGGATCGCAGGATTGGCCGCAACGGGGGATGAGGTTGCTACGGCGGCCCAGTATGGTGATGTGGTCATCAAAACCGGCAATGGCTGGCAGGCACATAACCTGGTCTGGAAATCGGCTTTGCGGTCTCTGGAAGCGAAACTCGGAAAACAATCGGCCGAGGATCGGCCGCTGGATAAACGGAACACGATGATCATCGGCTCGGGAGGGCTGGCGATTTCGATGGCGCACGGGATTAAACGTCGCCAGGGTCTGGTCAGCATTTGTGCCGGGGACGAAGTTGAGGCCCAGAAGATCGCTCAGTCATCCGAATTGCGATTCGTCCCTGTTGCCAAGCTGTACGAAACATTGGTCGACGTGATCGTTCTGACGACCAACACGCTGGATTTTGGTTCCAAAAAGTCCGCACTGAATCCGTCCCTGTTACGCCAGGGGATGACCGTCATGGACCTCAGCGAAATGCCGGGGGAATCACGATACACCCGAGAAGCCCGAGATCGAGGCTGCAAGGTTGTTGAGCCCGCCGAAATTTTTGCCGACTATCTCGGCTCGCTGTTCAAATCCTTAACGGGTCAAGAACTGCCGATGGAAGCGTTTGCGCAGGGGTTGAGCGATTGATCGCGAGAATCTGGCGGGTGCGCTCACGTTTCTGGCTCTTTCAGCGTATCATACCATTGCCGATTGCGAACCGGTCGCAATCGGCCTCAAAGAGAATCCCCTTGATGTCGGTGTTTCGATTGCCTGCCCAACCCCATCACATCATCGTCAAACCGACTTCGTCCGATCCGCAATCGTTGAGTCGCGCGGTCGCGGAATCCCTATTTGGACTCTTGGCAGTCACCCATGCGGTTACCCGTGCGACTCTTGGGCTCGGTAGGGACCCACTTCGAATCGGTTTCCTCTTCATACTGTGGGGAATCTGTTGTGCATCATTCGTCTCGGCGGGGATCGCCTCGGCAGGGATCGATTCGGCCAGCCCGATCGCGACGATCCAGGGAACACCGACTGTCGGCTGGAAGGGGAATTATCTGGTCGGCCGCTGGGCGCGAGTCGTCGTTCCCGTGCATGTCGATACGGTCGGTACGGATGGTCCCTTCCTGAACCTGAACAGTCAAATCACGGCAATTGACCCGGATGGCCATCGCGTTCGGTTTCTCTCCCCCACGCAAACGCTTGGTCCAGGTGATCACCTGCTGGAAGGATTGATCAAAGTTGGTCGGTTGAATGGGGATTTGGAAATTCGGCTCGCACGGGATGATGGCACTCAAGAGGCGATGCTCACGGGTGTTGCCGGAAAGTCCGATTGGGTCCCCTTGCCACTGCTGCCTGCCACCCGCTTGATCGTCACCGTCGGAAAACCGGCCGGCTTTGAATCCATTGCGAGTTCGGTCAGTACTGGCTTGCAGGTGAAAGTGGTGGAAATCGAGGCGAGCGATCTCCCCACGAATGGCCTTGCCTTCGATGGGGTTTATTCGTTGGTCATTGCCGGGACTGCTGATCTGCAGCCGGGTCAAATTGACGCTCTGCAAGCATGGGTTGCAGCGGGGGGCCGGCTCATCATTTCGTTGCCAACCGACCAGGCCGCGGCGAGAAAATCGTTACCCGAATGGGTGCCAGTCCGGATTGCCGAACAGCCGATCACGGTGCGTGAGTTTGGTGGACTCGAAGCCTTTTCAGGAAAAAACCTGCGCATTCCTCAGACATCCAGCCTGACGATCCCCAAGCTGGAAATTGATTCGGGTGAGGTTCTGGCGGCGAGTCGTGCGAATCCGTTTCTGGTGCGAGTCCCCTCGGGAATCGGTTCGGTGGCGGTGCTCGCCATGGATTTGACCACCAGCCCGCTGAAGGATTGGAAGGGGCTCACCCCCTTTTGTGCTCGACTGACCGGGAACAGCCAGAATTCCGATTCGATTGAAAAAGGGGTCAACAAAGGGATTAACAAGGGGGCTCAGCTGAGTTCCACAGGGATCACCGACTTATCGACGCAGATTCATGCGATTCAAGATCACTTTGATGAAGTGAAACGGGTCTCTCCGTGGTTTGCGATGATCGGGTTGCTCGGCCTGCTCTTGATCATCGGTCCGCTGGATTACCTGATTGTGCATCGTTTGTTGAAACGTCCGCACTGGACATGGATCACCTTCCCCCTGTTTGTCGTGGGGACCTCCGTCGTGGCCTCGGCTCTCGCCAATTCCTCGAATGGACGCTCCTTTCGGGCCAATCAGTTGAATATCGTGAATGTCGATGTCAGTTCCAACTCGGTTCATGCTCGACATTACCTGAGTCTTTACAGTCCCCAGACGGTCCAAACTTCGCTCACGATGGAACCGGTTTCTTTGATCAAGGATCCACAGCAAAAGCCGGTTGGGCGAATCAGTTGGGAAGGGGTTCCGGAAGCGACTTTTGGCGGGATGTTGCGAGAAAAAGGGCTCGAGCAAGGAGCCTTATACGAACAGCCGGCGAATGGCGAACTGAATCAAATTCCGATTATGCAGTGGAGCTCGAAGTCGCTGGTCGGCGACAGCATCTCGTCCGCTGAGGGGTTGGTCGAATGTCAGCTGCGGGCAACTCCTGCAGGAAGCCTGACGGGAACGATTTTGCATCGATTCGCAACCCCGATCGAAGACTGGATGATCGTCTATCAAAATCGCGTTTACCGCCAGCTGAAATCCCGCGACGATCCCCGCTCGATTCCACTCAAGCAAGAGCAAGTCTGGCGCGTCGAACAACCGAGTGTCTTTCAGCGGGAATTGCGACCTTACCTGACGGGAATCCTGACAATGGCGACCCCCCGTTTTGGTGCGCGGGCCGCGAGCGATCCCGCACATCAGCATTCGTCCTACGACCCGTTGTCGCTGGATCCACTCAATGTCATCCGGATCCTGACCTTTCACGATGAAGTGGGCGGGGAACGTTACACCGGTTTGACCAATCAAATGCTGCATGACCAGGACTGCTCGCAATTGATCAAACTCGGACGTGCCGTGCTGTTTGGACGTATCGATCAACCCCTGGCGACCCTGCGGCAGGATCAACAGGTCTTAACTCCTGATCGCGAAGCCTCGTTTGTTCGCCTGATCCTTCCCGTCTACAAGTCGGGAGAACTGATGAACGATTTGAAACGCGTTGTCCCTGACTAGTGACGGACGTTCCTGACCGATTTTTCGACAATTTGTTTCGCATCCGGCCCCGATTTTTCCTCATTACGCTTTGACTGACGATCATGATTGAAACCCGCCAGCTCACCAAACGTTATGGCCATCTGATCGCGGTCAACGAGATTAATCTCTCGTTGAAGGAAGGCGATGTGTTTGGGTTTATCGGTCCCAACGGATCGGGAAAAACGACCACCATGCGGATGATTGCCACATTGCTGACGCCCGATTACGGCGAGGCGTACATCTGTGGCAAGTCGATCTACAATGACCCGCGCGAGATTCGGCGACTGGTCGGGTACATGCCAGACTTTTTCGGCGTCTACGATGACATGACTGTCATCGAGTACCTCGAATTTTTCGCCTCGGCCTACCGCATCAATGGTCCTTCGCGACGAAAAATCTGTGAAGAAAAACTCGAACTGGTCGACATGGCATTCAAACGCGATGCCATGGTCAATCAGCTCTCACGCGGTCAAACCCAACGGATCGGGTTGGCGCGAACCTTGTTGCATGAACCTCAGGTGTTGCTGCTGGATGAACCAGCCAGCGGCTTGGACCCCCGTGCCCGAATTGAAATTCGTAACCTGCTGAAAAAACTGGGTGAACTGAAAAAAACGGTGATTGTATCGAGCCACATCCTGCCGGAATTGGCCGACGTTTGTACGCGTGTGGGGATGATCGAAAAAGGAAATCTGATCATTGATGGCTATGTCGACGAAGTGATGCGGAAGGCGCGTCAGCAGATCATGCTGCAGATTCGCGTGAAAGAGAACCTGGAAAAAGCGGCCGCCTTACTGCAAAAGCATGAACTCGTTTCGCATGTCGACATTGTCAAAGGGACCATCGACGCCACGCTGAAGGCAGATACCTTCGACTATAGTTCTCTGCCGACACTCTTAATCACGGAGGGCTTTCAGCTCACATTATTTCGTGAAGAGGAAGTCAATCTCGAAACCGCCTTTATGTCGCTCACCAAAGGACTGGTCCAGTAGGCAAGCATCTGACAAGCTCACGACGGTCCTTGGCGGGCCGTCTGGGGAACTCAAGGAAGAGACCATGGCTCGGACACCAAGCCCACCCTCGTTACGCAGTGATTGTTCGCACGAAGATGTTGTTCGGTTGAGTCAGTTTCTCGAAGATCAGGGGACGTTTCGATTCCCGACCCTTCCCAACGGGCTCTTCTCGGCTGCCGCAGGCGAGGGGGGAGATTTTGAGCTGACTGGCTATCGCAATGTCTGGGTTCGCGACAATGTGCATATTGCCAATGCACACCGGGAATGGGGCGAGACGGACAAAGCGGTCAGGGCAACGCGGTCATTAATGGCCTATTTTGTCAAACACCAGCACCGGTTTACCGAGATCATGACAGGACAGGTCGATCCTGCGGACGTGATGAATCGTCCTCATATTCGTTTCGATGGCCACCACCTGAACGAACTCGACGAGAAATGGTCGCACGCCCAGAACGATGCATTGGGAGGCTTTCTGTGGCTTGCCAGCAGAATGGAACACGAATGTGCCTGGAACGAGGCGGAACGGAAGCTGCTCGAACACGTGGCCAAGTTCTTAATCGCTATCAAGTATTGGGATGATGAAGACAGCGGCCACTGGGAAGAGGTTCGCAAGATTGCGGCGTCGAGTA
Source organism: Schlesneria paludicola DSM 18645 (assembly GCA_945869955.1). Classification (GTDB taxonomy): domain Bacteria; phylum Planctomycetota; class Planctomycetia; order Planctomycetales; family Planctomycetaceae; genus Schlesneria; species Schlesneria paludicola_B. The sequence continues at coordinate 19,873 of CAMBQP010000019.1, forward strand.
TCGGTGTTGCAACAGCGGGGCTGCAATCCTGGCAACAGGTTTCGAGCCAACCCATTCCGACTGACGGTCAAAAAGGACTGGCGACCATTCTTCCCTGGGAATGCAATCAGTCAGACCCGCAAAAACATCGTCGGTACGATGCCGCACTTTTATTCCTGATTTATCCCTATCAAATCGTCTCGGGCGAGATGGCTGACCAGATCGTCTCGGACGTGACAACCCAGCTGCTGGGTGATCACGGGATTCGACGTTATCAAGGGGATTCGTACTGGTGTGCCAACTATAAAGAAAAACTGGCGGCAGATGTCCGAACGGCGGATTTCAGTGACAATCTCGCCGACCGCGACCGACTGCTGGAACCGGGCCTCGAAGCCCAATGGTGCCTGTTTGATCCGATTGTCTCGATCCATTACGGATTGAGGTCAGCACGAACGGCCGACCCGGTCGACCGACATCGGCAGATTGAGCATCTCAACCGTGCACTCGCTCAACTCACCCCACCCGACTCGCGATTTGGCCCTTATCGTTGTCCTGAGTCGTATTACTCGGAACGAGGCCGTTATGTTCCCAACGACATTTGTCCCTTGCTCTGGACGCAGGCCAATTTGAAGTTGGCACTGCGACAACTGAGGAAAAACCTGAGTCCGTCCGAGGGGAATTCTTTACAGCTGGAGTCGATTTGATGCCCGCGATTTATGAGTGGATGCACGTTGTGGGTGAACCGGATTTGGATGAATTGGGGCATGCCAATAACATCTCGTATCTGAAGTGGATGCAGTCTGCATCGCTGGCCCATTCCGCAGCGCAAGGTTGGCCGCTTGCCGCCCATCGCGAATTGGGTCAGGGGTGGGTGGTTCGCTCGCATCAGATTGACTACCTGACCTCGGCGCGATTAGGAGACGAAATCGTGGTCCGCACCTGGGTCGCCAACTTAAAAAAGGTGACCTCACTCCGCCGCTACCACATCATCCGGGCCCGTGATCAGGTTACCTTGGCGAGGTCATCGAGTGACTGGGCGTATGTCGAGTATGCGTCGGCGATACCCAAACGAATTCCTCTTGAAGTCGCGAGGGCTTTTGAGATTGTGCCGGATACCGATTGAATCGACAGGAACCGCAGGTCCCGCTGTGGGGTGAACGGGTTCGCGAGCCGGTTCTGGGTCGGGTGGCGCGGGGCGTGGGATATCAGGCAATGAATCTGATAATGAAATCAAGCTCCTCCGTATTCAATGCATTCAATTTCAATTCATTCCATGCAGCGGGTTCGGCGAGTCAAATGGGATCTCATCCAACTAAGGGGAGGCCGTAGTGAATTCACTCTGGCCGCTAGCGCCGGATTTGCCGGCGGAACTGGTCCCTGGAACGGTTCAAGTTATACGGCTGAATCTCGATTTACCACGTGAACGCTGGGTCCCGCTGGGGGAAGTTTTGACCGCAGCAGAACAGGCTCGTGCGGCACGATTTCGATTTGATGCACCCCGTCGTCAATTCATCATCTGTCGCGCAGCGCTGCGTCAACTGCTGGGATCCCATTTGCATCTCCCACCGCAGGAGATCGAGTTCGAGTATGGGCCACAAGGGAAGCCCGAGATCGGATCCATTCACCGGATCGAGACAAAAATGGGTCTCCCCATTCAATCCATTTCCTCAAGCATGGAATCCAAACTCGAGTTTAATGTTTCGCACTCGGGTGAGATTGGTCTGATTGCCCTGACGCGGGGTTCGGCAATCGGCATTGACGTTGAAGAATACAATTCTTCGGTCGAGATCCTGAGATTGGCAGAGCGTTATTTCTCGCCAGCAGAAGCCAAAACGCTGTTCAAACTTCCGGCGCACCAGCAACAGGCGGGGTTTTATCGGGGCTGGACCTGCAAAGAAGCCTATATCAAGGCGAAGGGGAGCGGCTTGTCATTGCCGCTCAGCAGTTTCTCTGTAGAAATCGATCCCGATCGCCCTGCCGCACTGATTCATGTCGACGACTTACCCGACGAACCAGCCCGCTGGACGATCCGGACGCTCGAAGTCGATCCTCACTACGGGGCCGCCATCATGGTCGAAAGACCTGACTGCCAGTTCGTCTGCCGGGAATGGCCGGGGAACGAACCCTGATTCAGCGAGTCCCCAACAACCCGCTCAGTGTTAGCTCAATCACCCCACAAGCAGCCACTGGCCACTGAAAACCGCCTCTCCTACTCTCCCAACAGCTTTTCCAGCTGTTTCGTCAATTCCGGCCCGCGAGCATTCAGCGAAACGACGTTTCCCTTTTTATCAACCAGGATTGCGGCAGGAATGGCGTTAATCCCGAAGTACTCGGCCATCGGATGATTCCAGCCCTTATCCTTTTGCACCTCTTCGTCGTACAACTGGCTCCAGGGAATTTCTTCATTCTCAATAAACTTGTCGAGCGGCTCACGCGAACGATCGAGGCTGATCCCGACAACTTCGAATCCTTTGTCGTGAAATTTTTCGTAGTTCGCTTTGACGTTGGGGAGTTCGGCAATACAAGGGCCGCACCACGTCGCCCAGAAGTCAACCAGGACCACCTTTCCACGATAGGCGGACCAGTCCAACGCTTCTCCATTCAACTGCTTCCCTTCGATGGCCATGAATTGTCCGGGGAGTCGAACGCGACGGCCCTGTCCCGCGAAGCGTTTGGCGGCCTCTTGGACCTTGGGGTCTTCGGCTTCGCTGGCCAGCTTCGCCAGTTGGTCGTACAAAACTCCGGCTTCTTCTGCATGACCTTTGCTGGCCAGTTTCGTTCCCAGCTGGGTTGCCATCCCGATTGTTTCTCGGGCAAATTTTGAGTCCACGACCGACTTGAGGATTTCTTCTGCAAACCGCTTTCGATCGGCATCGGACAACGCACCGAGATGATTAATCCGAATCGGGGTCCAGAACTGATTCGCGACCTTCACGACCTCAGGTCGTTCATCGGTTTTCAGCTGGTTGACGGCGACCATCGCTTCGGTCGCTGTGTCACCGATCCCATTGGACGCAAGCAACGTTAAAGCCCCCAGTTTCAATTGGGCTGCTTTCGCCGCCGTTTTGGGATCGATTTCCTGTTTTAAAATTTTATCGCCAGCACTGATGAACGAACGTTGAGTCCGCACCGCGTGATCCAGTGCCTCACGTTGATTCCCGAACTTGGGTTTGCGAGTTCGCAAGCCTTCGACAAATTCCATGATCTCTTCGGGAGTCCCATCCGGAACGGCATAATCCGGGTCAGTCTCTTCTGCGGTGGGGCGGCTTTCCGGGGTTTCTTGAGCTCTGCTCACAGACGATTGCAGGAAGGGGATGGATACCACAGGTGCCAGGAGGGCCGCGGAAACCAGACCCGCGAGGAAGCGGTGGGAAGATCGAGGTGCCGAAGAGTGATCAGTCATTGCGGAATCCACGAAACAACGAGTCAGTCGATCAGCCCAGACGGACGTTCCGAGTGGGACTCTTTGCAGAATAACCCGAATCGATTCAATCTCAAAGTCTGCGGAAAGTTGACTATGAAAAAATCAGACGAAACTCAGTCCTGATTGGTTGCCCTTGGCAAGACTCAATCGAGTCTCCATTCGTGCAAATCAGGGTCTTGCATTTTGGCGGCCGCTGCGGCCCCCTTCAGCTTACGAATGACAAAATCTTTATGGTTCGCAACCGCTTGTTCAGAAAGTCGCAATTTGAGGGCGACCTCACGATTCGAGTACCCCAGGACGAACAGCAATTCCACGCATTCGAGCCGCTCAAACTCACCCCGGCTGAGCCACGACTGGATCAGTCCGCGCAGGCATTGACTCAGGACTTGCTGCTGGGCCACTCGCTGCTCACCGCTACGAGCCAGACTCGAAGCCTTGCGAGCCGGGCCAGCCGGTTCAATTCCTGCAGCGGATTCCCCATTGGGAATCAACGAAAGGAGCGGTCGTCGGCCCGCTCGGCGCAGCGCATCGGTCAGTTTATGAGCGGTGATGGCGAACAAAAATGTTTCCAGCGGAGTCGTCTCGTCATAGTTGGGTAACGAGACCAGAAACCCGAGAAAAGCCTCTTGGACCAAGTCTTCCGCAGCGACGGGGTCCTGCAGGCGACTCGTGGCAAACGCCAGTAAACGGCCTTGGTACAGCGCAATCAGCTGCTCCCAGGCACTTTCGTTTCCTTGTCGCACACCGAGTAAAAGGATTGCTTCATCCGTCGCCATGAGCACCGCTTCCCTGTTTGAAACCGTGCAGGCAGGGTAACACGATTCTCTTCACCTGACTACGACCGCCTGACTACGACCGCAGTAAATCCAACGTGATCAAAGCCAGAGATTCCGATCATTCCCGCAAAGTGACCCAGCGGTTTCGAACAACGACAGTGTCCCCATCATGTTCCCTGGGAACTCTGAGGTGTTTTATCGAGGACTCGTTCTCACACAGTAAAGGGCGTCGGCACCACGAAAGTAGAGTGCTCCGTCGCCGACGGCTGGCGTGGACCAGAAGACATCGTCGAGTTTTCCTCCACCAATCACTTCGAATTCCGGTCCCACTTTGACCAGTGCGGCATTTCCCGCTTCGTCGAGAATCAGCAGCTTATCACCGATGACAATCGGCGATGCCGCGACCATCGTGAGGGCGGGAACGCGGCTTTGATAAAGACGCTTTCCGCTCTGCGCTTCGTAGCATTTCAGGATATTTTTGTCGACGACATAGAGGTAGTCGCCCGACGAAACCGGGGAAGGCATTCCAGGGCCCCCTTTGCTTTCTTGCCAGGTACAGGTGTCGAACGTGTCGTTTTTCTTTTTCGGCGAAATATCACCGGTGGCACCCGCGCGCATGGCGAACAAGGGGCCGGTCGAGAACGGGTCCGAGCCACCAAAGTAAATTTGCCGACGGTCCGCAGCGATCGAACAGGCAGTTGGGGATTTCACGTTGCTCAATCGCCAGAGCTCGCGACCACTGTCAGGATCATGGCTGCAGATCAAATCGTTTCCCGACGAGAGGAGTTCCAGACGGAGCTCATTATTCCAGAGGATCGGTGAGCTCCACGAGCTGTCGTTCTTGGCTCGATCAACTCGCCAAATCGGATTCCCCGATCGGGTGTCAAACGCAGCCAGAATCCCGCTGCCATTCGTGAAGTGCTGGACGAAAACTTTGTCCTGATGAATCGCCAGAGAACTCCCCGTCCCAAATCCATTATTTGTGGAAAAGGCTCCGAGCTCCTGACGCCACAGGAGTTGGCCCTTGTCGTTCAGGGCCGCGACCGTCCCGGTGGCACCGAAGAAGGCATAAATTCCGTCCGCGTTGGCGACCGGCGATTCGGTCGCATAGGTGTTGGACGGATGAATCGGATACTTAGGCTTTCCCTCGGTCAGCGTTTCGGCCCACAATCGCTCGCCAGTGAGGGCATGATAGCAATGAACCTGCCACTGAATGGTGGTATTGGGGGCTTTGGTTAACCCGCCGAGCCCCATGCTCTGCGGCGTTTTTACTCCACTCGAAAAATCTTTCGGTTTGAGATTCTTATCCGAGACCGCTGTGGTGAGATACAGGCGTTCACCAATCAAAATCGGTTGCGACCAGCCGGCTCCAGGGACAGGGACCTTCCATGCCACATTTTCGGTGGTCGACCACTTGCTGGGAATCGAGGTCTCGGCCGCGACCCCCGACCCATTTTCACCGCGAAACTGAGGAAAATCGGCCGCAAACCCCGCGAGTGGAATGAGGATCCCGGCAACAATCCAAATTAATCGCAACATAAAATTCTCCTGGGACCTGGCCCACCTGACAAACGATTTTCCGGCGCGGTGCCTTCTCAATTTTAATCAACAGTTCAGTCTGTGTTTATAGGAGAGTCAGCGAAATTGGCCATCATTCGGGCCTGATCATTCTCATCACACTCGCAAAAATCATGAGTGGCCACTGTCCGGGAGCCCCACCATTTTTCATCATCCCCCGTAATTCCGCCAAAAAAACTGATTGACATGTCGAAACATTCCGATATATTTGACATACAGGGGAGCTGACCATGAACACCGCAATCGACGACATCACCGAAACACCGCCGCTCACTTCGCTTGAGGCGTTGGGCCAGGCGGCGGAGTGCCTGAAGATCTTGGCGCATCCGCATCGTCTGCGGATGATCCAGATGCTGCTGCGGGATCGATACACGGTGGGCGAACTGGCCCAAGCGTGCGAAATTCCCAGTCACATGGCCTCGGAACATCTCCGATTGATGCAGCGGTGTGGTTTTCTGACCAACCAGAAAGAGGGACGAAATGCCTATTATCAAGTGGTTGAAACCCATCTGACTCATTTCATGGCCTGTATCGAAGCCCGTTTTGGACAGGCATGAGAGTTGCTGACTTAAACTTGCTACCGAGAAACTCGCTACCGAGAAATTCACTACCGAGTTTTTCGCCAGCCCGGTTTCTTGTTAACTCGTTAAAAAAACAGGCGTCACGGAAATAGCCTGATCTGAATTCTCCATAACCCCATTCACAACCTCATTTACGAAAATGAACATCATGAGTACGACGATGATTAAACCACAAGAGTTTGCCAGTCTTTGCCAAGGAGGGAAATCGATTGACGTGATCGATGTTCGGACACCGGTCGAGTTTCGTGAGGTGCATCTGGAAATCGCCAGGAATGTTCCGTTGGATCAGCTGGACCCTGCCGCCTTGATGCAATCACGGAATGGGTTGGCTGCCGAGCCGCTGTATCTCGTGTGCCGCTCGGGGGGGCGGGGCCAACAGGCTTGTGAAAAATTCCAACGGGCGGGGTTCACCAATGTGGTGAACATCGAAGGGGGGACCATGGCTTGCGTTGCGGCGGGATTACCGGTCGTTCGTGGCAAGAAAGCGGTCTCGCTGGAACGACAGGTACGGATCACTGCCGGCTCGCTGGTGTTGATCGGAGCGATTCTGGGCTGGTTTGTGCATCCTTACTGGAATGGCCTGTCTGCCTTTATCGGAGCGGGACTCGCTTTTGCCGGAATTACGGACACCTGCGGAATGGGAATGATGCTCGCCCGCATGCCCTGGAATCAAATCCCGACGAATAACAGTTCCTGCTCCACACGCTAAAGCGTTGCTGGGCTGTCATCCCCTGACGATCATTACTGGAGGATCACCCTCGGAGGATCATCCCCCGACGATCCTCTTACAGAAGGACTTGTGAGTTATGAAATTGCTGATTGTGGGTGGTGTGGCCGGGGGAGCCTCGGCGGCCGCTCGAGCTCGTCGTCTTTCCGAAGAGGCCGAGATTATCATGTTCGAGCGGGGGCCGGATGTTTCCTTCGCCAACTGCGGCCTCCCCTATTTCATTGGGGGTGAGATTGCTGACCGCGACAAACTGCTAGTGACCACACCAGAGCGTCTGCAATCGCGATTTCGGCTGGATGTTCGGACACGGAGCAACGTCGAAGCGATCGACCGGGTCGCCAGGACGATCCGCGTCAAAAATCTCGTGACCGGCCGCGAGTACGAGGAATCTTTCGACAAGCTGATCCTCGCAACCGGGGCCGCCCCGTTTCGTCCACCGTTGCCGGGAATGGATCTGCCCGGAGTCTACACGCTGAGAACTCTGCAAGACACAGATCACATCAAACAGCGAGTGGATCAGGGGGTGAAACAAGCCGTACTGCTGGGAGGGGGCTTTATCAGTCTCGAACTGGCCGAAAATCTGCACCGTCGTGGAATCGCGACCACCATTGTGGAAAAGAATCAACAGATTTTGACCCCGTTTGACCCCGAAATGACGACGCCGATCGTCGCCGAACTCGCCAAGAAAGGGATTTCATTATTGCTGGGAGAGTCGGCCGAAGCGATCGAGCAATCGGCCGCAGGGCTGGTCGTCTGTTTGAGCTCGGGCCAGCGACTGACCGCGCAACTGGTGATCTTTGGTGTCGGTGTTCGTCCAGAAAATGCATTGGCCGTTGGCGCCGGACTGGCGGTCGGCGCACGTGGTGGCATCCAGGTCAATGAATACCTGCAAACCAGTGACCCCGACATTTTTGCCGTCGGCGATGCGATCGCGGTGCAAGATGTCATCTCGGGCGAATCGACGCAAGTTCCCTTGGCTGGGCCCGCCAATCGGCAGGGGCGGATTGCGGCCGACAACGCTTTGGGTCGTATGGTGAAATATCGAGGGACACAGGGTACCGCGATTCTCGGTTTCTTCGACCGGACGGCCGCCATCACCGGTGCCGCAGAAAAAACATTGCGGCGGGCGCAGCGTCCTTTCCGCAAAGTCTACATCCATCCTGCACACCATGCGGGATATTATCCCGGTGCCGAAGCGATGACGCTCAAGATCCTGTTTGATCCCACGACCGGTCAGTTACTGGGGGCTCAGGGAGTCGGTGGGGCCGGTGTCGACAAACGAATTGATGTGCTGGCCGTCGCAATTCAAGCGGGGATGACGGTCTTTGATCTGGAGGAAATGGAACTCGCCTACGCACCGCAATACGGATCCGCCAAAGACCCAATTAACATGGCTGGTTTCGTCGCCGGGGGCTTAATTCGGGGAGATCATCCGCAAATCGATCTGGATGAGGTCCTGACGGCCTTGGCCAGTTCCACCGCCGAGCCTCCATTCCTGCTGGACGTTCGCCTACCAACGGAATTTTCCGCAGGTCATATCCCAGGCGCGGTCAATATTCCCGTGGATGACTTACGATCACGCCTGAGCGAAATCCCCTCGGGCCGGAAGATTGTGACGTATTGCCAAGTGGGTCAACGAGGCTATCTGGCAACACGGATTCTGGTACAGGCGGGATTCCCGGCAGTCAACATCGGCGGCGGTTTCAAGACGTTTCAGCTCTTTCAAGCGACTCGGTGACACGGTTGCGGACAAGACGGATCCGAGTGAATCAAACTCACTGCAATTCTGAGGGGAATCATCGCTTCGGTTCGCCGAGATCATCACGAATCGCCGATAAGTATTCCAGCCACTGCGGCATCAGCCATGATTGACCGGCAGGTTTTGCCGATTTCGGGTGGATTCAGTGAAGTCGTTGCCAGCAAATCGACAGATCCTGAATGAAACCTGAATTCGGAGTGACCGGCGCTGTCGGGGGTCGCATGAGCTGCGAGGACCGCTTAGTCTGAAGTGTGGGCGAGTCTGAAATGTGGGATTTCGTGATGAGCCAACGCTGGAACGAGTCATGTTTTGTTTTGCCGCTTTTTGTTTTGCTACTTTGACGTTGAGGACGAGTCATGGCCGATCAGCTGGCCTTAAGTTGGGATCGACATCGACTGACCGGGATCGAAATCTCGCCCGCAGCAGCAGGACCGCGCATCCTGGCCGCGTTCAGTGTCGACTGGCCCGAGCAACCGCCGACCGCGACCTGGCTGCGAGAAACCTTGCGTCGGCATGGGATCAACGCCAAACAGGTGGTGCTGGGGCTCCCTCGTGAAGATGCGGTGCTGCGGCTCCTCGAATTGCCCGCAGTCTCTGATGACGAGCTTCCCACACTGGTCCGGTTTCAGGCCGCTGCCCGCTCGGCTCAGCCACTCGACCAATTACACCTCGACTACCTCCCCTTGCCCCTGCGAGCGGGTGTCTCACAAAAAGAAGTCTGGCTGGCGACCGCCGTCCAGACAACCGTCGAACCGATCCGCAAGCTTCTCGAAGGTGCCGGTCTGGAATTGATTCAGCTGACACTCAGTTCACTCTGCCTGACCGAGTTGATTGCACGGGGTGAAGCGCGCCAATCCCTGAATAGCGGCGAGGCCAGTCTGGTCGTATTGCGAGACCGAGCCCGGATGGAATTGGCGGTCGTTTCGCAGCGTCAGTTGATCGCCGCTCACGCCGTCCGTTGGTCGAGCGTCAGCGAGATCCCCCCTGTCGCCAAGATGCTGGCGGAAGTTTCGCGCGTGCTGGTGCAGGTGCAGGCCTGGCTACCGGAAGGGACACTGCAACGGGCCTGGGTCATTGGTGACGATGCCGATGTCGGTGAGCTTCCTGCGGCCCTAGCCCAGCGATGGAACTGTTCGGTCCAGCGGTTTGATCCGTGGCAAGCCAGTGGCCTGTCACTGGGGACCGTGAAACCCGAAGGGCCTGCTGCACACTATGCCATCGCGGCGGGGCTGGCACTGATACAAGCAGGGGCTCTCGCACCCAAGCTCGATCTGCTGCATCCCCGTCAACCACCTCCGAAACGGAATCCGCATAAGCCGCTCTATGCGGCGGCGGCGGCGGCAGGATTGCTGGTCACGGCCCTGGGGACGGCGTTCATTCAACAAAGTCTGCAAAGCGCCGACCTGCGGATCGAAGACCTGAGGTCACGGGAATCCAAACTGAAACAGCAGCTCAAAGAGGGTGAACCGGTCTTCGTTGCGGCCAAGGCGATCGAAGACTGGCAGGGCAGAAGCACCAATCAATTGGGGCAGATGGCCGAACTTCACGAAGTGATGAAAGGGACCGAGCGCACGGTGATCTCGGATTACAAGTATGATCCCAATGTTGGGGATGTGATCGCCAAAATCAGCGCGACCGGGATGGCCAAGACTCGTTTCGATGCCGAGCAGGTCTTGGGGCGGATTGCCGAATTGCCCAAATTTCGGAATGGAAGTCGTCCGAAACCAATCACACAGAATAGCCGGGATGCGGATTATCCTTATCGGTTTGAACTCGACCTGGACCTGGTTCCCGTTAAGGCCAAGCCGGCAACCACCACGAATCCGACCGCAAACACACCGCAAAAATCGTAAGAGACTTGTTGTCCCTGCTGCGTACTATGATCAGGGCCGCGAATACCGGACTTCGACTTTCGGAATGGAATGATGCAACGTCGCGAACAAATCATGTTGGGCGTCCTTCTCGCCGCTGTTGTCATCTGGCAAGGGAGCGGCTGGTTGATTTCGACCGTCTTCGGTCCGTTTCAGGCACGCTCTGAGGCGACCGCCCTGTTGCAAAAATCGGTCCAGGAAAAAGACGATCAACTCCTGATGCTGGCTCGTTCCAGCAAGTCATTGAAAGCAGCACGGGGAATCAGCCTCCCCCCGGACGCCACGAAGTCGAAGCGACCAGACGCGGTTAATGGACAACGTCTCTACATGCAATGGCTGACCGATCTCGCGGAACTCTGTGAAATTGAAGACCTGAAGGTGACACCCGATCGACGATTTCTGAAAGGAAACGACTACATCGCGGTCGTGGTCAAGGTTGACGCAGATGCCCGCTACGAGCAATTGGTGCGATTCCTGTATCTCTTCAATCGGACTGACCTGCTTCACCGGATCACGGCGATGCGCGTCTCGACGAAAGAGTCTGAAGGGGATCCGTTCCTGAAAGTTCAATTTGAGGCGGAAGGGATTGCGCTGGTCGATGCCCCCTCCCGACCGGAACTGTTTCCTCAATCAGAGATCGTGGAAGACTTGTCGGACGACGGAACCACGATGCGTGTTACCGGAGGGGAAGATTTTCCCAAGCAGCCTGGTTTCCGTATCCGGATCAAGAACGAGTTTCTCGATGTCACGGCCATCGATGGCGACAATTGGACGGTGACTCGGGGAGTCGACCGGACCCAGCCCAAATCCCATCCCAACGGCGACCTGATCCAACTGGTACGGCAAAAAGCCGCAGCAAATGATCATTCGCTGGAAGAATTCCGCGAGCTGGTGGCGACCAACATGTTTGTCAAACCGGCCCCACCTTACAAAATGAAGTTGATGCCGATCACCGACAAACCGTTCACACGGGGTAAGCCGATCGAATTTACCATCAGTGCACAAGGGTATGACACCACCAAGGGGAAACCCGAATTCACCCTGGTGGGGACACCTCCCGAGGGATTGAAACTGGAAAAATCGGGTAAGCTCACCTGGAAGCCGACTGCGGAAGTCGCGGCAGAGAAATATCCCCTGTCGATCGAAGTGCGGCACCCCTCTGCACCACAGGGGATGTTGGCGGAAACCTTTTCGATCACACTGCGGGAACCGAACACCCCGCCGAAACTCGTCGCGGCCAAACCACCGGTCGCGTTTCTCAATCGCGAATGGAAATTTCAGCCAAAACTCCAACTACCCGAATCGGCGCTCGCACAGCTCAAATGGAAACTGGGTGAAAAACCACCTGCAGGGCTGACGATTAACGAGAAATCGGGTGAGCTGACCTGGATTCCCGATGACGAGGTTCTTCCCGGTGAAACGGCCGTCTCTCTGGTGGTCACGGACAGCGAATCCCCTCCACAGTCGACAACACTCGCACTACAACTCGATGTTCAGGATGACGAAGCCTCGTTCACCCGGCTGGATACCATCTTCATCCTGGGAGACTCGAAACGAGCCTTCTTCTACGACCCTTCAAAAAACAAGAAAACCGAACTGCACGAGGGTGATGAATTTAGCGTGGCCGAACTGAAGGGGACGGTCAAACAGATCCGGCGAAAATACATTGTCCTGCAGGTGGGGACCCGAGAAATCCGCCTGGATGCCGGTCAATCGCTCCGCGAAGCCCAGCTGGCGGTAGCAAAACGCGAGGAAGCCAGTTTTTCGCGTTGACGAACCCCTTGACGATGCGTCACAATCCATCCAGCCCGCCAAATATGTCCCGCCCCGATTGCGGTGGCCGATTGCTGCCGTTTTGATGATGCTCAGGTGTTGAATGAGTCCCATTCGTTCCGTCACTCCGTTTGATTGCATTCCGCAGCGGTTCGCGCGGCGAACATTGCTACAGGCGAGTCTCTTCGGATCCGCCGGCTGGTCGCTCCGTTCGGCACTCGCAGCCAACGCGGGGGTCGCCAGTAGCGGGATCTCGAATACCGGGGTCTTTCAGGATCCAGCGGGGTTGGGGAAGGCGAAGCAGTGTCTGCTGCTCTTTATGTGGGGTGGACCCAGTCAGCTCGACACCTTCGATCCAAAGCCCAATGCCCCCGATGCGATTCGTGGTCCCTTCAAGCCGATTGCCACCAATGTTCCGGGAATCGATTTCTCGGAAAACTTTCGGATGTTGTCGCAACGGGCCGACAAACTTGCCGTCATTCGTTCACTGGGACACGATGATCCGGCGCACCTGTCCAGTGGCCATACGGTGCTGACGGGGCATCTGCCCCCGGTAAACAAAAGCGATGCCGCCCCTCCCAGCGATCGGGATACACCGCATATTGGCTGCGTCATGTCGAAGCTGCGTCCTTCCACTGGGGCGTTGCCCTCCTTTGTGACGCTCCCCTGGCTCGCCTATCACCCGGCGGCACCCGGTGGCCAGGCCCCTGGTCAGCATTCGGGTTGGCTTGGTCGTCAGTATGACCCGTTGTTGATTTCGGGTGATCCGAATACTCCTGGTTGGCAAGTTCCTTCACTCGCGCTGATTGAAGGTCAGTCTGCAGACCGTTTGCTGCACCGACAGCAATTGCTGGCTTCGATTGATGCACAGCGTCGGATGCTGGAGGAATCGGTCGGGCCCAGCCGCGTCACCGCACAGCAGCAACAGGCGTTTGGATTGCTCACTTCCTCCACCGTCCGTCAAGCGTTTGACCTGCAGCGTGAGACCGATGAAACGCGTGAACGGTATGGCCGAAACATTCATGGGCAATGCGTGCTGCTGGCCCGGCGGTTGCTCGATCAAGGGGTCCCGTTCGTCTCGGTCAACTGGCACAATGACGGCCAGAACTTCTGGGACACGCACGGTAACAACTTTAATCGCTTGAAGAACGACCTGATTCCACCGGCCGATCGTGCGCTGAGTGCCGTGCTGGATGATCTTTCGCAATCGGGGCGTCTGGAAGAAACGCTGGTGGTCTGGGTGGGTGAATTTGGTCGAGCCCCGACGATCAATGCGAGTGCCGGGCGTGAGCACCATCCGTACTGTTACAACGCCTTGATGGCGGGGGGCGGAATCCGGGGTGGTCAGGTCTATGGGGCGAGTGACAATCGGGGGGCCTATCCCAGTGAAAACCCGATTTCGCCGCAGGATCTGGTGGCGACGATGTATCGCAGTCTGGGAGTCGCCACCGAATCGGTGCTGCATGATTCGCTGAATCGTCCGCATCAATTGCTGGCAGGACGGCCCGTGGATCAACTGTTCCTGTAAGCCGTGACTGTCAGAGACTTGCATCCGTGACCTGTGAAACCCAAGATAGAGGTTCGGCAAGACCTTCTCTTTCACGAACCACAGGATCAAGCAATGATGAACACACATCCCTTTTCACGGCTGGCGACTGGATTGCTGCTCAGCGGCTGCCTGGCCGTTGTCGGCTGTGAAGGCAAAGTTTCGAAACCGGCCACCACCAGTCCGCAAGCAGCCAATCCTGCGAACACCCCTGAACTCAATTCTGCAGAAGAACCTATGCTCACCGTGCAAAAAGAACCATTTGGTCAAACCGAAAATGGCGATGAAATCAGCTCGTTCAGCTTGCGAAATCGCCAGGGGATGAAGGTCAGTCTGATCAATCGAGGTGGAATCCTCACCTCGGTCGAAGTCCCGGATCGGGATGGCAAGCTGGCCAACGTGACGTTGAGTTTCGACAGTCCCGAGGCGTATCTCGTCAACGGTCCCTATTTTGGCGGAATTTGCGGCCGGTTCGCCAACCGCATTGCCAACGGCAAGTTTTCCCTCGACGATGCCGAATACCAATTGGCAACGAACAATGGCAGCCACCATCTGCACGGCGGCATCAATCACTTCATGAAAAAGCTCTGGAAGGCCGATTCGTTCCAGACCGAAAAAGCGGTCGGCGTGAAGCTGACCTCGATCAGTCCCGATGGCGAAGAAGGCTATCCTGGCAAGCTGAAATCGGTGGTAACGTATTCGCTGAGTGACGACAACGAGCTGACGATCGAATACGAAGCGACCGTCGAAGACAAGTCGACCGTCCTGAACTTGACCAATCATGCGTACTGGAATCTGGCAGGAGCCAATGGACCAGTCCTGGATCACCAATTGACCCTGTTCTGCGACAAGTACATTCCTGTGGATGAAGGTTCGATTCCCCTGGGTGAACTGGCCCCTGTTGCCGGGACCTGCATGGACTTCACCAAGCCCGAAGCGATCGGTGCCCGGATTGACCAGCCGGTCAATGGTGCGGGTGGCTATGATCACTGTTACGTCGTGAATGGAAAAGCGGGCGAACTTCGTCCTGCCGCCCGCATCGTCGATCCGAAATCAGGCCGGGTGATGGAGATTTCGACGACGGAACCAGGGATCCAGTTCTATACAGGGAACCACCTATCAGGGACACCCGAAACCGGGAACGCGTCCAAGCACGGCGCTTTCTGTCTGGAAACCCAGCACTTCCCCGATTCCCCGAACCGACCCGAGTATCCCACAACTCGCTTGAACCCCGGCGAAACCTATCACCAGACCACGGTGCATAAGTTCTCGGTCGAAAAATAAGCGAACGGCGGTGGAAGTTGGTGAGGCCAGGAAGCGGACTTTGACGAAGCCTCTGTGATCAATCACAGGGGCTTTCGCCGTTACTGGTAAACAGAGATAATAATGCCTTATGGAATTACGAAAACCGTCTCTGTCCGTTACATAATTCACTGTCTGCGTTTCTGTCATAAATTCAAGAAGAGACAATCCATCGATTGGCATTACCAACTCCTTTTCTTTTCTTGCTGATTAAACGTCTTCGGGTATCTCTGATGTGTCAGCATGGTCAGAGAATGTATCACTGAATGCAATATCCATGATTCTGTCGCAAATGAAAGTGCGTGGGTGAACATCACCCACTTCACGGATGATCCCAGCGCGAATCAGCTGTTCTATCTCTCGCCTCGCAGTGTCATACGACACATCGGATGATTTCATGACCGATGCAATCGTGAGTGCAGGCGAACTGAAGAGGCCCTCAATCAAATCGTGCGATCGACGAGTCTGTGGCGCATTGGCGTGAAATTCCTTTTTTGCTCGACCAAATGCATGACATCTACGAATTGAGTCTTCCGCCTGAATGATCGATCCATTCAAACAGAATTCGATCCACTTCGACCAGTCGCCATGCGTACTGACTCGGAATAATCCATCAATATATTCGTCTTTATACTTCTCAAAAAACGCACTCAGATACAACCACGGCATAGAGTGCTCAAGCCATCGCGAAATCATCAAAGCCAGAAGTGCTCGCCCAATACGTCCATTGCCATCTTGGAATGGATGAATCGCCTCGAACTGATAATGAGCGATAAACGCGCGGACCAAAGGATGCAATCCGTCATCGTGATTGTTTACAAACTTAAAAAGGTCTTCCAATAGTGGCGCGATCTCGATGGGTGGTGGAGGCACGAAACGACCATTATGACCAATCTGCACTTGAACACTGCGATAGGCACCTGGAGTCAGCTCAGGATTTTGTGTATTTTGCATCAGCGTATGATGCATTGTTTTCAAGACGTGATCACAAAACGGCAGCTTATTGGTGAGCAACTTGTGTCCGGCGCGTAACGCTTGACTGTAGTTAAACACCTCCTGCCATTCCGCCATTTCACTTCGCGTTGCATTTCGATCTTTCTGATCGACCATGAACAGCATTAATTGCTGAGGCGTAACAAACGTCCCCTCGATTCGGGACGATGCGATCGCCTCACGTTCCTGAAGAGGCCGTTGTAATAATTCCGGGTGCGGTAGCGTCTGCCCAATCCCATCTAACTTTCCGAGCTTTCCGCAGGCTTCTGCCAATAGCGGCCATAACGAATCAAAATTTCCTTGAGGCGGCAGCATATCCGGAATGAATGACCAGTCTGATTTGGATGGCCTCGATGGCGACGGAATCGAAACGATCCTGCCAGTCGAGGAATCTGTGAATTTGGATTTATCCATGATACATCAGCTGGATTGAGTAAGCTCGGCTATCTTATTCGAATTTTAATCACAGATTGCGATATGTCAACATCCATCTTCGCAAAAAAAACCGTTTTTCAAACTCAACTCGCTGGCTGGCCGTACGCTCTCAAGCATAACGAACATGCTGAACGAGTTAACCACCGAACACCGGGTCCAAGTAATCTCCACTCTCGTCAAAGGAATTCGATCCGTTCGACGGTTTCAATCACTGGGTTTTTGCAATTCCAGTAGTGTCACGGCATCGTCCATCAACGGAACCATGTCGCGTCGCATCAATCCGAGGAGTGCAGCCCGTCTGGCGTCATCTGAATGGTTTGAACATGACCAACGGCCAAAGCTCCATCCTGACACGCCGCCTCGTAGAGCGGAATGATCTCTGGAAACTGCCTGCTGAACTGCAATGCGATCCCCTTCCCCATCACGCCAACGGTGTTGACCGTATTGACCAAGGCCTCGACATCCGCCTCGAACAAATTGCCCTTCGTGAACTCCAGCACGTTTTTTCTCGCTTCCAATACGGCCTACTAATACGGTCTACCAGTACCAGTCTCGCTTCACGACCACCTGCGGACCATATTTCTGTGAGGACAACAATTCTCGGACTTCATCCGCGACACTCTGGATCATGGCATCGATAATTCACCTCAGCCGCAACGCGTGGACAGATCAATTCAGGGAAGTCTCAGGCCAACCTCGTTTGGGATTGATCGCAATTCTCTACGACGATCACCCCGTTGGGGTTTTAGAATTGAGTCGTGCCGCATTCCAGGGGTTTCCGCCCATGGCGATTCGCTCACGTCCTGCTGGGATGAGGACTCAGAATTCGCGGAACATCGCTGCGACAAATCTCGCGATTGCAGCAACTCGCCTCTGATGCCCAACCGACTTCTTTGACTTCTTCGATTCGTGAGAGTCGCTTGATTCGTGGTTGAACCTCTTCCTGATTTACCCGTTAATCCATGGACCTGAGTCGCCAGTGTCGCTCACGTCCTCACGGTTTGATCGCACTAGCTCAAGGTTTGATCGCGCTGGAGAGTCGGGGCGAATTTTTCAGTGTCTGGTAGACGACGCAGTAGCGTTCCGTCAGTTCAATCAGCTTTTGACGTTTCTCGTCCGGGGCGTCGGTGTCGAGATCGAACACCAGGCGGATTTCCTGAAAACCGATCGGAACGTCGCGACTGACACCCAGTGTCCCGCGAAAATCGACATCCCCTTCGGCGGTGATCGAGCCTCCACGCAGCGGGATTTCCATTGCCGTGGCGACCGCACCCAGGGTGACCCCCGCACAGCCGACCAAGGCATGCAGCAGCATCTCGGCCGAACAAGCGGCTAAACCATCCCCTCCCGCCTGTGGATGCAGGCCCGCGTTTTCCGGTGGAACGGAAAATAACAACCGGCAGGTGACATCGGGGGTGATCTGGCCAACCGCACGCAGGGTCAGCAGCGCCGATGCCGGGTCCGCTTTAAATTGGTTTTTAAACGGGGCCTGTTTTTCGCGAAGTTCAGCGGGCTGCATGGGTGACTCTTCAAGCATGAGGGGACTGGTCACAGGATCGTACCCCGCCAAGCCGCCGCTTCAAGGGATAAGCCCTTTGTCGTGCGCAAACTGTCCTGCAGAAACTTTCCCCCTCAAACAACGATCCCAGCGGAATTAGAACAGAAATGGATGGGATCCGCGTGCGATTGGGTCGGATCGAGTATGACGTCCCGCGGACTTGGTGGCCCTCGGCATCGGCAAAACTGCGGGAGTCGATCTTCATGCCGGGTGAAATTCAAAACCCCAAGAGAACCAAACACCACAAAGTTGACCGACTTCGGCTGATACCGGCCTCAAGATGGCTCCCGCCCTCTGATCGACACGGGTCCCTTTTTCCTGATCGGATCCGCGTGCGATCGAATCTTGTCTTCAACCGACGTATACTTCGCCGATTCTTTTGATTCATTCGACATGATCGCGTGGAGGGCCGCGTGGTCAGTCCCCGGTGGTCATTGCTGCGTGGACAAGGAGACCCCCGTTGGCGAAAATCTTCTATAGCATGGCGGGTGAGGGACGCGGGCATGCCGTTCGGGTGATGACGCTGGTCGAACACCTCCGCCACCAGCATGAACTGGTTCTGTTCGCACCGGGTGATGCCTACGAGTTTCTGGAAAAAGCGTATGGAGCCGGGCAGTTCGAGTCGGTCCGACTGGTGCCGGTGGCGGGACTGAAGTTTCGTTACACCGGTGGAAAGCTCGATCTCTTCAAGTCGACTGCCGGTGCGATGTCGTTCGCGTATCGGAAAATGCCGGCACTCGTCGAGGAACTCCGACGCCGCATCGAACTCGAACAACCGGATCTCGCCATTTCGGATTTTGAGCCGACCTTGCCACGCGCGGCCCGGTTAACGGGACTCCCCTGGATGAGCATCGACCACCAGCATGTGCTGCTCGCCTATGACCTTAGCTCGCTGCCGTTCCTGTTGCGTCGTTATGCGTGGTGGATGAGCTGGGCGGTGCGCTGGTATTACGGCTGGAATGATTACACCCCGGTCGCCTCGTCCTTTTACACTCCACCACTGAAAACAGGGTTTTCGCACGTCCGCCAGGTCGGGCCGATGCTCCGCCCGGAAGTGGTGGCAACACCGACCAGCACCGGTGATTTTCTCTTGTCGTATCTGCGTTCGAATACTCCACCCGAGATCGTGGAAATTCTCGCCCAGTCTGGCTGGCCCGTCCGGATTTATGGGTTGGGAACCCGACCTGCGATCGGGAAACTCTCATTCCATGCGATCGATGAACACCGCTTCGTCGCCGATCTCGCAGCGTGTGCCGGATTATTCAGTGCTGCCGGAAATCAATTGCTGGGTGAAGCCCTGTACTATGGAAAACCGGTCTTCGCCATCCCCGAAGCGATGCATCATGAACAACAGATCAATGCCCATTTTCTGCAACAAATGGGGGGCGGTGACTGGGTGACGGCCGAGTCCTTCCGAGCCGATCGGTTCCAACAGTTTTTGGCTCGACTGGACGAGTTTCGGTGTCACTTGGCTCCGCTGAAAGGAAACCTCAACGGCACCCCCGACGCCTTGTCTGCAATCCAGGCTGCGTTATTGCGGAACCATCCAGCCCCTTCTCGCCCGTAGCCGTTTTTCGCGGGTCACCGTTTTCGCGCGTCACAGGGGTGAAGCAGGAGGAACCGAGAATCCCCGGCTCCAACGCGGCGCCCGCCCCCTATTCACATCCCCATCAGCACCATCATTCCCCCTTGAGCCGACCCGCCAATGCGCTAACCAGTTCGTAAAGCAGGTCAAGCGAATGTTCGGCTTCCGCGACGGTGATTGTGAGTGGTGGGCTGACGCGCAGCACCTTGCCGGCGAGTGCCCCCAGCAGATGAATCCCGACATCGTCGTGACCGAGATAACAGGCTTCGACAATCTTGGCAGCGACTTCGGCAGCGGTCCGTTTTCCTGACGGCTGGCATTCGAACCCGAAAACCATCCCCTCACCACGTACATGATTCACGAGGCCGGTTGACTTGAGTCGCTGCAGCCCCTTCAGGAAGATCGGGGTCAACCCCTTCGCATGTTCCAGCACCGTGGTCGATTCGAATTCGTCGAGTGTCGCCAGCACGGAAGCACTCGATAACGGATTGGCACTCCACGTATCCGAAGCCTCGCCGTACTTCATGGCGGCCATCACATCCCCACGCGATGCAATCGCCGCCACCGGAACCCCGTTTCCGAGTCCCTTCCCCAGCACCACCATATCCGGTTCGACACCATACGATTCAAAGGCATACATCGCCCCGGTCCGACCGAAATTGGCCTGAACCTCATCAAAGACGAACAGCAAGTCATGCTCACGGCAGAACTGTTGCAGCATTTGATGGTAAGCGGCCGGTGGATGAAAGCTTCCTCCGCCGCCGAGATAAGGCTCGGTAATCAGACAGCTCAATTTGCGGCCAAACTGCTTCCAGAGATCGTCCAGCTCCTGTCGATACCTGGTCAAATCGATCGAATGGGGGTCATACCCGGCATCCAGAATTTCCTCCATCGGAAAGCTGATGAAGCGGACCCGCGGATCTCGTTCCGGATCTTTCTCTGACCCCGTCACCGCATTGGCAAAACCCTTCTTGCCGTGAAAGCCATATCGAGTTGCCAGGATGATATCGCGAGTTCGATCCCAACCGAGGCAGGCTCCGATTGCCTTATGAACCGCTTCGGAACCCGAGGCGGCCCACAAAATCCTGGTCAGCCGTTCGCTCCCCCGGCTCCGGTGCAAATTCGCCAGCAACCGTTCGACGGCGAGTGTTTCAATTTCCGTAATCCCGTTGTACGCGGTCATGGTGACCGCCGGGATGTATTCGTCGGCAGTTGCGGTTGTCGCTGCGGTTGTCGCGGCAAAGGTCTCGGGGGTCCAGCCCATATACTGACCAAATCGCTGCATCCACCGCCGCGGGTTGTGCCCCAGGTTGGCGACGAGAACTCCCGAGGAAAAGTCGTAGAGCTTGCGGCCTTCAGGTGTCCAGTGGCAGGCCCCAGCCGACTTGGCGAACACCGCCTGCGACGGGGTAAACGTCCGCAAGGAAATCGGTTCATAATCGGCAACGATCCGACGAATCGCGTTGGACCGGATCTCACCAGCAAATTGAATCGTATCAGTCATTATTGAGGATCTTCCTGGATTCCCGAAATACGCCACATCAGAGCCAGTACGAGACTGCGGCTATGAGTATTCCAAAATCAGCCCGCCCGAGAAAGGGTCACATCACCCCAAGTCCGAATTTTCATCGCGCTTCGTCGCTCCCGAAGCGCTGAGTCAATCCAGAAACTCCGAATCAAGAACCGCACAGTCGCCTCGTACAGCTCAGGAGCAACAAACGAGACCGACAAGATCCGATTCCATCACCAACCCCGTGCGCGAGGCACACACTGACCACTGAAAACTGCACACTGAAAACTGAAAACTGAAAACTCAGTCCCACCTATTCTCCAATCAGTTCCAAAAACTGATCTTCCGTCAACACCGTGACACCCAACTCTTCGGCTTTCGCCAGTTTGCTTCCCGCATCCGTCCCCGCGACGACATAATCCGTTT
This sequence comes from Schlesneria paludicola DSM 18645, assembly GCA_945869955.1. GTDB lineage: Bacteria > Planctomycetota > Planctomycetia > Planctomycetales > Planctomycetaceae > Schlesneria > Schlesneria paludicola_B. The sequence goes on from CAMBQP010000019.1 coordinate 41,696, forward strand.
TCTTCGAAACGCTGCCAGCCGATTTCCCCCCCTGCTTACGGATTAACTCGACAATCTCGTCCCGCTTGAATCGAGTCAGTGTCCCCGTCACTACCAGCGTTTTGCCGATCAGACGCCCCGCAGCCCGTTCCGCTGCCACGGCGGCGGCGGCCGCTGCATCACCCATGTTCAGGCCCAGAGCCCTCAGTTCGGAAATGATCTGGCGACCATAGTCACTCGCAAAAAAGGCGGCGACCGACTTGGCAATGACCGGACCGACCTCGTCCACTTGACTGAGCTGTTCTTCCGTTTGCCCCGCCACGATCTCCATCGTCCCGAACCGTTCGGCAAGTTGCTGAGCGGTTCGGGTGCCGACGTGACGCAGGTTCAGTGCAGTCAACAATCGCCAGAGGGGCTGGGTTTTCGAGGCTTCCACCCCGGCAATCAGGTTTTCGATCGACTTTTCCCCGAAGCGTTCCAAATTCAGCAACTCGTCGCGGCGATCTTTCAGGCGATAGATATCGGCAAAACTCGTGAGAAACCCTTTTTCGGTCAGTTGTTCAATCAGTTTGATCCCGAGTCCCTCGATATCCATCGCGGCACGGGAAGCAAAGTAGCGCAAGCCTTCCCGCAACTGAGCGGGACAGGCGGGGTTCGGGCAACGGATGTAGACTCCGTCCTCCTCCTTGACTACGGCCGTCTGACATTCCGGGCAATGCGTTGGAAAGTCGAACGGCCGCTGTGATCCATCCCGTTTGTGCTGTTCCACACGCACGACGTGCGGAATAATTTTCCCCGCTTTTTCGACGATGATCCAATCACCAATCTGGACACCGAGTCGTTCGATCTCGTTCCGATTATGCAGGCTGGCGCGTGAGACTGTGGTCCCGGCGATTTCGACCGGTTTCAGGCTGGCGACGGGGGTGAGTGTTCCGGTCTTGCCAACACTGATCAGGATCTCGTCCACCCGCGTTTCGGCTTCGTATTTTTCCCACTTATAGGCAATCACCCACCGGGGGCTTTTGCTGGTCATTCCCAACTGATCGCGGACATTCAGATTATTGACCTTGATCACAATCCCATCGACTTCAAAATCGAGTTCATGCAGTTGTTCCATCAAAGGCTGAGTTTGAGCGATCGCGGCCGCAAAGTCGGGCTGCAGTGAAGTATGCAGGACCGAGGGAATCCCCATCCGATGAATCGCCTGCAAAAACTCCCAATGGGTCGCATAGCTCGCCCCTTCCAGACTGCCGACGCTATGCGCAAAAAAGCGGAGCTTCCGTTTGGCACAAAGTTTCGGGTCGAGCAGCTTAATGGCCCCCGCAGTCGCATTCCGGGAATTCTTCAGCGGCTCTTCGCCGTCGGCAGTCATCTCGGCTTGCAGCTGTGCGAAATCACGATTACCGATGTAGGCTTCGCCCCGCACTTCCAGGACATCGGGGACCGGCCCAATCAGTTGCAGGGGGACGCCGCGCATCGTACGGGCATTATGCGTGACATCATCTCCCCGGCGTCCATCCCCGCGAGTGACAGCCCGAACAAGATGTCCTTGTTCATAGATCAGCGACAGGGCCACACCATCGACTTTGTACTCGATCACCCATTCGACGAGATCGGGTCCAATCAGTTTGACGACGCGATTACCGAACTCGGCCAATTCGGCTTCGCTAAAGGCATTCTCGATCGAGAGCATCGGAACCCGATGGTCCACGGTAATAAACCCATCGATCGGCGCCCCGCCCACTTTCTGGGTGGGGCTGTCAATCGAAAGCAGTTCCGGGTGATTGGCTTCCAGCTCCCCCAGCCGCCGCATCATCCGGTCATAGTCCCGATCAGAAATTTCGGGAGCGCCCTGC
>CAMBQP010000020.1 GCA_945869955.1 Schlesneria paludicola DSM 18645
GGCCTCGTCGGGGGTCACCACGGCGTTCGATGCAGAAACAGGACATCAGCTCTGGGCCGTGCAATTTGGACGTTTTGATCAACCCAGCTTCCCGGCGATCTCGAATGAAGACTCGGCGATGATCATCGTCGGTTCAACCATGTATGGCATCGAAAAACGGACCGGCAGAACGATCTGGAATCTGGTACTCCCCGGACAGCCGTCAACCTCCCCAGCCGTCGATAAAAAACATGTCTACTTTGGCACATTAGACGGAAGCGTCTACGCCTATAGCCTGCGAAAAATCAAAAAGCTGTACGAAGAACGACGCCTCCCTCAATGGTCGATGGAAGCACAAGTCTGGAAGTATAAGGCAGGAAAAGAAATTACGTCGCCACCCATTTCCAATGGATCGTTCGTCAATTTTGCCAGCCGCGACGGCTCTTTGTACTCGGTCAGTACCACAGAGCGTCAGTTGAAATATCAACTCGAAACCGAAAAGGCCATCGTCGCCCCGCTGACAACCTTGGGGAATTCCATGTATCTGGCCTCGGAAGATTTTACGTTCTGTTCCTTGAGCCTGTTCAATGGATCGGTGCAGTGGGAATTCACTTCAGGATTGCCCATCCGCAAGGCCCCCTGGGGTGTTGATAACGAGTTGTTCGTGATGCCGGATCGGGGTGGAATGTACTGCCTGGAACCGGCAACAGGTTCCCGTCGCTGGTGGAGACCCGATCTGACCAATTTTATTGCATTGACCGGAGGGGCGGTCGCCACTTCTGATCTCGACGGAAATCTGATCATGGTTTCGCGCGATCGGGGCGAAACCATCGGGTCCTTACCATTACGCCGCTTCTCCGTCCGAACGGGAAACGATCGGACCGATCGAATCTATGTCGCAACCGAAAGTGGCCTGCTGATCTGCCTGCGACAAATAGGCCACAACTTCCCCGTCTATCACCGTTACCCAGATCGATTGCCGATTTTACCGGAATTGGAGTCTGAAGAAGGCGAATCTTCCAATCCAGAGGAAAATTCCTCCCCTGCGAACGAATCCCCCGAGGAATCCCCCGAGGAATCCGACCAGGAATCGCCTGAAAATCAATAAATCGGGCCCACACCGAATCCCGTCTATCGCAAGATCATGCTCATAGGCGGTTTAGGGAAAAAGTCGGGATTGACCTCAACACAGCTCCTGAGTAAAAGCCTCACGGTTCGACCGTGAAGGTTTCCGTGTGGCAAGGAGCTGCCAGTATGCAACGTTTTTCCTGGTTGGTCATGTTGGGTCTGGTTTGGGGTTGCAGCGAGGCGCCTCATCCACCCTTGGTCGTCAAAAATGCGGTTCAACCAGAAGAAGCAATTCCTGCAGAAATCGCCGAGCTGTTCGAGCGGCGCGAGTTGGTTCAAGCCATCGAACTGCTCACCATCATGATCGAGAAGCAACCGACCGACGCGAAGCTCTTCTCTTGGCGGTCAACCGCCAAACACCATCTTGGCAGACATGACGACGCGATTGCCGACCTGGATCGGTCCATTGCTCTCAATCCCCAAGATGCCCGACTGTTCAACAATCGTGGATTTATGCAGTTGGGGATGGAGCGCTTCGAGGCCGCACTCAGCGATTTCGATCAAGCCGCACAGCGGTCAGAACGATTTGCCAACGTCTACAACAACCGGGGACTCGTTTACATCGCAACGCAGCGATTTGACGATGCGATCGAACAATTCAATCGCGCAGTCGAAATCGACCCCCAGTACATCGACGCCTACAATAACCGGGGTTTTGCGGAACTCGAAGCAGGCCAGATTGAACAGGCTCTCGACGATTTCAACGTCGCGATTCAGCTCAATGACAAATATGTGAATGCGTTCAACAATCGGGGCTTGCTTCGTGCGCGGGCTGGAGATTTTGAGAATGCGGCAGTTGACTTCACGCAAGCCATGATGCTTGATCCCCTCAATCCCAAGTACTATCAGCATCGGCGCGAGGTCTACCTGAAACAGGGATTCCCTGATAAGGCCTTGGCGGATGAAAAAAAATGGGGCTGGTTGATGCGGTTTCATCAACTGGGAGCAAAAATTGCGAACTCGGTGGCCCCCGTCGCCGAATTGACGGAACGAGCGAATCACTTTCTCGAAGTCAACGATCTCGAGCGGGCTCGGGACGATCTGGATCGAGCCATCTCGCTGGACCCCCAGTCCGCCATCGCACTCGCTGCCCGCGCCGCAGTCCATCTCCAGCAAAAATCGATGGACCTGGCCAAAACGGATGCGGAAGCATCACTCGCGATTGAACCCCTGCATCAGGCCTATTCCGTTTTGGGGGATGTCTTTCTCAGTCGGGGTGACTATGACCGGGCCATTCAAAATTTTGCACACGCCCGCCGTGTCGACACCAGTGTTGCCGAAGCGTATTATGGCAAGTCAAAGGAATTGGCTGACAAGGGGGAAATCGACCAGTCACGGGAAACCCTGCAACAGGCCCTCGTCCTTGACCCGGATGTCGAGCATCGGTTGCAATGACTTTGCTTTTCCGAAGATTTCTGTACCCAATTTAGAACGAGCCCCTAGAATAAAAGAAAATTTCGTTTTAACGTGGATTCTCATTCCGGTTCAAACTGATGACTTTATTGAAACTTAAGACCAAGATTCAGGGTCCTGTTGCGATCATCGGGGATTTGCATGGTCAGGTCGAAAAACTGATTCCGATTATCGAGTATCTGAGGGGACAGCCCGATTATCAGCAGCGGTGGATTGTCTTCATTGGTGATTTCGTGGACCGTGGTCCCGACAGCAAATCGACAATCAATATGGTACTCCAACTGATCCATGAGCACCCTCGTACGACGGCCATTATGGGGAATCATGAACTCGCGATGTGCTCGGCTTTAGGCTGGCTTCCGACCGGCGAAGGTTCGAACTGGGAAGATCGCTGGCTTGATTTCTACAACTCCGAAACGACGTTTGATTCTTATGGCATTGCGTTTGGCGATCTCGAAGCCCTGGCTGCAGCCATTCCCGATGAACACCGAGATTTTCTGGTGAACTTGCCCTGGTGCGTCGAACATCCCGAATTTCTGTTCGTCCACGCGGGACTCGATCCCAATATGCCGTTTAAAGTCCAGATGCGGATTCTGCAACAACGCGACTTCACGCTGAACCATCCACAGTGGTTGTGTGAAAAATCGTTTGTCTTGTTCGATCCCCCGCTGGACTGCCCGATGATTTTGGTTTCCGGGCACGTCAAGGTCGATGAAGTGATCGTCAAACCTCGCCGAATTCTGGTCGATACCACCGGCGGGATCGAAGGAGAACTGAGTTGTCTACTCATGCCCGAAGGGACCGTGATCAGTTCTTCGGATGCCACAGACGAGGATTTCGCCGAACCCTCGTCATCGGGCCGTGGACCCTGGTGGAAATTCTGGAGATAAGCCTGCACGCATCACCGAAGCGGCACGCGCGGCAGAACGAACCATCAGCATGACGTTTTTGAGATCGATCACTTCCCCATCAACCCCGATCCCCATAAACTTGAATTCCCACAAACTACGAGAGTACCAGTTGATGACGGACCAGCAGAGTCACGAGCTTTTAAGCCGAAGATCAAGCCGGTTACTGATTGTGGATCTCCAGGAAAAGCTGATTGCCGCTTTGGATGAGACCGTCCGAATCCCGCTGCTCGAAGCATCGGAATTGCTGGTCGACGGAGCCAATCTCATGCACGTTCCCGTGATTGCGACAGAACAGTATCCCTCGGGATTGGGAGCCACGGTCACTTCACTGGCCCAAAAGATCGATTGCAGGCCGGCAAAAAAACAGTTTAGTGCAATGCTGTGCTCTGGATTACCTGCGGCGGCGGAAGCGACCGATGACCGTTTTCAGATCGTCGTAGCGGGAGTCGAAACGCATGTCTGTGTCATGCAGACCGTGCTCGACCTGCTCGCCTGGGGCTATCAAACCTACGTGGTCGTCGATGCGGTTGCAGGTCGTCGCCAACGAGATCATCAAGTTGCACTCGATCGGATGGCAAACAGCGGAGCCATCCTCACCACCACCGAAAGCGTCCTGTTCGAATGGTGCCGCACCGCCGACGCCGCCGAATTCAAATCATTAAGTACACTCGTCAAAGCCCGTCCTCCCGGATAATGATTGCAGAGGGTTAATGATCGCACCCCGATCAATATCGCACCTGCATTCCCTTGTAAAGATTTCCCGATCATGGACTCTTCTTCACGCTTTCTCGATCCGGCGACGTTGTCCAAACTCAAAGGGCTGGAACTGAAAGCCAGGATGATTGTCGAAGGCTCTGTTTCCGGGATGCACAAAAGCCCCTTTCACGGTTTCTCGGTCGAATTTGCCGAACATCGTGAATACGTTCCGGGGGATGATCTCCGCTATGTTGACTGGAAAGTCTTCGGAAAGTCTGACAGGGTCTATCTGAAACAGTATGAAGAAGAGACCAATTTTGCCTGCCATCTACTGGTCGATACCAGCGAGTCCATGATTTATCAGTCTGAGAAAGCCCCCTACTCGAAACGCGAGTATGCCCAGTATCTGGCCGCTGCGCTCGCCTATTTGATTATTCATCAACAAGATGCCGTCGGTCTCGCCACGTTTGATTCCGCCGTGAACCAGTTGATCCGCCCCGGCAGCACCGCAGCACATCTCAGACAACTGTGTCACCAGCTTGAAAACAGTTCCTCGCTAGGAAAATCCGCCATTGGCCCGATTTTTCATGATCTGGCAGAGCGAATTCAGCGCCGGGGACTGGTGGTGATTCTGAGTGATTTTTTTGATGACCCCATCACCATGATGCGGGGACTGAAACACTTTCGCCATCGCCGCCATGACGTGGTCCTGCTGCAAATCATTGACCCGGGCGAGCAGGATTTTCCTTTCGTTGATCCAACTCTCTTCCAGGGACTCGAAAATCAAGGAGAACAGCTGACAGAACCGCGCGCCCTTCGTGCTGCCTACCAACGCGAATTTGAAGCCTTTCTGAAATCAATCCGATCTGGGGCTCGTGATTTCAACATGGACTACCTGCTGCTGAGAACTGACCAGCCCCTCGAGACGGCCCTGCACGGCTTCCTCTCAAGACGAATGCATCAGGCGGGCCGCTAACCGTTTTTCACTGTTGCCGCGGATCCAATTCGGCCAGACATCCGCATGGTGCCGCCCAGCGCACAGATCCGTTCAGCGCACAGATCCGTCTAGCGCCCAGAACCGCCCGCAGCACAGTTCACTGGGGACCGCAAAAGATCACCTCGCCACCCAAGAGACCCGAGCCGGGGCCCATGTCGATTCGCCATGCGGCCGATGCAATCAGCTCACGGTGATGCTCAATCACCAGGACCGAATCACCCCCGGCAGTCAGTCTGCGTAACAGACTCACCAGTTGCCCCACATCCGCCACATGCAGACCTGATGTCGGTTCATCCAGTACGAACAGGGTCGCCCCCTCCAGACCGCTCGGCTTGGCTAACTCGGTCCCCAGCTTGATCCGCTGTGATTCCCCCCCCGAGAGTGTTGATGCCGGTTGCCCCAGTTTGAGATAACCCAGCCCCAGTTCCTCAAACATCGATAACGTCCTAAAGAGTCGTGGAAACGACTGGAAGAAGGCCGCTCCCTCAGAAATACTCATTTCCAGCACGTCTGCCACCGAACGACCACGATATCTCACGGATAAAGTCGACACCGAAAATCGCTGACCATCACACTCAGGACAGCGGATCTGCCAGTCCGCAAACCGCTGCTCATCGACCGCCAAAGTACCTCGACCACCACAGCAGGGACAACGAGCTGCCGGTTGCTGCAGAGTGAATTGGCGAGACGTAAAACCACGCAGTCGCGATTCTCGGGTTTTCGCGAAGACCTGCCGAATCTCGCCCCACAGGCCGGAATAAGTGACCGGTGACGAACGCGAGGAATGCCCAAGCGGCGATTGATCAACACGGACCAGACGCGACAGGGTTTCAAATCCCGTCAACTCGTGGAATGGACCTCCGCTCAAATTTCGTTCCCCCAACCCCTGCCGAATTGCGGGAACCAGCGTCTGCATCACCAGCGAGGACTTGCCCGATCCGCTCACGCCGGTCACACAGACGATTTTCCCCAACGGAAACTCGATCGTGGCCTGCTTCAGATGATGAAGAGTGGCGCCAGTGAGTCGCACCAACGGCGACGACGCATCGACTGACGACGCATCGACCGAAGACGACGCGGCAAAATGGGTTTGGGCTGCAGCGTCGGTCGCAGCGGTCCGCTGCTCGTCCGCACGCAAAAATTGCCCGGTAATCGAGTTCGAATTACGCATCAAGGCCTCGGCCGTCCCCGCAGCCAAGAGCTGCCCACCCAGCACCCCCGCTCCTGGCCCCAGGTCAATCACATAATCGGCGGCACGAATGACATCCAGATCGTGCTCGACGACGATCAACGTATTTCCCGCATCACGGAGCCGGCAAAGTACCCGCAGTAACCGATCGGTATCCATCGCATGTAACCCGGCAGTCGGTTCGTCCAACAGGTAACAGACTCCCGTCAAGTCGCTCCCCAAACAGCCTGCCAGACGGACTCGCTGCTGTTCTCCCGCCGAAAGCGTCTGACTCCCCCGATCAAGGGTCAGGTAATCCAACCCGACTTCAACCAGGAACTGTAATCTCGCCGCAATCTCAGGCAACAGATACTGCCCGGCAGCCCGATGTCCGTCGTCGAGCGGCGATTCTGTCGACGCAGACATGAACCACTCTTGCCAATGGGCAACACAATTCACTGCAGCAGTCGGTGTCATACTGCAAAAATCACTGATCGAGATTCCCTGGATCCGTACTGACCGGGGAATCCGCCCCAGACGGGTCCCTTGGCATTCGCCGCAGAGTTGTGGCAATAAACCTGACAAAGGATCCAGTCCACTCCCCTGGCAGGCAGGACAGGCACCAAGGGGGTGCCGGAAACTGAATGAACGAGGTTCCAGGATCGGAAAACTGGTACCGCAGGGAACGCACGCAAGGTGGCTGCTGTACAATCGGTCCACCCACCCAGCATCCGTTTCATGACTCAGCAGACATTGACCTTGACCGAGCTGCAAGGCGGTATCAACAGACTCTTCCAGTCGCGATTGAATCCCGGGCTTCATCATCAACCGGTCGACAACAATTTCGATGTCATGCATTTGAGATTTCAAGAGCTGAGGGGGGTTTGCCACATCCACGAGCTCTCCATCCACCCGCGCCCGCACATAGCCATCTTTAACAATTCTCGTAAAAATCTCGTGGTGCAAACCGGTCCGTTGACGAACAATTGGGGCCAGCACCAGCAACTTCTGACGCTCAAACGATTTCAGCGCCTGCTCAACGATTACGGATCGCGACTGTGAACTGACCCCCTTTCCACAATCAGGACAATACAGCTGACCGACACGCGTGTAGAGCAGTCGTAAGTATTCGTTGATTTCCGAGATCGTTGCGACCGTCGCCTCAGGGCGAGACGCCATGCCCCCTTGCGAGACCATCAACACCGGCGGTAATCCCTCGATCAAGTCGATGTCCGGCCGATCCGCTTTTTGAAGCAGCTCACGCGACCGAACGGAAACCGATGACAAGTAACGGCGACGTCCCTCGGCGAAGATCGTATCGAACACGAGCGAACTTTTTCCGCTGCCACTCACCCCCGTGATCACGGTCAATTTTCCAACGGGGATCTCGATCTGCAGATTTTGCAGGTTATGCGTCCGAGCACCGGTAATCTGAATCATCGAATTCACGATGACCGGCGAACTCGCACCTCGGGGATTCGCAATACGGTCAGTCATGCAACACTCCAGATCAAAAAGTCTCTCGAACGTTCCGGAACCGAGCACATTTTTGAAGGCTGACCCCACCAGAATCGATCCTGAAATCGGGTTCGTTCACTGTTTCCAACGAAAATCATCAAATCCATCGCGACTGATTGGTCGGCAACTCTTTTCATGTTATCCTAACGTCAAGAGCAGTTGAAAGCCCCACCCCCTGCCGGAAAGAAATATGACAACCGAACCGACCGATGTTTTGGCTACCCGCAAACAACAAATTCGAGAACAGGCACATGCCAACCGAAATGCTCAGGAAAACAAAGACGAACTGAGTCGCGAGATTGTGGCACGTTGCATGCAGTTACCCGAATACCAGCACGCCAAGACTGTCCTGTTCTATATCGATGTCCGCAGCGAAGTCCGAACCCGCAATGACTTGGCGAATGCCTTGCTGAGCGGTAAGAAAATCGTTGTTCCTTATTGTGTTGAGGGCGAACTGGAGCTGTTTCATCTCGAAAATCACGATGAACTCGCCATCGGCATGTATAAAATCCTCGAACCCAAAGAAGAACTCCGAAACGTCGCTGCCAAAAAGGTCGATGTCAAAGAAATTGACCTGATTATCGTCCCTGGGGTGGCTTTTGACCGACGCGGTGGGCGAACCGGTCACGGCAAAGGCTATTACGATAAACTTCTCGAACATGCCCGACTGGACACCCCGCTGGTCGCTCTGGCATTCGAATGCCAAATGTTTGACGAGATTCCCATGCAGCATCACGATGTCTTTATGGACAAGGTCGTGACTGAAAAAGCGAGCTACCCAGGTCTCGGGCGAAAATCATGACGTCCGCATCTCTCTTTGGATTCCGCAAATGACCTCTCTGAATCGTGCGCTGGTTGAAGACACTTACGCAGAAGCTTTTCGCAGTATCTATGCCGAAGTTTTGATTACCGCACGGGATCGAACTTGGCTTGACCATGCTGTTCATGCCGTAACCGGGCACGCGTCGAGCAGTATCTTTTGTGAATGTGAAGCAGGAGTCGACCGTTATGTGGGGCCGGGGGGTGACGAGTCGTTCTCGACCCCCGATGGGCGACCGGGTGCCATCGTCCAGTTTCACGTCCCACGATTCAAAAAAGAACGAGAAAAATTACTCGAAAAAGTACTGTTGCATCGACTCAGCCAGAATGTCTTAACGTCCCCGACCGCCTCGTGCTTTAACCTGCTTGAGACCGACCCCTATTTTAAACTCGGCCGGAAAATTGCTTTTTTTGGCGATGGTTATCAAGTTCGAGACGAACGATTCGGACGCAAAGTCTGGGTGCTGCCTATTATGGGTGGCGAATTCCTCATCGATCGCCGGTTTGGTTTTACCGATGGAATCATGGGTGGAAACCTCTGGTTTTTCTCGACCTCAATCGATGCCTCGCTGGATGCGGCCGAACGGGGTGTCAAGGCACTTGACCAGGTTGCGGGAACAATCGCTCCCTTCCCAGGTGGGGTTGCGGCAAGTGGCTCGAAAGCGGGAAGTGCCTACTCATTCCTGTTCGCCAGCACCAACCATCCATTCTGCCCAACTCTCAGGGAAAAACTGGGAGATCAGTCGCAAGTTCCCGCAGGGGTGAATTCGATCATGGAAATTATTATCAATGGACGCGACCTAGCCACCGTCGCCGCAGGAACGCAGGCGATCATTGCAGCAACCGTCGAGACGCCAGGATTGGTCAAAATTTCGGCAGGAAATTATGGCGGCCGGCTCGGAAAAAGCTTTGTTTATCTTCGCCCTGAACTCCACCCTTGAAAATCACCCATCCAGATCAAAGCACTCACCTCGGTCAAAGCTCTCTCCCAGATCAAAACGCGAGGAAATTGTCTCGGGCAAAGACTCTTTATGACCCAAGCTCAAATGTGACCCAAGCTAAAACTCCCATGTTCGGTCAGCCCCCCCCATTTGCAAATCCGCCAGATCCAATGCGGTCAATTCACGCTCAATCTGCTCACGTAGCGACCCCTTTAAATGGACCGCAACGGTGATAAACCGAGGAATGGCAGAGAGCTTACCGATTTCTGCAGCAAAAATTGAGGAATGAAGATGCTTCGATTCGTTTGCTAACCACGCCTGATCCGCGGAAAAACTGCATTCCAGAAAGACTGCTTGCAACTTCTGGCGAAACGGCTGTAACCCTGCCAACTCCCAAAGTCGCTCAGTGGGACCAGTATCTGAGGCGATAATCACGGCAGACTGGTCGTCCTCGACCAGAAAACCAAGTGTCGGTATCACATGATTCACGGTAACCGGTGTGATTCGCAGCCCTGACAGCGCGATCGGCAATTCGGAAACCAGCAAATGTTCTTCGAGAAAACGATTCCCCTTGGCACCGATCCGCAGCAGATCTGGCCATAATCGATCATTAAACAGGTCTGTTTTCAGCGTACGCCAAACGTCTTCGTGCGCATAAACCGCCGGGGGCTGACTTTCCTGCTCGTAGATATTATCCAAAAACAGAGGCAGGCTCGCGACGTGATCGAGGTGCGAATGTGACAAAAATACGTGCTCAATCGATTGCTGCTTCGACACGGGGGTCAGTAATCCCAAGCAACCGGCGTCGATCGCCACATAATCATTGATCAGAAATGTCGTCAGATACTGTGTTGCACAACCACTGTCGAGGCTGGAACCGAGCTGTTGGATTTTCACAAAACCCTCCCAGGCCTGTCACATCAAATTCCACTCACCGTGATCAGGGGCATCCCCTTCAGGCGGATCCGTTTTCTGTTGACAAAGCCGACCTACCGATCGCTGGTCTCAGGAATGTTCTGCGATTCCGATGGGGGATTCGTCTTGACGGGAAGGTCCACCTCGACAAAAATGACCGGCTGTGTCCATGCAATTTCAGAACGCCTCAACAGCGCCAGTAACTCGTCCCGTGAATGGACACCCAACTTTTTGTAGATACTCCCCAGTTGCGTTCGCACCGTATGCGGACTGCGATACAATTTTTGGCCAATTTCCTCAACCGTGGTTAGCCCTCGACAAGCCCAGCGAATGACTTCCAGTTCCGCCGGACTGATTCGGTCCAGTGACACGATTTCATTCGATTTTTGTGCTGGACCGGTTAGGAAATTGACTGTCCTTGACTTTTCGATCCGCTCTTGTGCCGCTGCATCAGACTCGTCCAGAATGCTTGCTTTTGGCGAGACAAAATAAAGCTCTAATCCCCCCAGAGACATGCGGTCACCGACGACGGCACGCGTTTTCACTTGTGGCAACAATGGAACACCGTTCAACCGTGTACCGCCTAAGGAGCCAAGATCCTTAATCCACAATCCACCCTGATCCCCCCGCAACATCGCATGCTGACGAGAAACCTGCTTGTATTCTGGAGGTATCACGATGTCACAATCAACCAGACGCCCCACCACTTGGGGATGATCAAACACTAACGCTTGCCACACATTCCGAGGGACATTGGTCATCAAAAGATAGGCAGCAGGATCCACACAACTCTCCTTGGGCAACCCGCCCTGAATGCGATTTTCGTCAATTTGAACAATACAACAACCAATCGTTTTTTGAATCAAGTCATCACGAGACAGACTGTGCCTCAGCTTTCAAATCATAACAACTACCAACCCCCTCGAAAGACCTAAACCTGCAATTTACCCAAAAACCACGAACGGGCTCGTTTTCCGACAATCTTAATCCCTTGAGCAATCCCGCGAGCAATCCCGTGAGGTTACCAGAGATGCCAATTCGCCGTCAGCAGGATATACGCGGCGAGTAACCCGTTTGTGACACCGTGCATCACCACACAGGACCAGATGTTGCGGGTGTACCAATACAGAGTATTGATCAAGGCACACCACGCCAATGCAGCCAGAATCTCGGTGTGCATTAGTGCGAAAATCACAGTCACACCCAAGAAACTCCACCGGGTAAATGCACCCTCTGCCACTGATTGAAACTGCTCAGAAATCAAATACCTCGAAAGAAAGCCCCGCCAGAAAAATTCTTCCACCAAAGGAACAATCAGCATCATTTCGAGAATCCGCACCAACACAAACAGCAACTGAGCGGCGGAAGGACCACCTGCAGACAAGGGATTAAAACCGACTCGTTCACCGGGTAACAACCAGATTTTCAACAATTCCGCGCCAGGAATCCCCTCAAGCGAAATCGACGACTGGACACGATCCAAACCAATCCAGAGCAACAGTCCCACAATTCCACAGATCACCCCCCACCACACACCATCCATTCGAAACACCGCATAACGTTTCCAAAAAATCCCCAAGGCGACCGCGGCCATCACCCCCTTCATGGTACAGAGGAATTCGTACGACAACCCAAAAACCCCGCTCGATTCAAAGGTTGTCGGAATCACGTACAATAAAAATGGCAACACATAAGGGAGCATGGATGTCTCTGTGGCCGGGAATCATGCTGAGTTCACGATATTCACGAATTCTATCCTACCGACACACCCTTCGTTCGAAAACCCGCTTGAAGGTCGTTCCCGCAAATTCCTCAATGTTCCTCAATGTGCTAACAGACAATGTTCCCCCAGACCCCCCTCCCCATTCCGCTTCTTCTCCACTTTTCTACCCTCGGTTCCATCTGGCCATTCGGTATATGAGAAGCCCTGGCAAAAACTTTGATCGTCAACTGTATGGTCGTCGACCGTATTTCAGTGGAACCCGATTTCCCTCAACACCTTCCGGCATCGACGCCAATATGATGCAAAGCCATTCCAAAAACGGCTTTCGCAGCCGATTTGTCTCCATCAAAATAAAAAACGAACGATCAACTTACGCTGATCGCCCGTCTCTCTCATCGAATCAACAATATGACACTCAAGACGAGACGCCATTACGTCGTCGTCGATATCCAGCAACAGCCATTCCCACAATGCCCGTACCCAGCAATCCCAAGGTCGAGGGCTCTGGCACCACCGCAGTTGCTGAAGTGAACACGTTATTGAATCCGTTCTTGCTGGTGCCGCTCGTCATGTTATATGTGTAAGTCAGCGTGTGAAGACCAGCAGCAACGTTCCTGGAGAAATTATACGTCCTGAAACTTAAGTTATTGGCGAGGATGAGTGCACTGGTCGTCGTAACCACGTTACCATCCAGGGCGATAACAACACCCCCAACACCAGGTGCAGCCAATTTACCAGCAATATCGATTTTAGCAGCGTTAGCGACTGAGAACGTCGTTTTGTAGATAAATGTCGATGGATTGGTGGCTGTAGTCCCTGCAATAGCAGAAGTGCCGATACCAGTCGATTTCCACGAGATGTACTGGGATTTCGCAGAATCAGTGATCCAGTTAAAGCTACCACCATTCGTCGCGGGTGCATTGTGCCCAATGTTATTATTAGCAGCGTAGGTCGAACCGACTTTCGTCCCGCCAGTCGCTAATGTGTAGTGACTGTCTACGGGTGGATTACTATTGTTCGCTGCCACCGTCAGCAAAGTCTGGGTAGGAGCATCGAACTTGGTATTACCCACACCAGTGTTGTACAGATTAAGATTCACGAGCCCTGCATTCGCGTTAACAGTACTGCCAACAATCGCGATCAACATTGCTGCAGAGCGAACGAACGATCGAATTGAAACCTTCATTTTGACCCTCTTTTTGAAAATACTCAACAGAAACCAGACAGACAGAAATCGAAACTTAACTACTACAGAACTTCAAGCGAAACTTGAAGACTTAAAGTCCGGCGGACTGCCGTGAGACGCGGCTCTCCATCCCCGGCGAGACCTTATTCCCGGAGAATTTTTTTTTCCAATTCCGAATAGCGACTGTTCAATGTGCGAGCCAACAACAGAATGGCTGGCCCCCAGACGCCGAAGTCCATCGCAGTACAGTGATGCCATCCACCTCATCGCCCCTCCCAGAAGCTGAATCGACATTGTCCGATCGCGGCCTTTGACACACGGGGCCGAATCATTCTGCCGTGCCCGTTCCGTAGCCGCAGCAAACTCCTTCGTCTGCATCACCACCGACATGAGGCCTGCGATCACCGACCCGGCCCCGCGTAAAAATTCCTGCCAAACTTCCCGTTTGCGCATGTCCAAAGTTTGGGGATCCACTTTCAGTCGTCGTTCCCATTCCGCAAGTTTTGGAAAGACCTCACCAGTAAAACGGACAATCATCTCTAACACCGACTCACTAAATTTGCCGTGCCGACCATTCACAGAAATCGTTCCCATCGAACCCCCTCCCTGCGAAACTCAGTACTGAATCCATTCGATCCTCGATTCGCCTACAGCCGGGAAGAATGACGAAATTTCGAAATTTTCTCTTGTCTCAGGAATTCAACATGTGTACCTCCAATGCAAAATGGGGTTGCACCCCCGTTGGACACGATTGCTTACCATGAGATGACGGCAGCGTTCAACGTCGCCTCGTCCGCATCCCTACTGACGTGCATCCAGGGATCACTGCTGGCGACATTCATGGAACTTGACGTCACAAAGCCACACAGAAATACCCCCACGAACGAGAACTGCAGGAGTCACAATGACAGGCACCTTAGACGCGGCTCCAGCGGCGATTCACGCGATGGTAAATACGGATACGGACAATAAGTTTTCCATAACTTCCCTTTCCGGAGTCTCTGAATAATTGCGCCTGCCAGCGTTCCCCAAAACAAATGAGAATCCGGCGCGATTACGATTTGCGATCACTCGACATCTCATCCGTATCGCTGCGGTTCGCCATATCGCTGCGGTTGGCCAGCTTCCGAAAAACAATCTCCTTCAGACTGGATTCAGTCTGGAAATCGCGGAATCGCTTTGATCGACACGTCGCCTCACCTCACAGCAATTGTGAGCAAAACGAATCCCTCTCATCACACGGCTTACCGACAACGAACAGCTCTACTGGGATACTCGCACGTTTGTTTTTCAGTACATCAAGAATTCTTCGTTTTCAAAAAGAAAATTGATTTTTCGTTGAAACTTCGAAAATCGCCATTCGCCAGATTGATCGTTTAACCCAAAGCCACCGGCGCCGGCCTATCGGTGTTCAGCCGATCTCTTCGAACGTTGCCGAGCATCGATTGCGGTTGCTGCAAGCAGTGGGTTGCTGAGAACGACCGGGAATCCAGCTCGTTTTGTTCGCTTTCGTTTGCTCGGGGCCGAATTTTCCGGGGCGCACTGAGATCCTTACGATCTGGGGACTGAAACAAGGTGGCATCGCGTCACTCGAACGCTTTGGCCAAGGGGGCCTTGATCGAATTCCGATTGAACGACGCGTCAGAGGCCGTATTAACAGCTTCGTCCCCTCAATTCGTCCCCTCAACCAGTGATCTGGACTCCAGGGTGTGATGATCTGGCGTCTGTTCAGCGAGCGTCTGACGGAAGCCCGGCGATCGCAAGCGGGGCAGCCGCATCACAGATGTGACGATACCGCGAGCCAAAGGGGTACCGTTGCCCCACACGCAGCCCGATACACGACGCAGCAGAATCGGCGCGTCGTTGAACCCTTGCATGTCACTGATTAGGATCTCAAATGCGTCCGCATGGGACTCGTGGGATTTCAGACGGTATTGCTTTCTCTGAAAGTACCGGAAAACGCGGCATGATCCGTCGTTTTTTCGGATTTGAGTTTGTAAACTGCATGCGACCCCGCTGCGATGATGCCCCTGTCGTTGTTTACAGCAGGGCATAACCTGGTTGCCATTGCAGGAAGATCGAATGAGCCCTCCCCCGAATACTCAGCTAACTTCCCGCCGACTTCTCTCTCCCCCCTTTTTCCCCTTAATGGCACTCGGGCTGTGTTTATTGAATAGCAGACTCGTCGCCCAAAGTCGTTTTGACTACAACACGGTTCGAGGACGTTTGCCTGTCGCTGCCGCGACGGGGCGACATGAGGGTGAGTCGGATTTGGAATTGCTGGGCAAGTCTCGCATCCAGGCCATGCGGCCCTATGGGGGGCAGTGGAGTGGGGGTGCCCATTTGTTATGGGATGGCATCGTCGGTGAGGCGATGCATAGTTCTTTTGATGTCGAATCTGCTGGCGTGTACGACATTTTGCTTCGGTGTACCGTCGCACCGGACTATGGAATTTTTGAGATTACGCTCGATGGAACTGATGTCCGGCAGTCGATCGATTTGTACGGCTCTCAAGTGGATCTGGCACCACTGCTAAAACTCAGCGACGTACAATTGCCTGCCGGTCCCTGTACCATCCGTTTCAAGTTGATGGGGGCTCACCCCCAGGCCCAAAAGTTTCAAGGGAACAAATACCTCATGGGACTCGATTTTCTCGAGCTGGTCCGCAAAGACGTGCCACGGGTCGATGCGCCGATGGAAATTTCAGCCATCCCAGCGCAGGGGATCGCAGCGCCGGGGACAGTCCGCAAATCAAACCCACCGGATCCCGTGCCATCGTTTTCCGCAGCAGAATTCACAGCCACCATGAAACAATTCTGTCTAAACTGTCATGGTAAGGAATCGGTCGAAGCCGAGCTTGACCTGAATCTGTTCACCACGCGGGAGTCATTGATGTCCCGCATCGACACGACGCGGCAACTGCGCGAGGTGATTGCTCGACGTGAAATGCCACCCGAGGATCAGCCGCAGTTAACGGACCGGGTTCGTCAGCGGATGCTGGCGACGTTGGACGGAGTCATTCAGGACTATCTCAAAAAGCATTCCAGTCGTTCGCCCGTTGTGATGCGAAGGCTCAATCGATACGAGTACAACAATGCCGTGCGCGACCTGCTCAAGTTACGCGGTGATATTTATCCCTTGCCCGAGAAGACGATTCGCAGCGACCACCGCTATTTCGATCCCGCCACAGGACGATTTCCGAAAAGCCTGGCAGTGAGTAACCGGACGCTGGGTAAAGAACAAATTGAAAACCCGATCCTGACCGGTGTTTCACCCTTTGCGATCGATCTGCAGGCGGATGGTGGTTTTAATAATCGGGGCAGTCAGTTAAGTCTCTCGCCGATCTTGCTGGAAAGTTTTCTCACGCTGGGCCGGTCGATTCTTGAGAGTCCTGAATTTGACGATTATTGCCAAATCCAGGAAACGTTCTTTTCTGTTTCTGATGAGTCGACGTCGGAACAGCAGCAGGCCATCGCACGCCAGCGACTCGGTTCGTTTCTGGAAGTTGCTTTTCGTAGTCCGGTCGAAGAGGGGGTTTTGAATCGATATCATGACTTCTTCAGCGCACGGCGGCAGCAAACAGGCTCGTTCTCACAAAGCCTGAAAGAGGTGGTTGCGGCCGTTTTGGCTTCACCGCGATTTCTTTACCTTTGCGAATTGGCGGCGGAGGGACCGGAATCTCAACTGAGCAGCTATGAGCTGGCAACCAGGCTCTCGTTTTTTTTATGGAGCAGTCTGCCTGACGAAACACTGCTTGCTACGGCGCGTGATGGTTCCCTGTTACAACGGAATGTGCTGGATGCACAGACTCGTCGGATGCTGGCCGACCCCCGCATCCAGGCCTTATCGCAAAATTTCGCGCGCCAATGGCTGCGTCTCGATCAACTGGTGACCGCCGCTCCGGACTTTGATCGCTTTCCGCAGTACTATTCGCGCATTGGCTGCGAACAATGGAAGTTCGGCCTGCAGATGATGATCGAACCGCTGCTACTCTTTGAAAGCATTCTGGTCGAAGATCGTTCGATCATGCTGCTGATCGACTGCAATTACTCCTATCGGTCTGATGAACTGCAGGCTTGGTACGGTGACGTGTTACCCTTTGCAGATCGCCCAAATCGCGATCGCTTCAATACCTTTCAGCAACAATATCGCAAACGTTCGCTCCAGGATCGTCGCCAGGGGGGTATTTTGACTTCTGCTGCCACGCTGACCATGACCTCTTCTCCGCTTCGCACCAGCCCGATTGCTCGAGGTGCCTGGGTCGCGACGGTGATCTTCAACCGACCACCCCCGCCGCCACCAGACGTGGTCCCTCCGATTGAAGCCGACGACAAAGCAATCGAAGCGCAGGGACTGACTTTGCGTGAACGGTTGAAGCAGCACCAGTCGAATACTGCGTGTGCGTCTTGTCATGCCAAGATCGATCCGCTCGGATTTGCCCTGGAAAATTTCGATGCCATCGGACGCTGGCGCGATCGCTACGGCTCGGGACTCGAAATCGATGCGAGTGGCGAGTTATTTGGAACCATGCCGTTTCGGAATGTGATTGAACTGAAAGATCAACTGCTGGATCATCCCGAATTCTTTCAGCGGGCCTTCTCGGAACATCTGCTCTCGTACGCCCTGGGACGGGGGTTGGAACTGGAAGATGCCCCTGCGGTGGACGAGATCCTGCAGAATGTGGCGACGGACCATGGCCAGTTTTCCACGGTGGTCCGCTCGATCGTGGCAAGCACTCCCTTCCGTTATCAGGCCCGCTCCCCCAGTCCGCCCCCGACACCTGCCGAGGTCAAAACCAAACCATGAAACCGCTGCGAATTTCTCGAAGAACTGTGTTGCGTGGAGCGGGTGCCGCACTCGCCCTGCCGCTGCTGGAAATCATGCAGGATTTGCGTGGTCACGAGGACTCGTCAACCGGTGACGCGGTCTCGGGACCGCAGCGGATCGCGTTTTTCTATATCCCGAATGGTGTCGTTCAGTCTGCGTGGAACCCTGTCGATACGGGGCCTCATTTCACGTTAAGCCCGACATTACAACCTCTGGCAGAGATTCGTGAACAGGTCCTTCTTCTGAGTAACCTGGGGCGGGTGAAGGTGGCCGGCACAGATGGACACGCACAGGCGAGTACGTGTTGGCTGAGCAGCGCGGCCCCCGATGAACTTTCGCCGGATGGATATCCGCTGAAGCGGACCATCGATCAGATCATTGCAGATCAAACCGGTCGAACAACCGCTTTTCGCTCGTTAGAGTTAAGCTGCAATCCGTATGAAGACAATAAAGAGTCGATGTATTTCGACAATATCTCGTGGTACGGCGGCAGCCAGGTGGCCCGTTCGTTGCGCGATCCCCAACAGGTCTTTAATCGTCTCTTTCGAGTAGAGCAGCATGCTTCCAGCAAATCGATACTCGATTTGGTCTCGGAAGATGCACGCACGCTGCGTCCGCGGTTGGGGCTGCGTGATCGGGATAAACTCGATGAGTACACCGATTCGGTACGAACGGTCGAACAGCAGATCGAACGAGTTCAACAACGGCAAGAGGAACTCCGCAAGTTCAATCCTCAGCGGCCGGTGAAATCCTGGCAGACCATGCACCGGGATGAATTTATTCAGGTGATGGGTGACCTGATGATTCTGGCATTACAGACCGATTTGACGCGGGTTGCCACCTTGATGACCGCTCCAGAGCGATGGTCCACACCACTGAAAATCGAGGGCTGGTTCGAACGTCCGATTGAACATCATTCTTGGACCCACGATCAGGGAAATGAACATATCCGCAACGATCTGGCAAAACTCGACCGTTTCCATGTGGAACAGTTCGTACAGCTGGTCAAAAAGATGTCACGCGTCGCGGATGGCGAAACGACGTTACTCGAGAATACGATGTTTTTGCTCGGTTCTGGCTTGGGAAGTGGTGAACGTCACGAGAGCACCAACCTGCCGACAATCCTTGCTGGACGAGCCGGAGGCCGATTGAAAACCGGACAACACCTGCGCTATCCCCGCGAGACCCCGATCGCCAATCTGTGGCTCTCGCTGGCCCGGATGATGGGCGTTGCGGGTGATCGGATCGGTGACAGCACTGGCCTATTAAACGACATCATGGTCACTTAAAGAGTTCAACGACAAACCGAGTGTGCGGCCGTCAGTTTTCAGTTTTCAGTTTTCAGTTTTCAGAATCGTGGGATTTCTTCCCCTCTTATTCGTGCGATTCGTTTTATTCGTGGTTCACCATCTTCGCTTTTTTTGAAAAGGATGTGATTCACGAATCGAATGCCGTGTTTAAGGGATTTGCCTGACCGCTGCAGTGAGCAGGGGATTACGAAGCCGGTCGAGACTGAGCAGTCCGATCTTCATGGCCGTCAAAGGAGACGGATCAGGGGCCGAAGTCGTCCTGTTTGCTGCTCGTACTGTTTGCTGCTCGTACTGTTTGCTACGAGGTAAAGGATTTGTCCCTCGCACATCGGGTTTGTGGTTGAACCCAAAATTGTCGATTCAAGGGCCGGTCGCAAAACCGATGATCAAAATGCCGGGTCAGAAATCCGACCCGGATTGATCAAGCGGTGAGGAGTGGAAAAATTGGGATCAGCTCTCGCATTCAGTTCTTGGATTTTACCACTTTTGAGCCCCAGCCTTCGTACTCTCCCTGATGTTGCTGGGCCAGTTCAAACAGCTCGAAGGTCACGTCGTCGACGGTTTCTACGTCAACGGCATGGTTTCGAATCAATCCCAAGGCGAACGGAAATTCCGATTCATCGCCCCGTTCTGGCTGACTGGCAACTTCAAAGTCCAGTGCGAGCACCTCGGTGATAAAAGTCTGACGATCTTCGCTCGTTTTAAAATTGAGATAATGATCGACTGGGCGAGGTTCGGTGAGTGAATCTCCGGAATCAAACAGGTGTTGGATGACGTGTTGATTCTGAATCTGCTGAGAATCCTCGGGGGAGGGCATCAGGACACTGAAATAATGTTCCCAATCGGGGTCTTCAGCGGCATCAATCTCGAACTGATAATCGGGTGCCGAGCCCATGGCCGCTGTCGCGGCATCACGAAACTCTTGCGGATTATCGGTATAAAAATAGAACTCACGTCGTCCGTTCGAGGTGATCCGACCGACGTATCGGGCCGTGGTCGCTTCGACGGCATCGGTAATGAGATCCTCGACATCATTCAGCTTCATGTCCTCGTCTTCGGTCGGGAATCCCTCTTCATCAGGTGCGGGGATCTGAACCCAGACCCAGACCAGAGCTGGTTTTTCTGCCAGAGGGGCAAATTCACCAATCCCGAGATCGACCAGAATCACAGCGGGCTGATCATCGATATACGAGACGTAAATCTCCCAGTGGTCGACATTCGACAAATCATCCGCGTCATCGACAAACTCTTCATCATTTGACATTACGTGGCTCGAGTCATTCAGTAAGGATCGTGTGAAATACCGTCTCAGGGGGGTTGGCCCCATGACACCAACCGGAAATTTTGTTTGCCGGTTCTTTGTTCTTTGTTCGCCAATTCCATGGCGAACCAGTTCCAGCAGCGCAGGTTTATTTTGTAAAATCAAGACCGGGATCATCGGCTGCGCCGCCAATCATCTTGAAGTGGAATTGCGAGGGATTGGCAAAATCAATTTCAGCCAACATCGTTCCTCCCGTATCCGGTTCCAGTGCCAGATTATTCTGATCGACAGCAAACACCCCTTTCACCGTCTGTTTTTCACCGCCACGGAGATAGCTCCACGAAAACTGGTTGTTGGCGGTCAGTTCTAATTGAAATTCAGCCCCTGTGGAGGTCGCTTTCCAGCTACCGAGCATTTTCTCGGTGGTGAGGATTTTCTCAGGAGGAACCGATACCAGAACCGGAGCCGCTTCCGGGATCGCTGTTTTGGCAGGATCGGGTGCCGTCGTCATGGCAACAAGTTGCGTCAGCAGTTTGTCATTGGGAATGAGCGCGAGTGCCGCTTGAAATTGCTTGGAAGCGGCCTCGGTATAGTTTGTGGTCTGATAATGATATCCCAGCAAAAAGTGGGCGTCAGGCGAATCGGGATTTGCCTTCAGGAAGGATTCGAGTTCGCGCAGTTGCTGCGTATAGACTTGGACATTCGGGTAGAGACTGCTCATGGTCGTCCAATCCCAACCGGGGCCGGCTGATAGCACGGCATAGATCGCTGCGGCCGCTTCTGGATATTTTTTCAAGGCAAACAGGACGAGGCCGCGAAACTCGTGTACGACTGTATCGCGGGGCATTGACCTCAGTGCCACATCCAGCTGCTCGAGAGACCGTGAGTAATCTCCCTGTGAGAACGAGTTGCGTGCGTCAGTGAATGCGGCCATCCCTTCGTCACGGGGTTGTGACGGAACTTCGGTAGCGGGGACCGTAACCAAATCAGTGCCGGTTGCGGCAGGAACGGCGACGTTGCTGTAATCAATGAGGGGCTGTGAATAGTCATAACCCCCCGTCGAGATGACGGTGTTGTTGTAATAGGGGTTCGAGTAAGCCGCGTACCCAAATCCATACGCCATGCGGTTGACACCCCATGCGGTGAGGCCAAACGCGGCGGCCGCAGGGTAATTATTCCAGAGATTGTTCCAGCCCGCTCCGCCATACCAACCACCGTTCCAGGAGCCGTGATACCAGTTTCCGTAATCATTGTGGTGGCCGTCGGCCCAATTCTGCCAGTCTTCACGGTGGTTGTTACGCCAGTCCTGACGGTCATTTTGCAGGTTTTGCCGATTATTCTGCCAGTCATTTCGACCGGTTGACATACGATTGTTCAGGTTCGTACTGCGGTCTTGTGGTGTCTGTGGTCGGTTCGTGAAACGATCCTGAACGCCAGCCCCCTGATTCGGCAGTCGATTTCCGAGGCTACCTGGCTGCAATCCTGGCAATTGTGCAGGACGGTTTGAAATTCCAGCACCGGTATTGATTCCGGGGCGATTCCCCAGGCCAGCCCCCGCTCCGATTGTTCCCCCCGCTCCCCAATTGGGTCGAGTTTCCGGAAGAGCCGGACGCGAGCCAACACCATTGAATCCATGATCAAACGAAGGAGAACTTCCGAGAGAGGGGCGCGAAGCACCACCGCTAAATCCACCACCGCCGATGGCACCCGCCCCACCATTGAAACCGCCGCCAGCAGGGCGCGGACTCCCCCCAAATCCCGCGCCACTCCCTCCGCCACCGAAACCACCCCCGGCGGGACGGGCTCCACCCCCGATCGAACCACCACCACCGATCGAACCACCACCACCGTGAAATCCGCCACCGCCGCCACCACCCCCAAAGCCGCCGCCGCGGCCTCCTCCGCCCCCGCCACCACGGCCAAATACGGCTCCCGATCCGGTCAAGGAAACAATCAGTGCCGTGGTCAGGCCAATTCGAAGCCAATTTCGATCCATAGTGAGATCTCCTGATGAAACCAAGCCGTTTGCTTGTTGAATGATTTACAGTTGAGTGATTTACCGTGTGAATTCAGCGGTAAAAACGCGCGAAGCCTGCGGAAAAATCTGATCCGGAAATCGGATTGCGCGAATGCCGTACCCGATTCACACATTATCCGGTTTATTCAAGGGGAGTGGGCGGACGACGGACAACGACGACTGACGAATCCGGCAAGGACTGTTTTCCGACCAGTTGGCTGACGGAGTCAATCCGATAAGCATCACTGCTGATCCGAGTGAGGACTCGGGTCGCAAAAGCGGCCTCTCCTGCCGAAGTGACTCCCTCGGCTTTGATGACCCAGGTCTCGTCAATCGGTGTCCAGTTTGATTCCACAAAAGTCCCATTGCGGTCAAAGGCCCAGGCACGAATGGTTCGGCGCAGGGGATCGTAGCCAATTCGTTGCACCCCTTGCATTTCCTGCCCGCTTCGCGTCTTCACCCGGTAGTGTTGGAGCAGATAATTTTGGT
Organism: Schlesneria paludicola DSM 18645; assembly: GCA_945869955.1. GTDB lineage: Bacteria > Planctomycetota > Planctomycetia > Planctomycetales > Planctomycetaceae > Schlesneria > Schlesneria paludicola_B. The sequence goes on from CAMBQP010000020.1 coordinate 23,299, forward strand.
CGTCAGACCATTCACAGGTCGTTTCGACTCGACTGTGATCACTTTCGTCAACCCAGTGGCCGACGAGCCATGCGAGATCTTGCAGATGGTCATGTGGTGTGATCAGGGGTTCGGCAGGAAAATCCTTGACGCTGGCAAACAACCATTGTCCCTCCCGTTTCACATGGACGACCGAATAGGCATTGCGAGAGGCAGGCTCTGTCGGATCAAGTGTGATCGTGCTGACGCCATCCTCAACCGCCACCTCGGGACTCAGTCTTCGAACCGAGGTGATCTCGATCTTGATCTGTGCCTGGGGAAAGTTTTTGAAGGATTCTGCAAACCGTGTCTCGATCAATGCTCGACCCTGCACGACTTGGCCAGATTCATCGACCACTTCGGCATTTTCCAGGAACTGGGCCGCAATGGCTTTGGGATTTTGAGTATTGAATGCATTTTCAAATCGGGTGGCCGAGGCTCTGAACAACTCCAAATCGGTCGGCGACTTGGCAATCGGTTTCTTTTCTTGCGAAACCGCACTGGGCAAGAACGAAGTCGCGAAAAATCCCAATCCCAGGAACGAAAGACTAATCAGGAGGAGTGACGTTTTTTTGGGGGTCGACATTCGCTTTTCCTTGAACTTTTGCAGGCCAGCATTTCGATTTTTCAGAGCCTGACTCAACATTTCGTTGCCAGCCAACAAATTGTTGCCAGCCAACAAAATCGGTCACTCCAGAATCCTACAACTCAGCGGACAAGTATTCCATCATCTTCCGCCGACAATCGATTGGAATCGTACTGCAAAATCGGCGGACGGGTTTTCAGCCATTCCACCTCGGATCTGATTCGGGGCTTAGGCAACTCTCGCCCTCTTCTCGCCGAGAGCGAACCGACCCGCGATTCTGGTCTCCGATGGCAACCGGGTTTCTGATGGCAACCGGGTCTCGCCGGTCAAATTTTCGACAACACAAAATTTTCGAGATCACAAGAACGAAGAGGCTGGGGAATTCGAATCTCTTTTCGATCCGAGTCTTTCAATCTGCGCGTTGTGACCGTCAAAATCGTTAAAGTCAAACCGATGAAGACCCCGATAGACACGGAAGACGCTTGTGCCGACTCAATCAGCGGATCTTGTTCATTTGACGGGAAATCGCTGCGTGAGATTCTGCTTCAGTCTTTTTCGGGGAAATTCCACCTCGTGATAGGGATGGTTCGAGGGCTTGGATTAACGCATCCGCTGCGAAATCAGCGGCTCAGTTCCATTCTCCTCGGCGGTTTCAGGAGCCATTTCGGATGAACCGTCGATCACCTGACGTTGACTGTTCAGGGATCCCGCGTTCACCAAGGATCTGGCACTTGGCCGAAATCTGGCCTTGTCTCATCCTGCTGATGATTTGGGCACTCAGGACCACCGCCGCTGTGGCTCAGACTCCTGATCCGAAACCCGTTGCGGCCCATCTGTTTTCACAAAACGAATTCGAGGCCATGGAGCAGCGACTCTGGCAGTTAGAGCAATCCCAGTCGCAATTGCTCCACCAAAACCGAGAAATGTCACGGCGATTGCAAATGCCCGCCATTTCCAGTCGCTTACAGGACTCTGCCAGTTTCGAACGCAATACCACGGGATTGCCCCCGCTTCCCGCTGCCGATTCTGACACCGGGCCTCCCTCGAGCCCATCGACTTTTCCGACCCAAACCAGCACTCCGGAAGCCATTTTCCAATCACCTCTTGCGGATTCCGCCGCAGAATTTCCCTTGGAGCGAATTCGTACCGAGGTCGGTTCATCCCGGCAGCCACCCGAGTACTATACGGGATTCGACCGCGGCTTCGTGATTCACCCCAAAAACGAGGCTGAGTCCCCCTTTGAGCTGAAAATTAACACGCAAAGCCAGTTTCGCTATACGGGATTTGAGCGAGATGTCACGACTTGGACCGACAGTTCCGGCGAGCCGAATCCGGTCAGCGATGTCAGCAATTTCCAGATTCCCCGTGGTCGCATGATTTTTTCCGGTCATGCTTTTCGGCCCGATTTGACTTACAACCTCAATCTCGACTTCAACACCGTCAGCAATCGGCAACTGAATTTCCGTGCCTACTGGCTGGCATGGCGTTTTAGTCGCGCAATGACCTTGTATGCAGGGCAAAGCAAAGTTCCTGGCAGTCGTGAATGGCTGGTTTCTTTTGTGGATACGCTGGGTGTCGACCGTTCGATGGCGACCACATTTTTTCGCCCCAGCCTCAGTCAGGGGATCTGGGCAACCGGCGAGCCCGCTGATGGTTTTTTTTATCATGTCATGGTTGCCAACGGATTTAATACGCTGGGGGCCTCGACCCAACAATTGAATACCCAGATGGCGTATTCCGGTTCGTGCTGGTGGGAACCGTTGGGTGATTTCGGGGCCGGTTACGGCGATTTTCAATGGCATCAGCAGCCCGTGGTCCGTGTTGGTATGAGCGGCACCTATTCTTCGGAAGAGGGTCCGCAGGGGAGTCCGAATGTTCCCGAAAACTCGGACATCCGTTTTTCGGATGGGACGCTGCTCACAAAAACTGGTGCCCTCGGCCCCGGTGCCACGATCAACATCTATAAAATTGGGCTGTTATCCTGGGATTTCGCCTACAAACATCGTGGGTTCAGCATCAGCAGCGAAGTTTATCTGCAGGATTTGTTTGACCTCAGTGGCGATTTACCACTTTCGAGATCCTCGGTCTGTCAATACGGGGGACTTGCACAGGCGGGATACTTTGTCATTCCACAGAAATTCGAGCCCTACACCCGTTTTTCGCGTGTGAATGGTCCCTTAGGAACCGGTTCAGAATACGCGGGAGGATTCAATTGGTTTTTCCTGCCGGGGAAACAGAACTTACGGTTCACCATGGATGCCGCATGGCTGGATCATTGTGCCGCCGACCAAAACCGAACCGGCTATCAGGCAGGCCAAACGGGCATATTGGTCCGCTCACAAATTCAGATTTTCTTTTGATGGCGTGCAAAATCACCCTCGACGATTCGACGAATTCACGGCCGCGACGTTTGCGACCAATTCCTCTAGCCGGTTTTTACGAAGTCCAGTACAACGATCGACTTATCGCAAAAATGCGACGATGGTCTTGACGGGAACCGTGCACAATTTTTGGTGCCAAATACCCCATTCAGTCCATCCCGTCATTTGCAAAATTTCAGGAAATTGAGCAGTGGGCCGTCCGTATTGAATCCACGTTACCATTCCATTTCCGCGGCAGGCCCTCTTTCGGGAATAGGGACTCAAGGATGAGCAGGCAGATCACCTCGACAGGTCACTCGCTGATGATGGCAGGATTACTGCTGCTGTCCGTGAGTGGTGTTGCTGAGGAATTTCGTCAGGAATTTGAAAGCCCTGAGGTTGCCTGGCAGGTTCGTTTTTTATCGCGCGAGGCGGAAATCGCGATCCATGAACGACGCCGGGGTGTAGGCCGGTCCGGCAGCGCCGAGTTTATCCGGGTGATTTCCAAGCGAGAAAACAGTCGAATTCGGCTGGAATCTTCCGTTCCGGCCGCCACGGTGTTTGATGAGCTGGAAGCCTCGATTTGGGTGAAATCAACTCATGAGGGCTTTGCTTTCGCCGTCCGTGTGACTTTACCTGAAGTCATGGATCCAGAAACCAATTCCGCATTAACGCTGTTGATCATGGGTGACCGTTATCAGCAGGCGGGACGATGGCAACAGCTCAAATGCCGCACCACGGATCGTTCGATCAGCGATCAATTGCGGCTGCAGCGATCACTGAAACAACTCAAAATTCTCTCACCTGCCATGTTTGTCGACCAAGTGATCATTGAGGGGCAACTTCCACCCGAATCGGTTCAGATTCAGTTTGATGATTTGCTGGTAACTCCGGTCGTCCCTTTTCGGGCGTCCGAGTCCAAGGGCAAACCTGAGTTCATTCAGCAGGTTCGTCAAACGGTGGAAGAACCCGTTTCCCCAGATCACCGCAAGGCTCCCTCGGTTCGATTCAGTCTCCACCGACTGCAGGTCGAAAGCCAGCCTTTTTTCCCGCGGATCATTACGCATCAACAAGAGCGGCCTGATGTACTCGCCTCGGCGGGTCTCAACGTGGTCTGGGTCCCCGATTATGAAAATACCAGTGTCACGGGTCCAATCCGACGCCAGGGATTGTGGATTACTTCGGCCCCCCCCTATGCCAAAGGGGCGGACGGAGAACCACTCGAATCGGAAGACGCCAGTCTGCTCCCGTTTGGATCGAACACGTCACCTGTTTTGTTTTGGATGCTTGGCGCCCGCATGACACTGAATGGTCATCCACGGTTATCGAGTTGGACCAATCAGATTCGCGATGCCGATCGGCTGAATAAACGACCCATCGCTGCCGACGTGATTGAAAACGAGCGACTCGCTTCCCGGCATGTGGATATGCTGGGAATCAGCCGTCACGTGATTCACAGCCACTGTTCGCTCGCGGATTATCGCGATTGGATGATTCAACGGCGGGAACAATCCTGGCCAGACACCTTCTGTTGGACCTGGATTCAGACAGAGCCTGTGCCATCGATGGCCGATCTCGCTCGAGGGATCGAATCTCGTCCGCAACTGGAACCCGAACAACTTCGTTTGCAAGTCTACGCGGCGCTGGCGGCCGGCTGTCGGGGTCTGGGCTTCTGGACCACCACTTCACTCAGTGAAGAAACTCCCGCCGCGCGCGAACGGTTACTGACGCTGACACTGCTCAATCTGGAACTGGAACTTTTCGAGCCCTGGATTACTTCGGGGGGGAAGCCAGAACTGGTCCCATTTCATCTCGAAGCCTCGCGGCCCGATCCCTGGGCGCTCAACGGAAAAAATCGGAGTTCCGACGCAGGGAAGCTGGAAAAGGCCTCAAACGGTAAACAGCCGAACGGCAAGTCCCCCGTCACAAAGCCCTCACGGGAAATGCAGGCGGCACTGCTCAGTTCCGATCGCGGTGCATTGTTATTACCCATGTGGCTCGAAGAAAACTCTCAGTTTGTTCCAGGACCACTCACTGCTCGCAATCTGACCATCACCGTGCCCGGTGGTGGGGAAACGGCCGCAGCTTGGGAAATCACGACAACAGGTCGATTGCGGCATCTTGATCGTGAGCCGGCGGCGGGGGGAGTCAAAATCAAGCTCCCTCGACTCGATCAAACGGCGGCCATTCTGATTACTTCCGATCCAACTCTCGTGGAAGAGCTCAATCAAAAAATCGCGAGTATCCAGGATCGAAGTGCTCATTTGATTGTCGAACTGGCACGACTGAAACTCGACCGAACGCGACAGATCGATCAGGAATTACAGAATCTGGGTGTCGGTCGACCGGAAGCATGGCGGTGGCTGGGTGAAGCAAAACAGCAACTGGAGAAGGGGGATTCCGCACTGAAATTACAACAATATGCCATCGCCCGACAACATGCCGACGAATCGCTGCTTTACAGTCGATTCCTGCAGCGTGCTCACTGGGACTATGCAAATCAGCGACGTTCGTCTGCCACATCCAGCCCCTGGAATATCTCGTTTCAATCTCTTCCTGAACACTGGAAACTGGTTCATCGGCTGGAAAAACTGGGGGACCTCGACGCGATGGAAAACCTGCTCCCTTCAGGCGAGTTCGAAGATCTGGGGACACTCGTCGCCGAGCATTGGCAGCATGAGCAGGCGATGCAGGATACGGTCGAGTCGATGGCGGGGCTGCTCCCGAGCACGAAACAGGGAAAGCTTTGTCTCAGGCTTTCCGCAGTTCCCATTGCGGGAACGTCCGCACTGATCGCCGTTTCTACGGCACCGGTGACCGTGGTTTCGCCGGGGGTCACAGTTCAGACGGGCCAGGTTGTCCGAATTACCGGATGGGCGAAAGTGCCCACGACGATTTCCGGCAGTGTTGATGGCGCTCTGATTTATGACAGTCTGCTCGGGAAGTCGGGGGCGGTCCGGCTGAGACTACCGCAAGATTGGCAACGGTTCGAGCTGGTCCGCCCGATTCCTGAAAGTCAGGAGCTCACGGTTTCGCTCTCGCTGCAAGGGTTGGGTGAGTTATGGATCGACGACCTGAAAGTGACGGCATTTGAACCGGGGCCGGAGACTGCACCATTGTCTCCAATGAAATCTGCGATCGAACCGGCTCGGTTTTCACCGCTGGATATGCGGCGACTGAATCCACTCCAGCGACGCAAGCCCTGATTCAGACTGGCCGACAGGATTGAATCAGCAGCTCCTTCTGCGGACGTGAGAATTTCTTGATCACCGCTTCTCGCTTGAGGGCGAGACTCTGGTTCTCTTGCGGCTCCTGATAGACCAAAGCCACCGGCAAACGGGAGCGGGTATAACGGGATGCCGTTCCCGCATTGTGTTGGGTCAAACGTCGGGGGATATCCTTAGTGATTCCCGTATAGAGGGAATCATCGGCACAGCGGACGATGTAAACAAACCAAGTTCCACGCAGTGTGAGCTCTGCCCAAAGTTTGCCAACGGCCAGCTCTTTGGCTTTCGCCTCGACCTCGACGGTCAGCGTTTTTTGACGCCAGCAATCCGGGAAGTCCTGCACGTCAATATAATCGTGATGATGCTTTGGCTGCGGACCATCCCATCCGTTCACCGGGCTGGAAAGATGAAACATCGGTTCCCGATTCCATGTCCCCCAAGCGAGCTCGGTCGCTTCCTCAACAGAAAACAGATCGGGATGACAGCGATGATGATGAACATCATAGACCAGTGGTACACCGGACTGATGACAAACAGGAAGCAAATCGGCCGGGTTGTAGGTCTGATCATCATTTTCGATCGTCAACCGGATCCTGACCCGATCTGAAAGTCGATCGAGATTACGAGAAAAATCGGCTAAAGCTTGAGACTTGTTCCCGTACGCTCCCCCAACATGAATGTTGACGACATCCGCACCAACCCATTCCGCCACTTCTGCCTGGTATTCCAGTTCTTGAATCGATTTTTCCACCACATCGGGCCGAGGCGAATTCAGGACCACGAATTGATCCGGATGAAAACAAGTTCTCAGACGATGACGCTCGGCTAAAGTACGGCAGTCCTGAAATCGCCGGAGGATTTCTTCACCATCAGGAAGATCCGAAATCTGGTAGCCGCATGCAGGATGTGTTTTGATGGGCAAGATTTGACTATTGATCCGAAAGCAGCCGATCTCGTGTTCCGAGCAATAGTGCAGTGCGGCCAGTAACGCCTCGGCATTGGCGAGACAAAGTCGATTCAACTTCGCGAGGGCGTCGTCTCGTTTCATTTTGGCGAGCGAAGTCGCTGTGGTCGTTTGGAACTTGATCGGTTGTTCCTGAAACATGCAGCAAAGCCCGAGGCGAATCATGAATATTCCCTGGATTCCGATGTGGATTGAATCGCCTGTTGACGGCATGTCCCGAATCCGTGTGTCCCGAATCCGTGTTCCTGACCTTGGTCATTCATTGCAGATTCCGCAGCGGTCTTCGAACAGGGCCGTGCAGGTACAGATCACCGTCAAGAACTTCGATCTCCGGATCCTCCAGGGACGAAACGGCAGGGATCGTCTCGAGGCCTTGCCCCAGAACGGGAGACTTGGCCCGCGCCCCCCCCACGATTTTCGGGGCAATAAAAGCATGAACTTCATCAACAAGACACGCATCAAAAAAGGATCCGAGCAAAGTTCCTCCCCCTTCCAGTAAAACATTCGTCATTTTTCGCCGTCCCAACTCGGCAGCCAGCAGACGCAGGTCGGGATGTCCGTCGGCATCCGCGTCAATCTGGACCACTTCGACGCCCGCCTGCTGGAGCATCACTTGTTGCTCACGGGGGGCTGCAGCGGTCGTGATCACCAGCACCGGGGACTCGTGACAGGTTCTGACCAGTTGAGATTCCAACGGCAACCGGGCAGAGGAATCGACGAGGATTCGAGTGGCGAATCGTGGTCCGGTGGGTCGTGGCGTCAAGAGAGGGTCGTCGGTAAGTGCGGTGCCGATTCCGATGAGGATTCCATCCATTCGACCGCGCAGCTGATGCACCACGGCCCGCGAGCGTTCATTGGAAATCCACTGGGAATGTCCAGTATGAGCCGCAATTTTCCCGTCCAGGGTCATTGCCCACTTCGCATGAAACCAGGGGCGTTGATGGAGCATCAGTTGAATGAATGGCGCGATCAGCCGGCGGGCGTCCGCTTCCAGCAACCCCACTTCGACTTCAATTCCCGCTGCACGCAGTTCTGCGATTCCTCCCCCATCGACATGGGGGGCGGGATCACGAGTGGCAATCACAACCCTTCGTAAGCCGGCGGCGATGACTGCTTGTGAGCAGGGGGGAGTTTTACCAAAATGACAACAGGGTTCCAGCGTGACGAAGAGTGTGGCACCACGGGCCGAGATTCCTGCAGCAGCAATTGCATGAATCTCGGCATGTGGTCCGCCAAATTTCTGATGCCAACCTTCACCCAGAATTCTGCCCGAATCATCCACGATGACCGCTCCCACGGCGGGATTCGGTTCGACCAACCCCGATCCACGCCGGGCAAGATTGCAGGCGTGGCGCATGATCGATTCGGCTTGTGGTGCAGGAATCCTCATCAATTACTGACCTGGTACCCAGAGTTTTCCGGCAGCTTGAGCGGGCTCGGCGGCTCCAGGACTCCAAATCCCCCCAGCCGAGACATCGATTGCGGGGGTGATGATCTCGAGCGATTCCCAGGGTGACGGAATTCCAAATGCTGCGAGCGTTTGTTCAATATGGGGTCGGATTTGGGGAACCTTGGGTCCATAGTAGGTCACAAAACGATGCAGCAGCGTTTTGAGCTGTGGGTCGGAAGGGTCTTCGAGCCGTGTTCCCAACTCGGCCATATCCCAGGCCCAGGAGTTTTGAAAAGCCGATTTTCCTTCTGGAACGGGAAGCTCGCGGCCACGCTGAATCCAGGAAAAGGCTTCCTCACGCCGACCAGACGCGATCGCAATTTCACTGAGCAATCTGAAGACCCGATGCAGATCAAACTGATCGGCACAGGATGCCCTTTCAACCGCCGCTTTCAGCACGTCGTACAAGGTCTCGTCATGTCGAATCAACATAGATCGATTAACGACGGTGACCAGTTGTGGGTCTGTTAATCGTTCGAGAGGCAACCGATGGAGTTGCATAATGGAAAGGCCACCCAAGCCCGCGTCTTCCGTCACATCCAGCGGCGGCAGCAGGTCGATATTGAGGCGTGCATGCAGAACCTTTAAACCCAAACCACGTTCCCTGCGCTGGGCCGAGGCGTCGAGTACATAAATCGCAGCAATGAGCGCGGTGCGAAGTGCGGGGTCACTGACCGCCTGTTCTGGGGTCTTGCCGCCTAAGGCCTTTAATGACTGATGCGGCCATTTTTCCTTGGCGACTGACGACCAGAAACGACTCAACAGTTCCCGTCGCTCAGTCAGCCGCATCGTTGCCGGCAGATACCATTGATGCTCCAGGATCTGAGATTCGGTGGCCATGGCACCCACAACGTGAGGTTGTGATTCGTCCATCACCCAGGAAATCAGTTCGCCTCCCACAGCGGTCAAAACAGACTTTGCTGCTTCGACTGCCGAGGTCCCCAGACCGGCCAGCATCAACGAAGCAGGCTTATTTGTCTTGGGATTGACATCGTATACGACCATCTTGGCAATCACGCGCGGGATTGCCTCAAGCGAAATTTGCGTGAAATCGACTTCTTCGAGTTCTGTGTCAATCACCACGTACGCCGCAACGGGTGGATTCACAGACTCGGGATCCGCGGGAACATCGATGCGATGAATCCGGGGCTTGTCAGCCAGGATTGTCAGCAATCGCGAGACCGACGAGACCTCTGCGGTGTAGACAAATTCTTCAACCACATCGTCGGTGATCTTTTCGTCCAGAAGTTGGGCCAATGTTTCACATTCAACGGCAATTCCCAGGTCTGGGTAGTACCGAGCGGCACGATGTAACGACTCGGCCCCCCCTTTTTCATCCCCATCCCAGACGCGACATAACCCAATCGAATGCCAGATTTCCGCACGTTCAGGTTCGGCTTTCGCAAGTGCCGAGAAGACATCCGCGGCAATACTCCAACAGCCGACGGCAGCGTACTTTTGGCCTTTTCGAACTTCTTTCTGAACTTCATCCGTACCCGTGATCGCGGGAAGCAGGTGAGAACCTCGCATCGGATAGGGAATTTCATCGGCACCATCCAGTTCTAGCAACTGAACAAATAACTCTTGTCGCCGTGATTCCGGAGCAAGTCTCAGCGAGAGTGCTAAATGTTCACGAGCAGCCATCATGTGGCCACTTTGAGCATGCATCGCCGCTTGCGAGGCTGCGAGATCGCTCACCATCGCGGGAACTTTCTTCGCGCTCCGCTGGAATGCACGATGAATCGCTTTTTTCGCCTGCAGATGACCTTCTGTCCGAACCATGGCGACCGCAAAGAGCACAATCGCCAATTCATTGTCGGGATAGACTTCGAGAACCTGCTTCAGGAGATCGCGGGCAGCAGGCCCCTCGTTCAGGTCTAACAGCAGCATGCTTCGCGTGGTTCCGACCCAGGCATTCTTCGGATGCTTCTGGTCAAGAATTTCTAATTGCTGCAGAGCAACTCGAGGCTGATTGCCCTCGATCAACCGACTGATTCGATCCATCTCGTCGGCAATCGCCGTGCAACAGAATTTGAACTTTTTCCCGCTTCCGCAGGGACAGGGAGCATAAATATCAACGGACATGAGGGGTGTCCTTTCCACAAATAAGCGACGAAATTCCACAAGATCTGGTCCGCTTGGACGCAAAAATTTGTTAACCACAATTGTGGTTGAATCGGCGAGATCATCGGCCGAATTGATTGATCATAATTTGGTCGAGAAAAGGGATTAACCGAGTCTCTGAATCGGGAAAGTTTAACAAGAGTTCACTTATTTAACAGGGGAACTGCGCGGCCAAAGTGTGGCTTTTCCAGAGTTTTGCCGACTCCGCCCCCTCGCAAAAGGGGCCGAATCACCCCCAGGAGAACAAATCGGCCTGTCGGAACCCGCATCCTGACCGATTTCAGACCGTTCAACACGGCAAATTTGTCGGCATCCACCGCACTCGAAACCATTCAACGGATCGTGGGGATTGTCGAATCGGTCCAATTGGACGAATGCAGCACCGCGTGCCCCGATCGCGAAGCGGCTGGCAGGGAATCTGCCGCTGGCCCGTCAACGTTATTGCTCAAATCGTCACGGCTCAAATCCGAGGTTTCCAGCGAATCTCCGACCGGCGGCAAGAAATCGTTGGATTCTTCCACGGTGTGTACGGGGACCATTCGGACTCGTCGCGTTTTCGTAGCAGTCCCCAAGCCGGGGACCACTTTCACAACCTGACTCAATTCCAAATTGCGTCCCGCTGGGGTCTGAAAGGTCAACTTGACGATCAGGTCCGAATGTTGCGGGTCCTGATCCAGAGGGAGACTGAACTGAAATCCGGAACTGGCAATTCCCCGTGTCCAGTGTCGACCGCATTCATCCGCTGAAAAAGTCCAGTGCCCGAGTTCTCGGTCGGATTCGGGGAGTTGCGGATCAAACAGCCGGAATTCCACTGCCCCGGCAACCCGAAGTACCTCATTGTCCGCATCCAGGGGGACAAATTGAATGACTACGACATCGTCGCCGGGTCGATCATCTTTGTTCAGACCGCCACTGGAGAGGGAATGGATACGTAAGCGAGAAGCCAAAATGGGCGCGTGATCGACCGAGTCGGGCACGATTCCGATCTCAGCCAGTTCCGAGCGGAGTTTTTCCGCTTCGATTCGTGCCTGTTTTAATTCCGACCGCGTTTTCGCCATCTCGCTGGCGGATTGCGTCAACTGCGACTCTTGCTCACGAATCCGTGCCTGCAAAAGATCCGCGTCCATCCGCCCGGCGCAACCGCAAATCAGAATCCACGACGACATTGCCACGAGCAGCATGGGCTTCATGTCAACTTCCCTGTCCAGAGCTCAACCGCAATCATCCTTGAATGCATCCGCGAGTGACATTAGCTGTCTCCCCGAGATCTGACAACGGCAAGTTGACTGAAGTTCAACGATTGCTGCAAGAAGCGTCTACTGCGAAAAGCGTCGATTGATCGTGCGAAGCATCGCTTGCTCCAGGGCGGGATCGCGACCTTGATCAATCCAGCCCGAGGGAGTTGCCTGGCCGACCACGGGATTCAAATCTCGCTGCAAGGCACTGTTGTCCAAAAAGGTGGCCCCGCCGGCAAAATTCGCGGCACGCGGCACATCTTCCAGTTCCTTGATCGCCTCGACCGCAACCAGATAGCCCCCGGGAGCAGGGGTGAACCGAACATAAGCTTTTCGCCGAATCGATTGCAGCGTACTTTGCAGCCGATTCGCTTGGCCGACCGAGTCGGGATGCCAGGGTTCCATGAGACTGGCACCGGTCTTATACCGAGTTTCGATGACTCCGCCGAGTTTGTTCTCGCGTTCGATTTCGAACAGGTAGTCATGTACGACATCCACTGTTCTTTCCCAAGCCTCTTCCGAATTATTCGCACGAACAAAAACCGGATTTGCCACAGGGGGGCCGCCAGCGTCCATGGTCACACAGCCAGAGAGGGCTGAAGACAGCACGGTAAACAAGCAGCAATGGAGGATTCGTGGCGTCATTCGACCGGAACCAGGCAAGACGGGTAAAAATTCGGAACGATCGACGCGTAATGTGACAGAGTTATGCCAATCGCTCAAGATCGAATTTTTTGAGATCAAGCCCTCGGCAACCCGCCAGCTGCGGTGACAAAAACCCAGATTTCCATTCGGGAGAGACATTCACACACCGAGAGGAAAACCTGCTCCAGAAACTGACGAAAACCTCAAAAAACGAGCCTGCAAGAGACTCGGTCCTATCAGAAATTCCAGTTCGAACCAAGTGATCCGCTGAGATCTCATTACGTCTCTTCGATGTTGGTGATTTCAAAACGCGTGACGCCACGCGGGGCCTGAAATTCCACGTGATCACCGATCTTTTTATGCATTAACGCAGTGGCAAGGGGCGATGCCGTTAAAATTCTCATGACATCACTGGTGTAATCCTCTTCACCGGGACCAACGAATTCGTATTGCTCAATCGAATTATCGCTGAGATCGCGGACAGTGACGCGTGTCCCGAAGGTCACGACCCCTTTGGGCAAGCTCGATTTATCGACAATAAAGCAATCCGCGAGGGTCGATTTCAAGGAATTGATCCGCGCCTGAAGCATCCCTTGCGCCTCGCGCTGACCGTGGTATTCGGCGTTCTCACGCAGGTCACCTTCCGCCCTGGCATCGGCAATGGCCTGAGCGATTCGGGGCATTTCCACTTGTTCAAGCAGCCGAAGCTCTTCCTTCTTCTTGTCGTAGCCTTCGCGGGAAATTGGCTGCCGTTCCATGATCCGTCCTCAATTCAAAAAAGATGATAACTAGCCCGAGCATTGAATTTGACTCGGTATTGAATGAGCACATGCAATACTCAGCGGCATTGCCTCGTCAATCACCGCTTTGTCAAAACTCAAATGGAAGCACGGGCGACGGAATTGTCGCCCGTGCAGAGTTTTTTTACTGATCAGAAACCGTTTCGCCGCACGGTCAAAAATAACCAATTCAACGGAATGCGGAGATGATCCACCGAGGTGGGGTCAAATCGTTGTCCACCAATGGGATGCGATGACTGATCTCAGCGAGATTATACCACGACAGAACCAAGATGCTATCCGACGTGGGTCCAACTTCCCGATTTCGCACTCGTCAACACAGCATCACAAATCTTCTGTGTTTCCAGGGCATCGCGGAACGTTGGCCCCACGGAAACCCCTTTGTCCACCCCTTGAAGGAAATCGGCAACATGGTGCACAAAGGTATGCTCGTACCCAATTTGCAGCCCAGGAACCCACCAGTTGGCCATATAGGGGTGATCCCCATCCGTGACGTGAATCGAACGCCATCCGCGCAGATTTCCTTCGTCGCGATGGTCGAACCACTGCAATCGGTGCAGGTCATGCAAATCCCACTTAATCGAGGCGTTTTCACCGTTGATTTCAAAGGTGTACAGGGCCTTGTGTCCCCGGGCATAGCGTGTGGACTCGAACAACCCTAACGAACCATTGCCAAACCGGCACAGGAAAGCACACGCGTCGTCAATTTCGACTTTTTCGACCTTCCCTGTCAGGGTGTGCTTCCGTTCTTTGATGAATGTTTCGGTCATCGCGGTCACATTTTGCACTTCGCCATTCAACCAGATCGCCGTATCAATGCAGTGGGCGAGCAAGTCACCTGTGACACCACTACCGGCGGCAGCCGCATCCAACCGCCAGAGTGCCGCACCCCCTTGAGGCAAGTCGGCGGAAATGGTCCAGTCTTGCAGAAAATTGGCCCGGTAATGAAAAATCCGGCCCAGCTTCCCCGAATCGATCAATTGCTTGGCAAAGGTGACTGCAGGAACCCTTCGATAGTTGTACCAGACGGTATTCAGCACTTTGGCCTGTTCCACGGCCTGGCACATCGCTTCCCCTTCGGTCGCATCCATCGCCAAAGGTTTTTCACACAGAATCATTTTGCCGTTTGCGGCGGCAGCAATCGCAATATCATGATGCAGGTTATTCGGAGTGCAGATATCGATGGCATCGATATCCTTTCGCTCGACCAGTTTGCGCCAGTCAGTCTCAATCGATTCGTATCCCCAGCGATCCGCAAAGGATTTCACCTTGGCGGCATCCCGAGCACAGACCGCCTGTAATACCGGCTGATGGTCCGAGTCAAAAAAGTGGCTCACTTTTCGATACGCATTCGAATGCGTTCGGCCCATGAATCCATACCCGACCATTCCAATTCTCAGTGGCTTTCCCATGCGTGATCTCTCCTGAATCTCTAAAATCATCTCGGTTGGCGTAACAGATACACTGTTTGCAGTCACAGGCAGCTTCTCGGTCTTCCCCCTCAGCAATGGCTTTTGCCGCGCTGCGGATCGATTCGGTATCATAAGCGCACTTCAATCACTCATGCAAACCGAACGAGCTCGGAACGTTTTATGAGTCCACTTCCGGGGAAATCGACCTGCAAGCAGGCTCCGCGGCAACTTTCGCCGAAACTGGTTCAATTCCAAAAATTTGCCCGTCAACTCGGCAAGATCTCGTCGGAATCCGTATTGACCCTTTTCCGCCAGATGGACTATTAATCGCCTGCCTTCTGCTATTGCCTTTCAATTTGCCTTTCGTTTTGCATTTCACGCGTGAATCCCACCCCTTGGGGGTTGGAGCTCACGATTCCAGTTTTCGAGTACACGGCCGGGTCGCTTTCGCTCACGGCTTTAACTGTTGTCGAAGAATGTTCGACGCGCCTCGTCAATGCCAGACCCGGAGGAGGAGTTATCTTGGGTAGGATCATCGGACTGATCGGTTGTACGACGTTGGTCATCGCTGCGATGCGATTGACAAATCTTCAGTACATTGAAACCACGGCTGTCAAGGGTGGTGAAAACCGCAGTGCTGCCCAGGTCAAGTTGACCCCTCGGGAGCATTACAAACGAGGAAAGGAACTCTACCTGCGTGGCCGGTATGTCGAATCACTTTCTCATCTCGAAGAAGCTTCGGCTTCCACCTCGGGCCTCACCGCGTCGGAACGACGCCAGGCTGACGATTGCCTCAATCGTGCCCGCACGAAAATGCAGGCCCTTGCGAACAAGAGTGGCCCCGCAACAAAATCGGTTGTTCGCGGTCAATCGGATTCCTGGGACGAACCCGCCCCAGCAGAGGATTCCGACACGGAAGAGATTGCCAAAGATCGCGTGAATCAGCTGTTGATTCAGGCGAAGGCCGCTTACAACGCCGGTTCTCAAAAAGAAGCGGTCAAGCTCGCACAACTCGCCAACAATCTCGCGAAAACGTCGAAACTCAAATTTTCCAAGGCAGAAATGTCGCCGGGTGAGTTTCTGGCCAAACTGTCCTCGGCCAAGCTGGACCTGACAGCCGCAGCGAAATCATCGCAGGACTGGTTCAATGGAGACGCAGATTCCCCGATCGATCGTTCGGTCAAGCCCGCAGTCGCACAGGGAAACTCGCGTAAGGATATTCGGCAAACCTCGTCAAAAGAGGGATCGTTCGACGCCAACGACGCAGTCGCACCGGAAACCGATCGAACTGCGGCAACCTCACGCAATCCAGGAACGGCTAAGAAACAGGCAATGGCTCTTGTCGCTCAGGCTCGAAAAGATATTCAGGCGGGACGACTCGACGACGCCAAGCGTCGGGCGTTGGAAGCCCATGAAATTGACGCCTCTTACGACCTGATCGAAGATCGTCCCGAATTGTTGCTGGCCGACATCGATCGTCGCATGAATACCACCACACTGGCGCGCACTTCCGGCACAAAATCGGCCAATGTCGTCGCAACGGAATCGCAGGTTGGTGATGCTCCGCAGGGTTCCAATTCAGAAGAGACCGCTGCTTCGGATAAATCACGGGCGAATCAACTGCTGGAACAAGCCCGACAGGCATTAAAAGCGGGTGACCTAGAGACCGCTCAAGCAAAGGCTGAACAGGCCGACAAGTTGAATGTCGTCTACAAACTGTTCGAAGACATGCCCGATATCATCCTCACGGAAGTCGCTGCACGACGGGCCGCTGACAACATCGCGAGTACCGGAAAATCGAAAAACGGAGTCAGCGGGAAAACCGCTGGTTCAGGCTCGTCAGCTCAGGGTCGAGCAAACTCCGACGAACTTGCACAAGCCAAGTCGCTCGTGGCAAAGTCCCGCGCAGCACTCAAGAGTGGCGATCTCGAAGCCGCCCGCGACCTCGCGATTCAAGCCAACCAAATGAAAGTTGCCTTCAGTCTGTTTGAAGATACTCCCGAGATCCTGCTCTCGGACATTGACCGGGCTGCGAATGGGAATGGATCGGCGATCGCAGCCTCAGCCTCCTCGAAAGGTTCCGCCGTAGATGGCATGACGAAACAGGCCGAAGCGATCAAGCTGCTGCGCGAAGCCCGTAAATTAATGAAGGATGGACGATACGACGAAGCACGCAGCAAAGCCGCACTCGTCGAAGAGATGGAAGTTGCCTTGCCCGTGACCGCCGACAGCCCAGATCTGCTGATGGCAGACCTGAACAAAGCCCTCTCGACCGCCAACATCGCGTCGAAAGACAAGAAACGAAACGGTGATGTCAGCACCGCCAATGTGGTCGAACGCTCGAATGATGCGAACAACCCGTTTGCAGCACGAGGTGGCCATCGTGGGAATCTCGTCGGTGCCAGCAGTACCGAATTGGTCGATGCCGACCAAGGGACTGACGAGCCAGAAGTTGCCGAGATCAGCAAATCAGGACTTTCCGCCGGAGAACTCTACAACCGGGGGATGGCCGAGCTGAAAAAAGGAAAACGTGACCTCGCCTACCAGGCATTCAAAGCGGCTCATGATTCGGGTGAGCGTCTCGACGCGGTTCGCACTCAACGGATGAACGACTATCTTCGTGATCTCGCACCACGCGGTAATCGTGGTGGAATTCAATTGACGAATGATGTCGCGGATACGACTGCCGAACCAACACCTCTGGATGCCGCACGACAAGAACAACTGGTCAAGTTCGAGCGAGTCCGTGCGGATGTGTTGAATTCGGTCTTCAAGGCAGAACGCCTGAAGGAAACCGAACCTGAAAAGGCTTTGGAACTGATCGATCAAACGATTGCCAAAGTGGAAAGTGCCGAACTCTCCAGTGAGGCCGCTGCTCCACTGGTTAAGCAACTCAATCGCACCCGCACCGTGCTGCGAACCGAGATTGAACAGCAGGCCCCCAATATCGAATTGCGAGCCGAGAACAAACGCGTCAAGGATCAGATTGAAAAGGACATCAAGAATGCCGTCCGGATTGATCAGGATCTGGTGAAATTGGTGGAAGAGTACAACGACCTCTACAAGCAACAGCGTTATGCGGAAGCGGTCGTGGTTGCCAAGAAAGCGAAGGAACTGAATCCCAAGGATCCCACCGTGGTCACGATGGTCATCAAGGGACAACTCGCTCTGCAAAACAAATTCAACGAAGATTTGAAGAGTGACAAGGAAGATACCCGACTGCGAAGCGGTAATGATGTCGAGCGAGGACTGGTTCACAGCCTTTCCGATGAGCATCCACTCGCGTTTGACAAGAAGATGTGGGAAAACGCGAATAAACGCAAAGGGAAGTACGGAGCCGACAACCGAACCCGCAGCGAGGATGAAATGCAGATTGAAAAGAGTCTGCAAAAGAAGATTTCGCTGCATGAAGAAAACGTACCGTTGGTCGATGTGATTCGCAAAATCAAAGCTGTGGCCGACATCAACATCGTCTTCGATGAAGCGGGCCTGGAAGAAGAAGGGGTCAGCTCAAACACCGCGATCTCGATCGATGTCGACAGCATCATGGTGAAGAGTGCCTTGAATCTGATTTTGCAACGATTCCAGTTGGCGTACATGGTTGATAACGAAGTGTTGAAGATCACCAATCGCGTCCGTCAGCGTGGTGAATTGATTAACGCAACCTACTCGGTTGCTGACCTGGTGGTTTTGATTCCGAATTTCGGTACCGATTCCTCGGCGGCTTCGCCACGCGTCGGAGGTGTTCCTGGACCGAGCCAGGGCTTTGGAAACCAGGCCTATTTGACCCCCGGTATTGGCGGACAAGCGTTTGCTCAGGTTGGCCCAAATGGGAATGGATTTGGTCAGAACTTTGCTGGGGATGCGGATTCCCGATTGAACGGGGGGCGTCGTAGTACCGATTTCAGTGAACTGACAAACCTGATCACCTCGACCATCTCTCCCGATACGTGGGAACAGGCGGGCGGCCAGGCGACCGTTCAACACTTTGAAACGACATTGAGTCTGGTGATTCGTCAGACCCAAAAGGTCCACGAAGAAATTGCCGATCTGCTCAGTCAGCTTCGTCGCCTGCAAGACTTGCAGGTCACCATCGAAGTTCGGTTCGTTACAGTTTCCGATCGATTCTTCGAACGAATCGGTGTCGACTTCGACTTCAACATCAAGCCAACCGTCGGATATCCCAAGTATGACAACTCACTGTTGCCAATCCTGCCATTCGGGTCGACTCTGATTCCTCAAGCGGGCCAAAACTCGTTCGGACAACAGGGTCAACAGGGTGGTCAACAGGGTGGTCAGCAGGGTGGACAGCAAGGTGGACAACAGGGTGGTCAACAAGGTGGACAGCAGGGACAGCAGGGACAGCAGGGACAGGGTGGACAGCAGGCATCCGGACTCTTCCAACCTGGTCCAGCACAGAGCTTGGTGAATAATCCTCGCAGCAACACCGTTGTCGGACTCAGCTCACCAACCCAGTTTACTCAAGACTTGACGATTCCCTTCCAACAAGGGTCGTTCGACGTGGGGATCCCCTCGTTCGGTGGATACAACCCAACGGCAGGTGTTCAAACCGGTATTGCGATCCTCAGTGACCTCGAGGCGTTCTTCTTCATCTCGGCAGCACAGGGAGATGAACGTTCGAACTTGCTGTTTGCACCAAAGGTGACGACGTTCAATGGGATCGCTGCGACCGTGAGCGACAACCGGACCCGTCCGTTCGTGACCAGCCTGGTTCCGACCGTCGGCTTTGCGGCTGTCGGTTATACACCGATCATCACCAACATTCCTGAAGGGATCACGCTCACCGCAACACCTGTGGTTTCCGCAGATCGACGGTTTGTTCGCCTGACACTCATGCCCATTTTCCGCAGCATCACCGATGTCTTTACCTTCACCGCTGTGGGTGGTGATGGTGGTGGTGGTGGTGGTGGCCAAGGTGGTGGTCAAGGTGGCGGCGGTCAAGGTGGCGGTGGCCAGCAAGGTGGTCAAGGTGGCTTTGGTGGTGGCGGCGGCGGCGGCGGCGGTCAGTTTGGTATCGGGGGCGGCCTCGGTAGCATGCAGATCATGCAAACCTTGTTCACCCAACAGGGTGGCTTTGGCGGCGGCGGCGGCGGTGGTGGCCAGCAAGGTGGTGGCCAGCAAGGTGGCCAACAGGGTGGTCAACAAGGT
>CAMBQP010000021.1 GCA_945869955.1 Schlesneria paludicola DSM 18645
GAGCGGGGGAAGTCATCTCGAAAAATCTCCTGAATGGACATGCAACTTCACGCAAAAAAAAGGAGCGAATGGGATTCTCGGCAAATCGTCTGAAAACAAACGCTCCACAGCAGTAAAACGGAGGGTATCGACTCCCTCGTGGCTCGGCAACTGAGTCCCAGACCGGATCAGTCCTCGTCGGGAACTCTTCAAAACAAAACGGGGTATTTCCAAATCGATGTTTCCGGTCGTCTGCTCTCTCACTCCCTGCAAGTGATGCTCCTCAATCTGGGATGAACGGGAGTCGTTCGCGGGGGGCGAACCTCAAATCAAGGCCGGACATCCGTCGCGGATTTTTCGGAACGAAATGTGATTCTCTTGAATTCTCGGATGCGGTTTGTGATGGCGGGTTCTACGGGAAGACGTTCCATCGAACTGGCACCGTAAAAGCCGACGATCCCTTCGGTATGATCCAGAATGTACTGAGCATCATCCGGTTCAGCGATCGGGCCACCATGACACAGCACGAGAATATCGGGTTTGATCCGCTTGGCGGCATCATGCATCGCCTGACAACGCCGAGCCGATTCTTCCAGCGTGACGGCAGTCGAAGCCCCAATCATCCCCTTGGTTGTCAGCCCCATGTGAGGAATCAAAATGTCTGCTCCCGCCATTGCCATCGCCGCAGCCTCATCGGGGTTGAAGCAATAGGGGGTCGTCAACAGTCCGATTTCTCCAGCCATCCGAATCATGTCAACTTCTAATTCGTACCCCATCCCCGTTTCTTCCAAGCCAATCCGAAAGTTCCCATCGAACAAACCGACCGTAGGAAAGTTCTGGACGCCAGAAAAGCCCGCTGCCTGGACTTCTTTCAGAAACAATTGCATCAGGCGAAACGGGTCGGTCCCGCAAACTCCGGCCAGGACCGGTGTGCGGGTGGCAACCGGCAGGACTTCGCGCGCCATCTCCATCACGATGGAATTCGCGTCGCCGTAAGGCATCATCCCTGCGAGGGAACCGCGGCCACTCATACGGAAGCGACCCGAGTTGTAAATGACAATCAGGTCGATTCCGCCCGCCTCTTCCAGCTTGGCAGAGAGTCCCGTACCAGCGCCCCCTCCCAGAATCGGTTCCCCTGCAGCCACCTTGGCTCGCAATCGACTCAAAATTTCCTCGCGTTGAAACAGGCTCATGAAAGTCTTTCAGCAGAGAAATGGAAAAGTTCAGACCCTGTCAAACATCGGTCGGGCAACCGCTGGCCTTGAGCACGGTCTCTTGCACCAATAGATCATGAATCGGGGACCAGTCCAGGATTTTTTCGCCGCGAATGACTTTTGCCAGGTCCGCGAGATCCCCCACATACCGTTGAAACGGAGGAAGCGCTACTTCCTGGAAGCCTTGCCGATATTTTCCCCACTCTTTCGCCAGAGTCAGCCGCACGACTTTTGGCGAATCTAACGGTTCCAGGTGAAACGTTCCTTCAGTTCCACAAAGTACCAAGTGCCGTCGCGCCCCACCATCCACTTCCAGCGCAGAGGATTTGACGGTGGCAATCCCCTTCCCATAACCCAAAACAGCAAGCATGTTATCCTGCAATTTGTCGTTCTGGGAACCGGAATGGCGAGCGATCGATTCAACAGATTCCGGTGGACCGAGCAAATCGATAATCACATCGATCAGATGGCATCCCAGCTCAAACATCATTCCACCCTGATACGCGGCGAGTTTACGGCGACTGGTTTGATCAACCCGTTTGCTCATCACGGCGTGCAGTTCAAACGGATCCCCAAGAAATCCTTTTCGCAGGAGATTTCGCAGTAAGACAACACCGGGGTGGTAGCGATACATGTAGCCCATCTGCACTGTCAGATGCCGCCGTGAGGCCTGATCGAGAATTCGGCGGAACTGAATCAGTGATTCCCCAGCAGGTTTATCGAGGTGAATATGAATCCCCGCATCAACACACTGCTCAGCATGATCCAATAATTGGCCAGGAGCCGTTTCAATGGCGACCAGTTGCAGGTCTGCGACCCCCAGTAATTGATCAACGGTCATCCAGGGTAAATCACGATAAACTTCCGAGGACTCGGCTTGCTGTCGCAAAACGGGATCAGGCTCGACGATGCCGATCACCTCATAATCAGGCGACTTTCGGAAAACTTCCAGTTTTCCTGCCGCATGACCATGTGCGGTCCCAATTTGACCGATTCGGATCTTTTTCATAGTGACTTTGGAGTTGTTAAAGCAGTAAGATCCGCCGGTGGTTTTCATCGGTGACGATGATGAAGCCAATACGATCAACGTGATTCGGGCTCAACGGAAATGACGTCGCTTTGCCGAAAATCAGGTTCGGGCAAGTTCGGCTCGATAGTATTCCACGGTTTTTTGTAAACCAAACTGCAAGTTCACCGTGGGCCCCCAACCGAGTAGCGATTGGGCCTTGGAAATGTCGGGGCAACGCTGCTTCGGATCATCTTGAGGAAGTGGCACGTGAGTGATGGTTGAACGCGTTTCCGGGATGGCTTTGATGACTTCCTCTGCGAGTTGCAGCATCGTATATTCACCGGGATTTCCTAAGTTGACAGGGCCGACCTCGTGATCCTGGTCCATCATCTGGATCATCCCTCGAATCAAATCGTCACAATAACAGAATGATCGCGTCTGTTTGCCGTCTCCATAAATCGTCAGCGGTTCATCTCGCAAGGCCTGCGTGATGAAATTCGAGATAACTCGACCATCGTTGGGATCCATGCGCGGTCCATACGTATTAAAGATCCGAATGATCCGGACTTGGAGTTTATGTTCGTGGTGGTAGTTGATGCACAGCGACTCTGCAACCCGTTTTCCTTCGTCGTAACAGCTTCGCGGGCCGATCGGATTGACGTTCCCCCAATAGTCCTCGCGCTGAGGATGAACCGTCGGATCGCCATAAACTTCCGATGTCGAACAGTGCAGAACCCGTGCTTTGCAGCGTTTGGCCAACCCCAGCACATTCACCACACCGACCGTCGAAGTTTTGATCGTTTTGATCGGATTATATTGATAGGCGATCGGTGACGCGGGGCAGGCCAGATTGTAGATCTGGTCCACTTCCAGCACGAACGGCTGGACAATGTCGTGACGGAATAACTCGAACCTCGGGTTCCTGATCAGATGCAGGATGTTTTCTTTACGTCCGGTAAAGAAATTGTCCAGACAGATGACGTTATCGCCACGTTCGAGCAGTCGCTCACAAAGATGGCTTCCGAGGAAACCGGCTCCCCCCGTGACAAGAATCGATCGCATGAACGGACTTTCTAAAATAGGCTATTCGTATCCTGGTGAGGGACTTGATTCGCCAATCAAATCGAATTTGATTCCAGACCGATTCCAGAATAAAGGAAACCGATTTCGTGCATTTTGGCCGGATCAAACAGGTTGCGTCCGTCAAAAATCACAGGCGATCGCAGCTTTTTCCGAATGACCTGAAAGTCCGGATTTCGGAACTCGTTCCATTCCGTCAGAATGGCGAGCACATCAGATTCATCAAGCGTCTCGTACGGGGTGGGGCAATACGTCAATTTTGAGCCGTAGATCTTGCGTACATTTTCCATGGCGACGGGGTCGTGCACCCGAATGATCGCTCCCGCCTCCAGCAACCGATCAATCAGGACGAGTGCTGGGGCCTCCCGAATATCATCCGTTCGAGGTTTGAATGCCAATCCCCAGATCGCAACCGTTCGGCCGGCCAAATTGCCTGCGAAATGCTGATTCAATTTTTGAAACAGCACCTCTTTTTGTGCCTCATTGACACGATCGACCGCTTCCAGAATCCGAGGAGCAATCTGATTCCGTTCGGCGACATTGACCAAGGCTCGGACATCCTTGGGAAAACACGAGCCGCCATAGCCAACACCAGGAAACAGAAAAGCAAATCCGATCCGCTGGTCGTGGCCAATCCCCTTTCGAACATGGTTAATGTCCGCCCCGACCTTTTCGCAGATATTGGCCATTTCATTGATGAAACTGATCTTTGTCGCCAAAAGGCAATTGGCGACGTATTTGGTCATTTCCGCACTTTCCAGATTCATCGTCAGAAAAGGATGCTCAGTTCGCAGGAAGGGCTTATACAGTTCCAGCAACACCGCTGCGTCTTCCGGGCACGTCACTCCCACCACAACCCGGTCTGGTTTGGTGAAGTCCTCGATCGCACACCCCTCTTTTAAAAATTCGGGGTTTGATGCGACATGCACCTCGCGCCCCGTCAGTTCCCTCAGACGACGAGCGGTTTCGGCATTTGTGCCGACTGGGACGGTACTTTTAATGACCACGATCGCATCTTTCCCCAAATGCGGTGCAATCGATTCCAGCGCCGTCCAAAGAATCCGCAAGTCGGCAGAACCATCATCTCGCTGGGGCGTTCCGACGGCCAGAAAGACACAGACCGCATCGGGGACCGCTTCTGCCGTATTGTTGGTGAATTTCAAGCGACCCGCCTGCGAATTCCGTACAACAAGCTCGACTAATCCCGGCTCGTAGATCGGAATGTCACCGCGTTGTAATCGCTCGACTTTGACGGCGTCGATATCCACGCAGGTCACATCGTTACCGCTGTCGGCAAAACAGGTTCCTGTTACCAGGCCGACATATCCCGTACCGATCATGACGATTTTCACAGGCGAATCCCTCAATTCTGGAATCATATTTTTCTAAGTGTTGATCAAGAACAAACGCAGCGATACGTCCCGGCGACACAAACGGAAATCACTCTGGGTCATGACGTTAACCCAATCTCGGCCGGATACAGAGCAATTGTGACGAACCATGCTCATTCTGCGTTTTCCAAACCGCCCCGTTGACGCTTGCCGGAATCATGACGCTCGAACCTTGATCAAATTGGCGACTATACGAGTGGTTGTCCAGCGATAGGTGGAATTTTCCTTCAAGAACCATCCAGATCGTCAGTTCACCTGGATGCGGGTTCCTCAATTGGGAATGAACCGTGTATCGCTCTAACTGAAAACCATTCCCCTCGACCAAAGTTTCCGCATGGGCACCCGTGAAGCTCTGATCAATCACCTCTGCGGGGATGATCGGCGAAACCGGTCCCTGATTCCAGTCAATTGCTTCGAGAGCCCGATCAATTTGCAATGGCCTGGGTTTTCCGTCAAAACCTAAACGGTTCCAGTCAAACAATCGAAAGGTCGCATCGCTGGATTGTTGGACTTCGGCCAGCACCAATCCTCCCCCCGCGGCATGAATTGTTCCCGCCGGAATCGAAATGCAATCCCCCACCTTCGGAACGAAAGAATGCAGGCATTCGTGCAGGGTTCCGGCGTTCAAATGGAAAACTACATCCTCACGGGTGAATTGGGGTCGCAGGCCGGCATAAATTCGCGCCGTGGGTTCAGCAAAGATCACAACCCATGCTTCGGATTTCCCGTAAGGTTCCTTCAACACCCGGCGTGCCATTTCATCATCTGGGTGAACCTGGACTGACAATAATTCACGGCACTCCAGCCACTTCAACAGCAGGGGAAACGCCCCTTGAGGTTCCCTACCGGTCAATTCTCGTCCGAAATGGATCCACAGATCACCGAGGCTTCGCCCCGTAAAAGGCCCCTCGATCACTCGACTCTCATGCAGCGGTTGAGAACTCAGGTCCCATGCTTCGCCGTAGGGCCCCCGAGCGGGTAGGTGATGCCCCAGAACGTCACCCAAATAGCGGCCTCCCCAGACTTGAGGGCGACAGAACGAGTCAAACACCAGTGGTGCGGTGATTTTTGGAAACGGTGCAACCCGAGCCGAATTGGATTGCCCCTCGGCATTGCCGATTTTTTCGTGAGAACCGGGACTCAGATACTGGGGCTGATCAAATCGAACGTTCGCCAATTCCGCTCGATGAGCCCGTAGTTCGGTGGCAGACATCGCAAAAAATGGGCTGATTTCCACTAGGGCGTCAGCGGGAAGCGTGATCCCCGCGCAGGCTAACCAGGAGATGGCACGAGCAATCATCTTCTGACGCACATAATCCGGCGAGAATTCACCCTGCTGATTTTTTAACGGTGCAAACTCTTCATCCCGCAGGGTTTCGATAATCAAAGCGACTTTCGCCAGTGGCATGGTATCAAAAATAAATCGTTCAAATTTGACCCCGTTTTCATGCGAGGCAGTGATTCGATCCCCCTTGCTATCGATGTACGGGAGCTTTTTGATCGCTCGATGCCAGGGGAGCTCACTATGGTCCGTGGCGACTCTTTCGAGAAAGGACCGATTAAAAAGGTGGATCGCCGTATTTCCCGCCCAAAAACGGAGGTTACCGTTGCTGTCCCGCGCGTTGGCAAGATCGCTTGGCAAATCGCTGTACTCGACAATCCGGGTATGCCCGCCCAGGTTGACGGCAATCCCAACCTTTTCCTCCGGGGTCATTTTTGCCACGACTTTGGTAGAAACTTCCGACTGATGGCGAATGTGCTGTCCAATAAAGTCGGGATCACACACCTTCACGAGCGGGTTGTCGACCTGGTGCGAAAACAAGTAGTCGACCCCCCGCTTGCGCATCTCTGCGAATAAGCCTGCTTTCCAAAGCGCCGCAAAAATTCCCCCGTGCCCGTCCGGACTTAAACTGAGAGCTCCCTTACTCGAGAGCAGAACTTTACCAGTCTGCAAATCGAGCGATGGTGCAAAGCCTTGATGAAAGAAAAAGAGGTCCTGAGAATTGAGCCCAAAATAGTGATGCTTGCGAAAAAAAGACTCGATTTCTGCATGATTCCCCTCGCTGGTCATGATGAAATAGGGGATCGTATGCCCGAATTTCTTTGAGACGGCCAGAATCTGCGATGCAAAAATTTCGAGCAGAGATTTTTGCGTCACAGGACTGATGGGAAAAAGTCCCTTGGAATGCTTGAATCCCAGTCGAGTTCCATGTCCCCCGGCAAGCAGCACTGCACCGACTCGCCCGGAGGCAAGGGCCGATTCACCTAACAGCCGTGCCTCATCCCATTCGATCTGCTCCGTGGCCGTGACCGGGATGCGCACGACGTGAGTGGGAGGAATCGCATCCCGCACGTTGAAATCCCCACCCAATGATTCTTCGCCGGCATCCTGACGATAGCCACTGATCAGATCCCAATCGATATCGGCGAGTTGTTTTGCAAAGCGACCTTGGGCCTCTACGGATAATTCACTCCAAAACTGCAAGAGGTGACCTTGTCCGGTTCGTTCAATCTGGTCTAACAGTGGCTGATCAAGCATTTTTTTTCCGTAATACAAACTGACTCTGTGGACTCGGCTCGATCAATTTCGCTTGCTCAAATCGCAGGGCAACGTTGATCAATCACAAAATCACACCCGTATCCCCTTCTCCATCGAATGCGGGATGATCCCAAGCACCTCACTCCCCCCTTTAATTTTTCCCTCAAACCAACGGACGCGCAGAGATCCCCGCATCAAACCATCGTATCGTTGTACTCAGTCCCTCGGACAGTGGCACCTGCGGCCTCCACCCCAGAATTTTTTCCGCATACAGGGGCGAAATTTGATTGGATCGGAGATCCCCATGCCGCGCCGGGCCATGCTGACTGCCGGGGATGGAAGTCGTTCGACCCCGCGTTTTCAGGTATTGTTTTGTAAGTCGTAAGATCTGCGCAGAGATTTCATTGACATCAGTGCCCGTTCCCGTACTGATGTTGATTGCCGTGAAAGAATTTTCCAGCGGTTTTTCCAACGCCAGCACATTCGCCAGTGCCACGTCTGGACCGTAGACATAGTCGCGGATGTCGCGACCATCCCCATGAATTGTTGTCGTTTCACCTGACAGCATCCGCTGGCAAAAAATCGCAATGACACCCGCTTCGCCGTGGGGATTCTGTCGCGGGCCGTAAACGTTCGAGAACCGCAAGGCGACCCCCTTGATTCCCCGCTCACGAGCATAAAACTCCAGATACTGTTCTCCGACCCATTTGCTAATGCCGTAGGCCGAGATGGGGCGTTTCGGTGCCTCTTCCGCAACAGGATCGTTGACATCGCCGTAAAGAGCCCCTCCAGACGATGCAAACACGATTCGCTGAATTTCATAATGGGCGGCAATGTCAAACACATTCAACAATCCCATCACATTCACTTCCGCGTCAAACGCAGGCTCTCGCATCGATCGGCTCACGGACATTTGAGCGGCAAGATGAACAAGTCCCTCAGGGCGTGTCTCTGCAAAGATTGACGAAAGCTTCTCGCGATCTCGAATATCGACCGCAAACACCGGGACTTCGGATGGAAGATTTTTCCGAGAGCCCGATGAGAAATCGTCAATCACAATCGGGAAATGGCCTCGGGCCAACAAGGTATCAACAACGTGGCTACCAATAAAACCGGCACCACCCGTGACGACGACCTTCATGCTATCTAGTTCCTTGAATCATATTTTTCGCGCAAAACCCTGATCGCTGGATCGAACGGTTTCCCTGAATTCCGGTTTCCAGCCAAAATCGGCAATTGGCTGACAGCATGCTTTTCTGAATTGTCATTGAGAGAGATGCGATGTTTCATCCACCGGATCAGAGAACATTGTAACCGTTATCCGGGTTGCGTACCGTGAAAAATATAAGAATTCTTCGAGTGAGAACCGAATTCTTCCCGAATATTTGGTTCTTCGATCCTCTTCACAAGTGATTTCATCAAAGCAATCTTGTTCACTATGTTTGCGACTGAATCAATTGAATCCATTAAGTTTAAATTAGCCCCAAGTCCCGATGGA
This sequence comes from Schlesneria paludicola DSM 18645, assembly GCA_945869955.1. Taxonomy (GTDB): domain Bacteria; phylum Planctomycetota; class Planctomycetia; order Planctomycetales; family Planctomycetaceae; genus Schlesneria; species Schlesneria paludicola_B. The sequence continues at coordinate 8,711 of CAMBQP010000021.1, forward strand.
TGGAGTCGTTCAATTTTCTGGCACGACGATGATGCTGACCTTCACCCGGACGGCCATTGAAGAAATACGTGACCACTAACCCCCGATCGGGATCACACCACCCCTGAGACGATTGGGCTCCACCATGCCCAAAAGTGCGCGGTGAACAGAACTGACCATACCCGTAGGGGACCGTTTCGGCTCCGTAACGGGTGGAATCCACGATCACGCCGAGTCCAAAGTCCACTACATGCGCCAACGTCAGATCAAACTGGCCAACGCGATGGCAAGCCGTCATCGCGGCAATCGCTTGCGGCGAAAGCAATCGAACGCCACCCAATTCTCCTTCGTTCAATAACATCTCATAGAAGTGTCCCAATTCCCGTATCGGGCCGCGGAGATTCGAGCCGGGGGACGACTGGGTACACCTGGGCAACTCGTGCCAGTCCAGCAATTTTAACTCCCCTTGCTCTCTCGCATAGATTCGCCCGAGTTCCGCTGCCTGAACCGCATATTCGACGGGGTGAATCGCCGCAAATGTTGCTCGCAGCCCCAGAGGTTCCAGCAGTTCCCGATGGATCGCCTTGTCAAACGATAACCCTGTTAATCGTGACAAGATTTCGCCGAGGATAAACCAACTCGATGACGTGTGGTAACCGGCGGTTCTGCCCACAATCCAATCTGGCTCGACGGTCGCCTGGCAAATCCGATGAATGGTTTCTTCCCACGGCACGTCGGGCCAACCCGTTTCGGCATTTCGAAAACCACCCGTATGCGTCAACAAATGGCGGATCGTCACCGCCTCTTTGCCGGCACAGCCAAATTCGGGGATGAACAGCGAGACACGGTCATCCAGACGCAGTCGACCCTTTTCCCACTGTTGCAAGATCGCCGCAGCGGTTAACGGTTTTCCCGAGGACAACCAAGGGTTCACCGTGTCCGCAGTCATCGGTTGATCCGCTGCCGAATGACCAATCCCCACGTCTGCGATTACGCTCCCCCGCAGGGAAATATACAATTGGCAACCCCAATGGAGTTGTCGGTCAATCCCTTCTCGAATCAGCGTCAGCGTCTGAGGTAGTCGCTGTTCCATGTCGTTTTCGCTGGAAACAAAACTCGTCATTCACTCAAAATCCTGATTGCCTGCTCTCGAATTGTGGCGTTTGTGGATTCACGCAGTGACTTTCGCTCTGCGGTATTCAAAAATTTCGCCGAAACGCGTCCCTCAGCGATCGCATCAAGCAACGCCATACTGCGACCACTGGTCCGCATCAATGCACCAATTGCCAACCCGCGATTCTCGTTGTTGAAGTGACCAAGTCCGGCGACCAGCAAACGCGGAATTTCCATCGAATCCACGTCACTCAATCCACTAATCGCACCCATCTGCAATTCGTCATGGATCCCCTTGGCCAGATACTTGACCAGTTGTTCTCTCCGCAGCATCCAGTCATCAAGCGCAATCATCCGGAGCGCGTCGTAACGAGTCCCCACAAAGGTTGGCTCGTTGTCCGCCATTTTCGCCGCCTGCAAAAGCCCTTTTTTCCAGCGTTCTTGCAGTGCAGGGCGATTGTCCAGAATCTCGTCGATTCGAGTTTTAGGCCACCCCCCCTTTAATCCGATCCCATTAATCACACCCCCACCGATCACCACCGCTTGCCAATCACGTAAGGGCTCATCCAATTGCGGAAGCGAAACCTCTAGCAGTTGTTCGAGTTGCTCGGCCTGATCCCGTTTCCCACTTGCAACCGCGACGCGCCAGATCCAGGGAATACGGCGGTATTCTTCGGGTGTCCCCACCGGCATCCCCTCCGTCATCGCCTTGACCAATGCCGCGGCATGATCCGGGTAATCAGCAATCAATGCTTCGCGCTGATTTTCCTTGAGCTGATCATCCAGGATCCGCGCGACGGTGGCCTGAATCTCTGCTGCCGACAGAGGCCGCTTGGCGGCCACCGGCTGCATCGCCGTTCCCACCGGTATCAGGTGCAGACCACGCAAATCGACCAGCGCCCCCCGGAGGATTCCTCCCTCCGGACGCATCACAACGCGATGAGTTCCGGCGGCGAGTTCAATCGTTCCCAGCCGGGATTGGACATACTGATCCCAGCCGCCGGTCGACTCGATCGCACCAGCCCACGACACCTTGCCAATTTCCAGCAGATATCGATTTCCCGCAGATCCGGGGTCACAAGCTCCATCGAGGTAAAGATCAAACTCCGCAGCGGCCGGTATTTCCATCGTCCAGACAACGTGATCCTGATTTCCATGCCAGAAACCGACGTTACCAAATTGTGGTTCAAAGGTGATTTGATCTCCAAACAGCGAAGCGACCGAGGCCTGCAGAGCCACTCGACCATTCACCGGCCTGACCACGTCGGGGGTATTTCCTGCCAGTTGCTTGGGAGTCGCAGGGAGGGTACTTAAAAAGCGAATGAGATCCGCGACCCCCTGCGGAGTCAGATCTTTTTCCAGCCCCTCGGGCATCAGCGATTTTCCGGTCGCTCGCAGTTCTTCCAGCTCAGCGCGAAGCAACGAGAATTGTTTCCCTTCTGTTGCCAGTAACGAGATGCTGTTCGAGGATTCGCTGGACAACAGCCCGGTGCGAATCAGCCCCCCTTTGGTAACGGCGACATACGAGACATACCGTGTATCCACATTCCGATTCGGATCAAAAAGTTCCTGCAGGATAAACGATGGGGTCTTGTTCGCGACCATCGCCAGGTTCGGCCCGACCGCATGGCCGACACCTCCCAATTGATGACATTGCGAACAACTTTTGCCAAACAATGCTTTGCCTCGATCCGCATCACCTACAAGATCCAGCACCGAACGATACTGATGGACCACCTGCTGACGATCCGCATTGAACGTTGATGCAAGAAGATTTAAAGCCCGCTCGCGGACCGCAGGTGTGGGATGCCCGACCAGTTCCTGGCGTTGTGCCGCCGTGATCGCCGTCGCGGGAATCGATCCCTTGGCAATTTCGTCAAACAGTAACGGATACCAGGGGTCTCGACTCAGTAAGGTGTCCACAATTCGTGGCTGTACCGAGGGAGAGACTTCGAGGAAACGGGCCGCCAGAATTCCGGGAACGTCGTCACTGGCAATTCGTTCAAAGGCTTCGACTGCTGCCATTTGCACATTTGGGGGATGGGCCGGGGAGAGCAATTGGCCGAGTCGTACCAAGTCAACCGTCCGCTGTGATGGCTCACGGCCCAGCAGACGGATTGCGGCCAACCGCACCGCTTCATCGAGTTCCTCGGTCGTCGCGATCGTTCTTGCCTCGTCCCGCATCCGTTCAATCAGTTGTTGAACACCGGTATCGATCTCTTTTTGTTCTGATCTTTGCCCCAGGGATTCGATGAGGTCTGCGATGGCATTCAATTGCCAGGTCTCAGGGCGTTGATCCGTCGTTCCGGCAACCCCCCTCAAGGCCAGTTTGATTGCTTCGTCGTCGGCATAACCGACCGCCGTGGCGAGAAAGGGGGCCATCAATGCCGGTGGGGGTTGTCCTCCAGCGAGCTCGTGGAACAGCGTTTGGGTGAAGGTTCGCAAATGATCACGACTGACACTGCTGAAGACGGCAGCGACCAAATAAGGATCCACCGCATCTTTCAGAGCCATCTTTGCCAAGGTCGCTCCGATTTTCTCGCCGCTGAATGTTCCCAGCGAGCAGGCCACCTGCAGCCGAACCTGCGGATCCTGATCCTCTGCTGCTTGAAGAATCGAATCCAACAGCAAATCGCGTGCGACAGATTGCTCGGCGAGTGTGACGCCGAATAAGCGCAGGCGAGAATCCCCGTCAAGCAAAACATTGCGAATCTGTTCTGAGTCCAATTGCCCCACAGCGGCCAATTTGCGCAGGCTTCGCAGACGGATCACAGGATCACCCTGTTCACTCTCTCGCCGCCACTCATCAAGCAGACGCTTGGGTGTTGACGCACGCGTGCTGGCAGGCCTGCTTTCCAGTTCCTGTATCTCCAGTTCCTGATAAACCGCTCGCTGCAGCAGCTGCGGATTCTTTGGCGTCTCACCACGAGCGGTCACTGCAAACCGAGTCGCTGGTGGGATGTGTCCATCCGCTTTTGTCACCCGGTAAATCCGACCGAATGTACTGCCAGCCCTCACGTCCAACGGGGCCAGTTCCTGCTCGGGGATCCAGCGCGGATCTTCGATGATGAAACGATACATGTCGACGACCCACAGTCCCCCATCAGGACCCGTTACGGCCTGCACGGGTCGAAACCAGCCGTCGGTTGACCTTAAAAACTCGGTGGTGGTTTCATTCGCGGGTCGTTCCGCCCGAAAGGAACTCCCCTGCGCTCCTAATCCCATCCGATGGACCAGCAAGTTCACGGGCTCACAAACAAAAAGCTGATGCTGATAGTCTGGCCCTAGCAGGGAATCGCGGTAAACACCGATCCCGCACGCGGCAGTGACAGTCCCCGGAGGTCCACTCAACTGAAACCGTTGCGCATCGGTTTTCGCGGGAAACAATCGGCCAGCATCATCGGTTTGCACCAGATTCACCCGACTTGCCGGTGCTGTCACATAGGGATTTCTCTTCAAATTGTGTTCGGCGAGGGGGTAATGGTAGGCCAGATTGGTGTTATCACAGCCAAACCAGCGGCCAAAATCGTCTCGTACTCGTCCCTGCTGAGTTCTCCCCGTGGCCGCTTCAATCTCACCAGTATCTGGTTTGATCCGAAAATCCCGGTCTCCCAGTTCATATTTTTCCCCCAGCAGATTCGTGATGGTTCCACCAAATAGACCACACGAACCATAGACCCAACCATCCAGACCAGGAACAAGACTGTTCAATCGAGCCTGATTATTTGCCGTTCCAAACCCGGAATACAATTTCTTTACCAGATCGGCTTTGTCATCCCCATCCGTGTCTTCGGCATACAAAATATCAGGTGCCGAGCAGATCAGAACTCCCTTCCTCCAGACGGTGACCCCTGTCGGCAATGGAATATGGTCCAGGAAGATGGTCGACCGATCAAACTGGCCGTCACCATCGGCATCGCGAATCAGCCGGATACGTCCCCCCCCTGCCGAAGCCTCATCCGGATTTTGATCAGACGGGATCCCGTCGGGATAATCGTGCATCTCGGCAACCCACAAGCCGCCATCCAGTCCGAAATCGATCGCCACGGGGTCCGCAATCAGCGGTTCGGCGACCACCAGATCGACTCGCAAATCAGGATTCGTTTGCAACAGCGCCAGCGACTGTTGTGGTGACTTGGGCCGGGTTCCCGAGGTTTTTTTCGAGTCGAATGGCGAGGCGAAGCGAGGGTCAAGTTGTTCACGCACGGCCAGCACAATCTGGTTTTCCAAACCCGTTTTCAAGGCTCCGGGGCGATCGTAATAATACATCGCATCGTGTGCTTCATATCCCCCTTCCTTCAGGATCCGTTCTGACGGAATATAACAGGGGGCATCGTTCGCGTAGGCGTTAATCCACAGCCGGCTGCCATCCAGTTCCTGCTTCAAGCGCTGCGAATAATCGACAACCACCTCGCCCGGAAGAAAGACCATCGCCAGCGATTCCCCAAAGGTCCAGCTCGTCACGGGATAGTTCAAGGTTGCTTGCAACGACTCACCCCGATCGAGTCGCTCCAACTGGACCCGCGCATGATAGCCCGATGCATCGTTCCGCTTGGCCCGTTCTTCCCACTGAGCCCGGGTCGGCCCCTCCGCAAAATCAAGTGTGATCGGCTTCAGTGCAGACAGGATTTCTCCGGTAACTGGTGCCAGAAAACCGCTCACCAAACGCTTGACTTCCGCGGCAATCTCGGCCCCCTGCTGCAGCGCCACATCCGATTTGTCCCCTGTGACACCGGATGAGGGATTTTGATCGGCCCCGCAGCCGACCGAGACCATTGCCACCGCCTGGGGAAACTCGCGTTGTAAAATGTCTTGGGCATAGCCGGCCCAGTCACCACTGATCTTGTTGTTGGAAAGGGTGACACAGTGGCAGGCATAATTCACGTAGACCCCGCGAATCTTGCCATCCCCCCGTTTGACCACCAGCACCGGCAGATCATGATCGACCGGCCCCCCCTTCGTCCGACGATTGATCGCAAACTTCACCGTTCCGACACCCCAGCTTATTCGCGACGGCTGTCGATCTTTCAACGCCGCCAGCGCGACCGATTCGAGCTGATCGGTCAGTTCGCGCGTGTAACGATCAATCTGCTGCCAATCCTCGTCCGAAATCGGTCCGGCAAACAGCGTTGGTGCGACCCCGCGTAACATGGGAGCCGTGTGGGTATGCGAAGCGGTGATCGCCAGCCGGGAACGTTTCAGCCCCACTTTCGTGTCCAATCGCTGGGCGACCTCATCACACATCGCAGCAGGGATTCCCAGATTATCCACCGTGATCAGCACCACCGGTTCGGATTCGCCAGTCTGCGAAATTGCGAACGCCTTGGCCCAGATCGCTTGCGTAACCCCTTCGGAAGGTCCGCGGCGGAAACCAAATCCCGACAATCGAATGGGATACGTCGGGGTGATCTCGACCTGTGCCACGCCGACCGAATACAGATCCGGCGGACTTGGCAAGGTTTCTGCCCGGGACGCAGGCATAAGTCCCAGTAGACTCGACATCAACGCAGCAACAACGACAAGACCACGCATTCCACCGACTCCCGCTTTTGCCTGATTCCAATCCAAATTCCCGGTTTAGGGAATTAAACGACCGACAACGACGATGTGCTGGCCCCTGGGAATTGGAGCCACCCACGCTTGTGCCAGTACCACCCCGTCGACTCCCGCTCTGACCGGCCAGGGATCCATGTCAATATGATCAAAGTCGTGCAAGTAACCCACAATATCCCCAGAGCGAACCGGCGTTCCGCATTCCAGCACCGCTTCATAGTGCCCGTCGAACGGAGCGACCGTAAAACAGCTCCGATCGACCATTTCGAGTTTTTGTTGAGTCCCTGCCTTATGGTAGGCAATCGGCTCAATTGTGCCACGTAACTGACCGTTATGGATCGCTGCGGCCAGCACCCCGTGCCGACCATAGCGGACCCCTTCGGGATTCACTGCACACCCCCAGCCAAGTTCGGTCCCGACAGTGATTTTCCCCAATCGTTCCGCTTCGCTGGGGAGTAGCCCGGGGGTCACATTCTGGTAAACCATCAGGCTCGGGGTTCCAAACCAGCGGGCCGTCTCTTCAATTTTTTGGGCGAGAACCGGATCTTCCACTGGATGATAATTCGCACAGATCGAAAATCGTGCGACGTTTCCGCCTGAGTGCAAATCGATCACAACGTGAACACGTGGCCAGATGTATTCGCGCACGAATGCGGCAATCCGATGAGTAATCCCTGTCAAGCCAGCTTGCACGCCCGCTCCTTCCACGAATGCCCGATTCAGGTTGACCCGATCGTCGGGGCTGCTTTCGCGTGTTCCTGCTCGAAAGGCCGACGGATTCAGTACCGGAATGAAGATGATCCGCCCCAGCACATCCTTCAAGTCAATCTCGCGGATCAGATGCTTCAGAACGACCGGCCCCTCGTATTCGTTGCCATGATTTGACCCGAAAGAAACAAGCCCTTCTCCTGGTTTCGCCTGCGGACCGACCCAGACCGTCAGCGGGATCAAATGATCACCCCAGATGCTGTCGTGTTCGAGCGCCAGCCAATAATCACGGCGACCGGGAGAATCGAGATCCAACTGATGCGGACGGGCAACAATTCGCGTCATGCGAGGTCCTTTTTGGTTCAGGGAGAAATTTTCAAGTGTTTTCAGCAGGACTGTTTTTCAGTGGGATCATTTTTCAGTGGGATCATTTTTCAGCGGCACGAAGTCGAGGTCACCAGCTCAAGTCAGGATCTCGCGCAGGACCTGTCCATGAACATCCGTCAGCCGGAAATCACGTCCCGCATAGCGATAAGTCAGCCGTTCATGATCAAATCCCAGCTGGTGCAAAATGGTGGCATGCAGGTCATGAACACTGGTTGGCTTTTCGACCGCTTTGAATCCAAAGTCATCCGTTGCGCCATAAGCCATTCCCCCTCGAATCCCACCTCCCGCCATCCAGACGCTGAATCCATAGTGGTTGTGGTCTCGTCCCAGTTGCGACTTTCCGTCGCCCCCCAGTTCGACCGTCGGCGTCCGCCCAAACTCGCCACCCCAGATGATCAAGGTCTCGTCAAACATCCCCCGTTGTTTCAGATCCGCCATCAGTGCGGCGATGGGCTGGTCAATTTGACCCGCCAATTGCCGATGGGTTTTCTCGATCTCCGTATGATTGTCCCAAGGTTGGCCCGCACCGTGCCAAAGTTGGACGTAACGGACACCCCGTTCGAGCAGTCGCCGAGCGATCAGGGTTTGGCGTGCATGCACTCCGGCACCGTACATTTCTTGAATATGCTGAGGTTCCCCGGTGACATCAAAAGCTTCTGAAGCTTCGGTCTGCATGCGGAAGGCGAGTTCAAACGAATGGATGCGGGCTTCCAGCCGAGCATCGACACGGGTTTCCTGATGTTCGCGATTCAATCCCCTGAGCAATTCCAGTTGACGTTTCTGGATCGCCACTGAAGCATGGGGACTGCGAATATTTTCGATCAGCTTTTCGATCTGTTGATGCTGTGGATCGATGTAGGTCCCTTGATAAACGCCTGGCAAAAATCCCGACTGCCAATTTTCGGAATCCTTGATCGGCAGACCGCTGGGACACATCGCCACAAAACCGGGCAGATTCTGGTTTTCGGCCCCCAGCCCATACATGACCCAGGCACCGACACTGGGCCGCGGCTGAACCGAATCTCCACAATTCATCAGCATCAGCGAAGGCTCATGGTTGGGAACTTGAGCGTACATCGAGCGAATCACCGCAATATCGTCGGCATGCGCTGCGGTCTTGGCGAAGATCTCGCTGATTTCCAGACCACTTTCTCCGTACTTTCGGAATGCGAAAGGGGAAGGAAACGCGGCTCCGGTCTTTCGTTCCGTGGTCAAATTCACGGGAGCCGGCTGGCCGGCAAATTGGGTCAGGGCCGGCTTGGGATCAAAGGTATCGACGTGTGACGGTCCGCCGTTCAGGAAAAACTGAATGACTCGCTTCGCTCGACCAGGAAAATGAGGTGACTTCGCCCCGATTCCTCCCCCCGTATCTCGCTCTGCAACCGTCGATTCTCCCCGAATGTCCCGCGCGTGCTGATCGGACAACAGCCCCGCCAGGGCCAAGGCCCCCATTCCCATTCCCGATCGTTCGAGCAGCGAACGTCGTGTGATCTGCGGGAAACGCATCATTGTTCGGTCCATGGTTTACTCGCGTTGGGGGGGGGTGGCCGGCGATCATCAGCGGCCCGGTTTCATTCAACGGGCATCGACACCAATTTACACGGGTCAGCCCGCTGACGTAAGTCCCTCCGCTTGGAAAATCGATGACTCGCCAACAGCTCGCGCGGCCAGTCGGTTATTCCGTTTATGCGAAATTGTCACTTCCGCTGTCAATTGTGTGATCCAAAACCAGGCCGGTCACGTTGACCAGATTGGATTTGTTTTTGGTCTGATGCACTAAAGCTGGTCGACATTTCCATTTTTATGGATGACAATGAGTGGGGAAACACGGGTCGATCAACGAACCAGGAACTTTCGCGTGGTGTTTATCTGTCTCGCTGTACTTTTTGCCGTTTATTCGTCGTGCTTGCCGGGGATGGCTCGGAACATCAGCGTGGTATTTTTCGATTTCACAGCTCAGAATCATAAAATCCCCTTTTTATCGATTCCCCAAACGACAATCCGCTCCAAACGCAACTGAAAGATCGATTCGATGATTCAAGCTTTTATCGCTCATCACGCTCTTCTGGCGAACATCCCCTTGGAATCTTCCGGGCTGTGGCATGCCCTGATCGGCACCGCCTCGTTCGGCCTGCTGGGGTTGGTGCTCATGCTGGTAGGATTCAAGGCGTTCGAGTTCATTACGCTGCGACTCGATATCGAGAAGCAACTGGAAGAACGAAATATGGCGGTCGGAATCGTGGTGGCAGCGCTCTTACTGGGCCTGAGTCTGATTGTGGTTGTCTCAATTCTCTGAGTGAATCCCTTTTTTGATGAAGCCTTCGTCATGAAACTCAGTTCCCAAGTCGCATTAACGCTGATGACGGTCGGATTCGTGGTGGTAGCGCTTTTGCTGGCATGGGGTATCATGGTGGTTGCCTCAAATCTCTAAGTGAATCCCTTTTTCGATGAAGTCTTCGTCATGAAACGTAGTTCCCAAGTCGCATTAACGCTGCTGGTCCCTTCCATGGCCGCGTTTGGTTGCTCAGAACAGCGGGCGCCCACTCCCATGGGGATCGGTTCTGCTGTCGGTGGTGCCGGTGTTTCTCAGCTCAGTGATTCCGAGTACCTCGTTTCCGAGGATCTCGATGAATCGGGAAATCCGATCCCGTCGAGTTCCACTGACAGTTCCACGCAAACTGCTGCGACACAAAACACCCCACATTATCGCGGGCGTAGTTCGTTCATCCCGTACATTCCGTATTTCGGCGGCGGCGGCCGGGGTTGGGGAGGCGGATACCGGCCTTCAGCCCCATCCCCTCCGATGGCGCGTCCAATGGGGTCGAACTCGTCCGCACCTCGTCCGATCGGCACGCAATCTGGCGGTTCTACGGGAACTGTTCATAGCGGTTCGACCGGCACGGTCCATGGCGGTTCGACCGGAACGGTCCATGGCGGATTCGGCGGGACCGGATCCCATTTGTCCGGAGGGAGCTGATGCGGCGAATCCTTGCGGAACCCCGCCCCCAGTGGCGTCAGGATGTGGAAGAATTGGGATTCACTTACCATACCATTGATGGCGAGCCTTATTGGGACGAGGCGGGCTGGTACGAATTCTCAATGTCCGAGATCGAAGAACTCGAATTGGCCACCAACAATCTGCACGAGATGTGCCTCAAAGCGGTGCAAGTCGTCATCGACGATGACCGGTTCGATGAGTTTCAGATTCCCCCGGCATTTCGGGACTGGATTCGCACCAGCTGGGATCATGACGAACCAACCCTCTACGGGCGGTTTGACCTGGCTTGGGATGGTCGATCCGCTCCTAAAATGCTCGAATACAACGCGGACACACCGACCGGATTATTCGAGGCTGCGGTCGTCCAGTGGAATTGGCTGGAAGCGGTTCATCCCCGTTGCGACCAGTTCAACAGCATTCATGAGCGCTTGATCGCCCGATGGGCGGACTGGATGCAGGACGACGAGACGCGTATCAGCTTTGCTGCCACGGACGGTCATGAAGAAGATTTTGGCAACGTAACCTACCTGCGGGACACTGCGACGCAAGCCGGAATCACGACCGAATACCTCCCCATGTCTGCGATTGGCTTCGACCCGCGCCACAATTCGTTCGTCAATGCAGAAAACATTCCGATCGATTGCTTGTTCAAACTCTATCCCTGGGAATGGATGTTGCAGGAATCGTTCGCGCCGCGATTATTAACCGCCAGCACACGCTGGATCGAGCCCCCCTGGAAAATGTTGCTGTCCAATAAGGCGTTGCTGGTGGTGCTGTGGGAGATGTTCCCACACAGCGATTACCTGTTACCGACATCCTGGCAACCCCTGTCCGGCGACTACGTCCGCAAACCGATTCTCGCGCGGGAGGGGAGCAATATTCAGGTGGTCCAGCGCGGGCGCACCGTCCGTGAAACCGATGGCCCCTACGCCAATCAGCCCGCCATTTATCAGAAATATCATCCCCTGCTGCAATCCGGGGAAAGTTTTGCGGTGCTGGGGAGTTGGATTGTGGGTGACACAGCATGTGGACTCGGGATTCGCGAAGACCTGAATCCCATCACCCATGACCTGAGTCGGTTTATCCCCCATCTGATCCGCTAGTTTGCCCGATGGGTGATGAATCGACGTTAATGCGACAGTCATCGATTTAGGCGAAACGAGAAATGATGGAATAAGCAATGGCAGCGAGGATTGCCCCACAGGGAACAGTGCTGACCCAGGCGAGCAGGATCTCTGCCACCTTTTGCCATTTGGCTTGCTGGGTACTGGCACCCATACCCAGCAGCGAGCCAACACTGACATGGGTTGTACTTACCGGAAGGCTATGAAAACTGGCCGTCGAGACCAGGCATGCCGTCACGAGACTGGCAGAAAAACCCTGACCCGGATTCATTCCTGTCACTTTCTTTCCGAGTGTTTCTGCGACGTGACCTGCGTCGACTAATCCTCCGATTGCCATGGTGGCTGCCACGATGGCAAATCCCCAACGCAGATCGATACTGGGGGCCGCAAGAAACAGGGCGGCCATTTTGGGAGTGTCATTCAGGCCGCGTGCAAAACTGGCGGCTCCGGTGCTGACGTAATGCAAAGTGTCCAGCAAAGGAGTTCGATGATCCGGAGCCAATCGCATCCCCTTCAGCAGCCAATACACGATCGCCCCGAGGATCATTGCCACAATTGGACTGAAAAAGAGTGGATAAAGAAACTGTTTTCCTAACGCAAAAAACTGAACGTCTGAACCACTCCCGGCGAGTCCGGCTCCCACCAGGGCACCCACCAGGGCGTGGGTTGTTGATACGGGAAAGCCGAATCGCGTCGCGATAAAACTGGTCAGCGCGGCTCCCGTCGCAACCGCACTCACAAATACAGGAGATCCGACCAGATCATCGGGAACAATCCCGCGACCACTGAATTTTTTCAACATCCCCGCGGCGAGAAAAAACGCGGCAATTGAACCGGCAAAAGTCGTCGCGGTCCCCCAGTAAAGCGCCCCACGTCGTGAGGTCGTTCCACTGCCGTAAAGCGAGGCCACCCCTTTGAAGTTGGCGTTCGCTCCGTTGGTAAATGCAACACTGCAGACAGCCAGAAACAGAATCGTGGACAGCACGGTCATTGCCTCAGGGAGCCTTATTTGCGGTGGTTTCAGCCGGGTGCTGCTTTAATGATGCGTATTCTTTCCATGAACCCTCATATAAACGGACATTCGGATACCCTGCAACGTGCCGCAGGTAGAACCGTAACAGGCTCCCCTCGCGCGACGTGCCACAGTAAACGATGATTTCCTTATCGGCGGTCAACCCGGCCGCTTCCAGTTCCGCCTGAACCTGCTCTTTTCGGAGGAATTGATGGGTATTTTCCGTCCCCATCAAGCGTGCCCAATGAAAACTAATGGCCCCTGGGATATGCCCTTTCCGCAACCAGACATCGTCGTTCCCCAGATACTCGTTCTGAGGGCGCGCATCGACCAGAACCACCTTCGGTTGGGTCTTGCGTTCCAGCAGCTCTTCAATCGAAATCCCGATCTTCAGATGAGCCTGCTCGGGAAGCGTTCCTGGTGGGTTGCCAAAATACTCTTGCGTTACCGGCAAATTCGCCTGCTTCCACCCCGGTAGGCCGCCATCCACGATACGGATGTCGGTGACACCAAATTTCTCCAGCACGTACGCCACCATGCTTGCACTCAGGATTTCGTCATTTGGCAACTTGTCACCCGTGGCATAGATCAGGTGTGTCCGCTCACGGTCAACGCCTGCTCTCACCAGCAACGCTCTGGTCAAATCATCTGGGAGATATTGAACCGGAACCCCGTGATCTGTCCCCCGAAGGGTGTCGAAATTGATGTGATGGGCCGTCGGAATATGAGCTCGAAAATAATCTTTATAGCCACCGCGCGTGTCCAGCACGATTGGTTTTTTTGCGGGGGGCATTGTTTCAATCAGCCGACTGGCTTCAATGGGTGAAATGACTCCGATCTCTCCTTGCGCACCGGTACTCACCATCAGCAACAGCGTGGCGAAAAACAAGTTTTTTTTCATACGTCAACTTGACCTCATCGCAATGAACATGGGACCACCAACAGGCTGACAGAAAAAACGAAACGAACATCAGCCTCATCGAAACAAATCAGATATTAACCCGCCGCACTGGGATCAACCAGCGTACAGACTCGATTACCAAAATCTCTCTCGGGCGTCTTTGTGTATTGAGAGATCATTGCAAATTTTCTGACCACGTTTACGATGATGATTGTATACGCATGCAGATGTGCACGCTGACTTTTTTCGCAGTTCCTTGCAGGCGGATCATGTTGAAATCAAATGGAAAACCGTTGTGGCGGTTCCCCGCAGCACTGACTCTCAGTTTGCTGGTGGTGGGATGTGCCGAGAAGAAACCGATCCCAACGGGGGTGGCTCCTGGCACGTTGGAAACCTCGGCCACAAAGAATGCCACAGGCGACGAATTGCGGGTCAGCGAGGCTGCTCCCAAGAAGGGAAAACCCGAAACAGCGAATCCGAGCCAATCCGTTCCGTCCGATTCCTCTGATGGGAATTTGCTGACCCAAGCAGGGGCTGCTGACGTTCGTCCTTTCACCGAGAGTGCCTATATCCCCCACCACGCTGTCGGTTTGCTGGCAATTCAACCGCAGCAGTTTCTCGGGACGCCAGTCGGTCGCATGATCGCCGAGTTGAATCCAGATCACACAGCGGACTCGCCAACAGAAATCCTGAAACCCTTTGGGATCAATCTTCAAGATGTTGACCGTGCGGTGATCGTGTTTTCTCAGGCGCTGATCAATAAATTGGCTCTTGAGTTTGGGATTCAAAGCGGTGATTTGACACAAATCAATCCTGAAAAAACCCAAAAACAGGATCCGAAGAATTCACTCAAGCAGATTTATCTTGCTTTCCTGTCTCACCACGAGACCTTCGACCGACTGCCGCGTGCGGATGGTGACGGTAACGGGACGCAGACCGGATTAAGCTGGCGGGTGCATTTACTTCCGTATCTGGATCAAGACGCGCTTTACCGCGAATTTCACCTCGACGAAGCCTGGGATAGCGAACACAACAAATCGCTGATTGCTCGCATGCCCGCCGTGTTTCGCTCGCCAGGTGTGACCGAGGAAGGGAAAACCTCGTTTCATGTTTTCACCGGCGAAAAAACGCCATTTCATGGCGAACAAGGGACCCGCCAGAATGGGTTCCTCGATGGCATGTCCACCACCATTCTGGCGGTTTCTGCGGGATCGGATACCGCCGATTTTTGGACGAAACCCGGTGGGCTGGAAGTCGATTTGGCCTCGCCAAAAAAATCGCTGGGAGCATGGAAAGATGAGCCTCTCTGGGTTTTGATCGGGGATGGCAAAGTGCGAAAGTTGTCGTCGACCATCGAAGAGTCCCTGCTGGCCAGCATGATCCAACATCAGGATGGTCTGGAAGTGGAATTCCCTGCCGAGCCAAACGAAGAGGCAAATCGCGCCAAATTCGAAGTCTGGCCCCTCATCATGACACTGAAGACCGAGGTCGACAAAAACCAATTCGTGCAGGGTTTATTCTCTGCCGCAACTGCAGAGACCTTTGAAGAGGAACTCATTCATACGGATCAAAATCAGGCCGTTTGGTTCCCCAATCCCAATACCGTGGTCGCTGGTCCTTTGGCGTCGGTCAAAGAAATGATTGCCGGAAAAAAGGGGAAAACCAAAGGGGATTCACCATTGGTGGCGCAACTCCAATTGCAGGCGAACGCATCCATGGCCGTTGACCTGGCCTCACAAAGTGCTTTGGTGGGGCAATTGGTTCAACTCAACCCGATGCTCGGCAGCGTCACAAATATCAAAACGCTGGCGATGATGTTATCAGCCAGCGGGAAAGCAGGGGATTCGCTGGCCGAGGTCAATTTGACGGCGATTGATGAAGGGATGGCACAGGGACTCGCCGGGATTGTCTCGTTTGGGCTGGCTCAAGGACAAATGGGTGTCAACCAGTTGCCAAAACCAGAAAACGCCACCAGCAGCGACTTGGAACTGTTTGCGATGGTCAAGAAGTTGGTGAGCTCGGCTAAGGTGAAGCAGGATCGCGATCAAGTCAAACTGCGTGTACCGGCCCCCGTCGGTTTCGACAGGCTGCCGGTCCTGTTGAAACCAATGCTCGAGAATGCCCGCGCCGCGGCCAAAAACGCTCAGCAAATGAATGACCTCAAAATGATTGGACTCGCATTCCATAACTTGGAATCGACGATTGGCGCGTTTCCGGGTGCAGGAAGATTGACCCAGGAAACACCGGCGGGGCTGAGTTGGCGAGTTCACCTGTTGCCTTATCTTGATGAGGCCGATTTGTATAACAAATTTAATCTGGATGAGCCTTGGGACAGTGATGATAACAAAGCCTTGATTGCGAAAATGCCAAGTATTTTTAAGACGGAAGGGATGATTGATCCAGGCAAATCCGTGATTCACGTTTTTGTCGGGCCTCAATCCCCCTTTGCCAAGGACGCAACTCCGAAAATATTCGATTTTACCGACGGAACCTCGAACACCATTCTGACTGTGGTGGCCGGGCCAGAGACGGCTGAGATTTGGACGAAACCCGGGGGGCTCGATTTTGATCCCCAGGATCCACTCAAGTCACTCGGTACAATTTCGCGTGAGGGATTTTTAGCCTTGTTTGCTGATGCTTCGGTGAGAAAAATGAACCAGAATATCACCGCACAAAACCTGCGACGTTTGATCCAGTTGAACGATGCTGAACCGATCGATGAGTAACCTTGGTCCGGAGTGGGGGTGCCAAGTTTGCGCAGACAACGCTTCTCGAACAGACTGTGATGACGGCAACCGTTCACAACTCGGGGACTCGCTCATTTTTTCCGCGAACAAGTAAAGATCCGCCAAATGGCTCAAAGCGTTCACTCAACGTTTTGCCGGGAAAACTCTGCTTGTACCCCTCACTTCGCTGTGAACGATTACGTGTCCACTTGATCGTACACGGTTTCAATCGAAATGGTTTTCGCCCACACTGTTGACGAAGTATTCCGGCACTTGGTTTAATTAGTGAGTGGAATCTCTGTTTTTTCTTACGCTGAGGAACATTCTGTGTTGAATCAATTTTCCGGGTTGTTGATGGTCTCTCTCGTTGCCTTCGCAATTTCTGGTTGTGGTGGTGCAAAGCCGGAACTTCCCGCCGCAGGTACCACGCCAGCGATGGATAAAGAAAAGCAGGCAAAAATGCAAGAACAGATGAAGAAAAGCTTTGAAATGAGCAAACCAAAAGGTGGCAAGGATCCCACCGCTCCGAAATAATTCGTTGATCGAAATGTTGAAATCGAAACCGATGCAGGCCCCGTAATTTTACGATTACAGGGGCTTGTTTGTTTTCACTCGGGTTTTGTGTTGGTTCAGCCTGTGACGGTTGAGCCAGTGCGGATTTCTGTTGATTCGAAGTGTGGACCGAAGTCTCGATCGAAGCCGTTTTATTTGATCGATTCCGATTTTGAGGTGAATTGTAACTCTTCGCCCCGAATGAGTCGACGGATATTGCTGCGATGTTGAATCACAATCAATGCCGGGACCATGATGGCAAACAGGCCTCGGGACCAAGTCGCCTCGGTGAACGGTGAAGGACTCAAGCGAACCAGCTCGAACGCTCCAAACCCGATGGCCGCAAGCATCGAGCTGAGTGACACATAACGCCAGAGACCGAACGAACTGAAGAAGGTTAGGAAGGCGATCAGCAGTCCCCACGGACTAATCACTCCCAGTACCCCCAACGAGGTGGCGACACCCTTCCCCCCACGAAACCCCAGCCAGCAGGGGAACATATGTCCGATAATCGTTGAGACACCCGCCAGGACGGTGGCATGGTCAAAATTCGGGTCATCCGCCAGAAAAAATTGCTGCGGCAGGAATGCCGCGGGGAGCAGTCCCTTCATCGCATCCAGCACCAGGCAGATCAGGCCCCATTTTTTCCCAAGAACCCGACCTGCATTCGTTGCACCAATATTGCCGCTGCCGAGTTGCCGCAGATCGACACCTTTGACCGCTTTTCCAATCAGGAAGCCAAATGGGATCGAACCGGACAGGTAACTGGCAAAGGCTAACAACAGAGCGTTCGTGGTCATGCAATCTCAATCCTGCAATCCAATTCCTGACGATCAGCGAACTCGCTGTTCTGCCCAGTGTGTCTGATGAGGCGGAGTGTGATCGGAACCGGGAAACTTCGCAATGCGGAAATCGGGCTTCCTGCAAGGGGGTGAAGTTCTCTCGAGGTTTTAGCGGCGCGCAAGACGTTTCAGGACTTCGACACCCCGTTCCAGCGTTTGATGTTCTGCCGCAAAGCTGACGCGAAAATGGGTGTCTCGTTGACTGAAAACATTCCCAGGGATGATCAATAACTGGTTTTCGATCGCTTTGGTGGTGAATTCTGTTGCCGTTCCGTAGGGGCTTTTGATGAACAGATAAAACGCCCCACCACTCCCCTGAATATCATAGAGGTTTCCCAATTCCTGTAGCAGAAATTGTCGGTTGCTCGCATAGGCGGCCACGCGATCAGAAATATCGCATTCTAATGCTGCCAATCCTGCCCACTGGACCGGTTGTGGTGCACAGACAAACGTAAATTGCTGAAGCTTGATCATCTGCTGAATGATGTGGTCGGGACCATGTGCAAAACCGAGTCGTAGGCCGGTCATCGAGTGCGATTTGCTGAATCCGTCAATCACAATCGTCTGGTCGTTCCATCGGGCTGGACTGACGAAAGGTCGTTCATAACAGAAGCTGCGATAAATTTCGTCGCTGATCAGGCAGACGTTCTTTTCGGCGGCAAGTTCCGCCAAGCCTTGCATTTCCGCTGCGGTTGCCACATATCCGGTGGGGTTGCAGGGGCTATTGCAAAGGATCGCCTTGGTTTTTGGAGTGATGGCATCTCGAACTTGATCGAGATCGATGCGAAAATCTGGATAGGTGTCAATCTGCCGACAAGTTCCCCCCGCCAGTGTGACCAAGTGCTTATACATCACAAACCAGGGATCAAAGGCAATAACCTCGTCTCCTGGATTGACGAGCACGGCCAGGGCGAGCATCAGTCCACCGCTGGTTCCGCTGGTGAGAAAGGTTTGGCGATCCGTATGCCCATATTCGGCCTGCACTCGGGACTGTAATGCTTCGCGTAAAGGGGCGATCCCTTGCGTCGCCGTATAGACATTCTTTCCCGCTTCGACCGCAGAGACCAAGGCGGCTTTGACGGCTGCAGGAGTGTCAAAATGAGGTTGCCCAATACTCAGATTGATTGGGTTTTTCATGCTTGCTGCGAGGTCAAACACCTTCCGAATTCCAGAGGCATCAATCTTGTGCATCCGGTCGGCAATCCAGGATTCTGTCATTTTCAGTTTTCAGTTTGCAGTAATGGAGATTCGCTTCGGTTCGCCACAATAACATACGCAGTGGGGAGTGTGGAACTGATCCCAAGAGACACGATAAAATTCCCCTCGTTTTCGGTCACTCGACCAAAACCCCAGTCAGCTGCTAGACTCATGAGCCGTCGAGGGTACTCGCGCAGCGGTCTAAGGAAACTGATTTGATGAATGATTACGTTCGTGTGGCCATCTTGGCTGTTGTTCAGGGGATCGCCGAGTTCCTGCCGATCAGCTCATCAGGGCATCTGGTGATTATCGATGAGCTTCTGCGGCAAGGAAAAGAGCCGATTGAAAATGAAGCGATGACACTCAACATCGTCCTGCATATCGGCACGCTGGGATCGATTCTGATTGTCTATTTCAACCGGCTGAAACAAGTCGTTTTGGAGGCGGATTGGCGACTGTGTGCCTCGATCGTCCTGGCATCTGTCCCTGCCGGAGTGATTGGGATCTGTTTCAAGAAGAAACTGGAACCGATGTTTGAGTCGGCCTGGGTTGCTGGATGTGGGCTGCTGGTGACCGCGACCTTGTTGATTCTCAGTCAGTGGGTTCGGCCGGGACAATTTTCCGAACGGAAGCTTCCTTGGGGAATCGCCTTTCTTGTCGGCTGTTTTCAGGCGGTTGCCCTGGTTCCAGGGATCTCGCGGTCAGGAAGCACGATTTCGGGTGGATTGCTCTCGGGAATGCAGCGGGAATCCGCCGGAACGTTTTCGTTTTTGATTGCGATTCCCGCCGTGGGCGGGGCCGCCTTTCTCGATGGATTAAAACTGTTAAAACCCGGGGCCGCCCAGGCCGAGTCCATTCCGACTGGGGCATTAGTCCTCGGAATGGTGATCTCGTTCGTGGTCGGAATCGTTGCTTTACGTCTCTTGTTGCAACTGATTTCCAAACAACGCTTACATTACTTTGGTTACTATTGTTTGCTGGCAGGATCGGTCACATTATTGTGGAAAGTGCTGGGGCACTAAATCGACCCCGCATTCCAGACACCTCGACGTAGTACACGATGCGGTGCTGGGGTTGCAGCGCAACGATCATCTGCCATCAGATTGTTGAATTTGGCTCACAGGTGGGCTGCTTTCGACTGCTTGCCGTGAGATGAACTCGCTTCTGGCCTGCCGAAAATGCTTCGGTCTGCTGACTTTTGAATATTTGGAAAACGTTCATGCGAATTGCCTATTTAGACTGTGCATCGGGTATCAGTGGCGACATGACTGTCGCCGCATTGATTGATGCAGGGCTCGATTTCGAAGTGGTGAAGGCGGGGATCGCATCGCTGAATCTGCCTGGAGTGACGCTGCATCTGACTGAGGTGGATCGCGGAGGTTTTCGTGCGAAACATTTCCGTGTTGAGCACCCCGAGCAACATGCACATCGACATCTGAGTGACATTCGACAGATTATTAACCGATCCGAAGGATTGAACGATAATCAGCGCGATCTGGCTTTGCGGATCTTTCACGCGGTGGCGGAGGCCGAAGCCAAGGTTCATGGTTCGACCGTCGATCAAGTTCATTTTCATGAAGTCGGAGCGATTGATTCGATTGTGGACATCGTCGCTGCGGCCATTGGATTTGATCTGCTGGATGTCGAGGAACTGTATTGCAGTCGAATTCCGACAGGTCGCGGAAGCGTCAAAATCGCCCACGGAATCTGTTCCATTCCAACTCCTGGAACCGCAGAGCTGTTAAAAGGGATCCCCCTGGCAAATGTCGCCGTCGACGCCGAACTGACCACCCCCACCGGGGCGGCCATCGTGAAAACGCTGGTCAGTACCTTTGTGGATTCGCTCCCCGAAATTACCATCGAAAAGATTGGTTACGGAGCCGGAACACGTGAACTGGACGGACGCGCGAATATGTTGCGTCTGATTATTGGTGAAACGGCGGGGGTTGAAGCGTCTGAGGATACAGTCATCCTGCTGGAAACAAACCTCGATGATGTCACCGGCGAAGTGCTGGGGTATACGAAACGGGCGCTATTGGCTGCCGGTGCTCTGGATGTCTATACGACACCGATTCAGATGAAGAAAGATCGTCCCGGTATCATCCTGAGCGTGATCAGTTCCCTGGAAGACGTGGGAAAACTGGAATCGATCCTGTTTCGAGAAACGCAAACATTCGGAATTCGCCGGCAGCGGTTGCAACGCTCGCTGCGTGAACGGATGGAATATTCGGTCGATACCGATTTCGGTCCGGTCAAGGGAAAAGTGGGCTGGCGTGACGAAGAGCCGGCGATTTTTACGCCGGAATACGATCACTGTGTCTCCATCGCAAAAGCACACGAAGTCCCGCTACGTGATGTCTACCTCGCCGCGCTCTTTGCGTTCCATGCGGAAGATGAAGACGACGAAGAAGAAGGTGACCACGATCATGACCACGATCATGACCACGATCATGACCACGACCACGACCACGACCACGACCATGACCACGACCACGACCACGACCATGACCACGACCATGACCATGACCACGACCATGACCATGACCATGGGCACGATCATGATCATGACTGTACCCAAGACCACGACCATGGTTAATGATCAATTTTTACTAGCGGCTTAATGTCCATTCGTCTTGAATCCGTTGTTCGGATCCTGATTTGCAGATAACGTTGCGCTTCAAGCGACACGGAATTTCCCGCGGCGCCAGTTCGCTCGATTCCGTCAATTCGTTTTCCCGATCATTTGATGATGGGGAAGACGAGTTGTTGCCGGCTCAGATGCGACGTTCCTGCTGCAGTTGCCGTAAAGCCTGAGCCAACGGCGTCAAGCGGGGCGTCGAAGCGGTGTTCTCAACTTCGGTCGTCTCGACCCCGGATATGATGGGGTCAGACACTTGGACGGGGGGGACAACAGCGTTCGCAGGCTTCATTGCGGCCAAAAAGTGCGGCGGAACGGTCTGCCGAAAGGGAATCGTGATTGGCTCGTCGGCCATTGTCAACGTTTCCTGCGGCTCTGTCTGGTCCGTTTTGAAATCGATGGCGGCTGTCGATTCTTCTGGCTTGGGGATCACGCTTAACGAGGGGCGATCCAACTCCGTCGACGTCGTGACTTTTCCCTGCAAATCGAACTCGGCGGAAATCTCAATTTGTTCAACGTGAATCGCTGGGGGTTCCGCTGTCAGCTTCTTTAACCATGCGATCGTTCCGGCCATCCGTGCAGAATTCGTTACTTTTCCGTATGGATCGCCGCTTAACCGCAATTTTGGTCCCGAGTTGCTGTCCGTTTCCACCCAAGTTGCTGAAAGTATTGATCGCAATCCGATCGCAGCTCCCACCAGCGTCGAGACCACCATCCAGAGAATCGCCAAGTGAATGAGCGCCGGTTGATCGTCTGCGGTGGAATGTGACCGGTTCCCAATCGACGTGGCCTCGATTGAACTGGAATCGCTCGCCTCGAACGGGGTCAGATCTGCAGCGACAGGGGAGTTCAATACCACCAGATCGTCCCCTTCGACTTCTTCGTCGCCCACCCTCTCCGCTTCGACGAACGACGGCTTGATGTCATCGATCCCGATTTGTTGATCTGTATCCGACAGGGATTCGTAGTCTCGTCGAACCGGACTTGATTCAAACAACGAGCTTGAGTTGAGGAAAATGGTTTGAGAAGTCGTATCAAAGGGGTTCGTGTTGGACCAAAACGGATGCAGACCCGAGCGATCGTCGTCTGCGGCTTGATCCTGATACCGGTGGCTCATTCCTGACCGCGTACTCGCTGACAAATCATGATGAAAGGGGGGTGGTAATGTGACTGGAAGTCGATCGCGATTCACCCCGCCCGGCTCAAACACGATGACAGATCCATTTTCTAAAATCAGTGCCTGTTTGGCGAGATCTGAAGTCTTTCTGCCAGGAACATCCGGAGTGATGATTCGCGTCCGAGCCAGCAGGGACATTGGTTGTCCAAGGGATTGAATCAACTGGCTGGCATTGGCTTGATCGGGGCGCAATCTGAGTACGAGCGGATAGTCAACCACATTGATTAACGCAATTTGAATCCCGACCCGTGGGGTTCCACGTTGGTAATCCGCATGAATGGTCTGAGCGTCGCGGGAATCGGCAGATCGTGAGGCCCCTGCGACGGCCGATGTTCGATTCGATTCGACAATCAACAGGTCCCCAGGCATCAGATGCGAGTCATTTTTTTCCGAAAAAATTTCCGTTTGACGAAACCGTCCTGATCGAATGATGCGGACGGCCATCGACGCATCTGGTGTAAAGCCTCGCGCCGACTCAATAATCCGATGTATGGTTAACCCGGTAGAATTTACACAGTAAGTTCCCGGCGTATCAACCTCACCCATGATTGCGACATAAAGTTGATTCACGTCAACCGCTGCGGGAAATGAGACCACCTTTTCCGCAGCAGGGTTTGCGGGCAGTTCGTCTGCCATCATGGATTGAGTGAAGACGATGAGGGCGTTCCATATCAGCAGCGAACCCGCTATGAACGATCGGATGGGCATGTTACGTCCCCTGAACGAAGACGGAGAGTTGGAATGAAGACTCGATACAATCGGAATCATCGGCATAGCTCGCCGAAATTCATCAAGAAATCCCTCACCGTACAAAACAGAATCAAGGAGAGAGGCCCAGCAACGCGCAGCTCGCAATCGCGGTCACGCCATTTTTGCCGAAACGATGCATCGTTCGATGAGACCACGCGGCCTCTGCGAGCGTAGGCGTCGTTCAGTGGCCGAACCAGTAAGGTTCGCGGGTGTTTTTCCGCCGGATGTTCACGAGTTCGGTGACGCGAAACCGGTCTAGTTGGTCAATCAGAACATTCATCCGATTCGTTAGTTTGCAGTCCAATTCTTCCGGGAAGAGCGGCAGTACCGCATAGAAATGAATTGTCTGCTCTGGCGTCAGTACCAGAGTTCGAAAGGGATCAGGGCAAGTTAAGGGGGGAACGAGGATCGAGCAGCAGAATCGCGTGTTGGCCGCGTAGGGCCGCGGGAGATCGCCATGGGGGACCGACTGACTTAATCCCAGCCAAGTACAGAATTCAAGGGGTAACCGCGCCAGGATTTTGAGCAGTCGGATCGGCCAATAATTTTGTTCATCCCGAAAATCGTGCAAACTTAATGGCCAGTTTGGCGGCAGACAGAGGATAAATTCCGCCAGCCTGAGAGACTCGGCCCCATCCGGAACGGTCATCTGTCGTTCGGACATTCCGCTGGTGACTGAGGTATAAAATGGTCGCTGTTTCTGTGGAGGGACACGATGCACGTCAACATGAACGGATTCCGAAATCTTTTCGTGAAAAACATAATCGATCGGCCCGAGATGCGTTTCAATCTGCTTAAAGATGGCCCGTTCTCGCTCGCGATCGGCAGGGGGTAAGAGATAAGGGGTTTATCCACGACCCTGCAGCGTGGGAATATCCAGGGACTGATCTCGCGGCAGGGGATCGGGTACGACCAAGCTGATTCCACACGGCCGACAAGTCGCTGGGGATCCGACCTTATCGAGATTCACGCGATCACGCGCATCACAACGATCGCAGCGGAACACGATCGCCATGTGAATGCTTCAGCAACTTCCGACGTTTCCCGAAAAATCAGTCGATGACGGAATTTCCGCTCGAGACCGGAATCGAACGTCCTGGAAGAGGCGACACCTTACCCAGCGTCACGGTTAACAGACCGTTGCGGGTTTCGGCGCGAATGTCATTACCGTTCACGGGAATAGGTAGCGGAATTGAGCGTTGATATCGACCGACCGCACGTTCACGGACATGAACCCGGGCTTCGCTCGAAACATTCAGGGAACTGCGATCTGCGGAAATCGTTAACATATTCCCGACCAGACTCAGTTCGACCTGTTCTGCCGAGACACCCGGAAGTTCAATCTGTACCAGAATCTCGTTGGGAAGTTCGATGATATCAACGGGAGGCATTGCGGGACGATTGCTACCGGTTAATCCGAGCGTTTCCAGGGTGCGTTCACCCGTGGAACGGACCGCTTCAATCCAGCGATCCACTTCGTGTCGGACTCGTTCAACGGGAGGAACGCCGCTGGGATCCGAATTGGTTTCGCTCATGAGGTAACTTTCTAATGAATCAATCCAGTTTGAGTACTCAATACCCGCGCTTTTGATCGTGCCGTAACTCGCAAAACATCATCCTAGCGGATCATTCGCATCAAGACAGGGGCCAAGTGGAATTTTTTCCGAGAAGTCACGATGTGTTAAAAAAGAAAAAATTCGTTCGCAAGGCAAATTTGACATGCGCGCAGCGGACTGCTGGTTATCGCTGATAAATTGGCAGATAGCCGTTGTCCAGTTGCAGGATCGTTGCATTGATGGCGGTGACATAGACCGGACCCACGTGTCCCTCTTTCCAGGAACCATTCGCAGACTGCTGTGACACGATTTGTTTCGAGACGGTGTTGAAATACTTGGACCACTTTTCGTCACCCATGCGGTATTGTACCTGCGAATAGTAATAGTGAGTGTAGTGCCAGTGGCCAAACATCTGGGCCTGGTTGTTGCTCCCTTCAATGTTCTTTTCACAGTATTTCAACAGTTTTTTGGCGGTGTCGTTTTCGTAGTCGCCGGAATTGAATAAGCAGGCGACCGCCGCCGCAGTAATCGGGGGGCGCGAACCTCCTGCATTTTTCAGGCTATACTGAACGCCGCCATCGGGAGCCATACACTTGCGGATGTAATCAACCGCCTTATCGATCACCTCTTTGGGGACCGGAATTCCCGCGTTACGGCAGGCACGAAGACCTTGAACCTGAGTCACACAAGTCGACCCCTCATCAAAATT
This sequence comes from Schlesneria paludicola DSM 18645, assembly GCA_945869955.1. Lineage (GTDB taxonomy): Bacteria > Planctomycetota > Planctomycetia > Planctomycetales > Planctomycetaceae > Schlesneria > Schlesneria paludicola_B. Next base: position 34,633 of record CAMBQP010000021.1, read on the forward strand.
ATTTCCGTCCTTGGCGGAAACATATCCCCAGCCGCCGTCAGGAGTCTGTGCTTCACCACAAAATTGAACCGCCTTCGTCAGGACTTCCTTCAGTTTTTCCCGTCGTTGCGTATTTTCTTCTTCACCGTAAACTTGGGAGAGAAACAGCATCGAAAATCCATGGCCATAAGTGTAATGATAATCGTGTTTGTATCCGATCAGTCCATTAGGTTGCGCGGTATCGATCAAGTAGTCGACAGCGCGGGAGATGGGCTTGGCGAGTCGCCCGCGAGTCGTTGTTGAACCCTCACAAAGCATCGCATTCCCCGCCAGGGCGGTCATTGCCACGCGATACTGCCCCTGATTGGCTTCCCAATACCCACTGCGATGTTGCTCACCGACTAGCCAGTCGAGACCACGTTGTGCGGAAAGTTTCGCCTTGGGGTCCTTCTTTTCCGCGTGAGCCGAATCGACTCGACAAAAAGACGAGCACAGAATGACCAGTATGATTGAGTAATGTCGCATCGGCAATCTTTTCCCTGGAGAATCTCGCTTCCGACCGTGTTCACGTTCAGCCCGATCCATGCGTGCTCAGGTTCCTCAATGGAAACCACCGGAATTCGGTCCCGCCCCTGGCTGGAACTACCACCGGATCATCTTTCGCCCGCATCACACTTCGCCCCGTTCACTGTATGCGACACGATCTGGAAAAGAAAGAACTTCTTGGTTTTGTCGATTCGATCAACCCACGGAAAATTTCCGTCCCCGCTTTCTGACTCGCGATGGAATGGAATTCGGCCTTCCGTTAGGGTAGATTCAATTGTCGTTGCATTGACCTTGTTCCCTGTTTTGCGGCGCAATGACACTGGTTCGGCTGGGAAGAATTGGCTGGGGAAGAGATCCTCTACGGCGATTTTTCGTTGCCAAAACGGCGGATTGTGATTCCGACAACTCGTTCTTCTCCGGTCAATTATCACGAAAACTGTCGTCGAAAACTGTCGTCGAATTCTCACCATCAAGACGCACTCTAACATGGCTGCGGATTCCCAGGATTTTTCTCGCGAAACATCGAAACCAACGCCGGCGGTTCACCAGCCGAACACGTCGGCTCAAAGCGAGGAATCGGTCGCTTCGTTCCCCGCCACGGTTTGGCTCCGCCATGCGGATCAATTCTTGCTGGGATCGCTGTTGATTGTGCTGCTGGTTCTGCTGATCGCCTGTCGCGGAAAAATGTCGGGATGGGGGCAGGCTGAGATCGAGATCCTCAGCCAGCAACCGCGCGAATATTACTACGCGATCGATATCAACCGTGCGTCCTGGGTCGAATGGGCTCAGTTGGACGGAATTGGTGAGGTGATCGCGAGGCGGATTGTCGACGAGCGGCAACGTCATGGACCGTTTCAATCGATCGAGGATCTGAGGCGGGTCAGGGGGGTGGGAACGAAATTGATCGAGAAGCTCGCACCTTTTTTGACGATCACCGACGAGGAATTTAAAGAACTTCGCTGAGGCGGACGCCAAACTTGCCCTCGATAATCACTAATTCTCCGCGGGCAATCAGTCGGCCATTGTCAACAAGGTCGACCGGATCCCCAGCGAATTGATTCAGTGACACCACCGACCCCTTGCCCAGATTCAGGATCTCGTCAATCATCAACTCGGTTCGACCCAGCTCAATCGCGATTTCCCGCAACGGCTCGATGGGCGTTGTCATTGCAGAATTGATGAGCAAATCCAGAGGATCTTGATGGGGATTCATCCGATTTTGTCTCCCTCAAAAGAATTGACCAGCACGATCGACGCGACCTCTGGATCACCCAGATCGTCAGTCAAAAAGGTGTCTGCATGCAGGCCAGAATATCGCATCCGTAACAAATTTCTCTGTGAGAATTACCGAGATTCACAGGAGTTACGCCTTGGCGGGGATCCGCCCGCTTACAACGTGTGGTCAATGACAGCAAGACTATACCATGAAATGCCGCTCTGAAAATGCCTCCCTGGAAATGCAGACACCCCAATCGCCAGAATGCGATTGGGGTGCGTGGAATGAGGGCGACCATGTCGCGCTGACGGATCGCTTACTGAGCGAACTCTGGTCGACGTCGATTGAGCTGATCTTTCAGGCGTGCCACGATACTGGAATGCATCTGACTGACGCGAGATTCAGACAGCCCGAGGGTGGTGCCGATCTCTTTCATCGTCAATTCCTCATAGTAATAGAGGATGATGATGAGCCGTTCGTTGCGATTCAGCCCTTTAGTCACAAGCTTCATCACATCGCGCTTTTGGATACCATCGGTCGGGTCTTCTCCCTTGGTATCTTCGATGATGTCGATCTCACGAACGTCTTTGTAACTGTCCGTTTCGTACCATTTCTTATTCAAGCTAACAAGATTGACCGCCGAGGCTTCCGACTTGTGTTTGTCGTATTCCTCCATCGGTAATCCCATCTTTCGGGCAATTTCGGCATCCGAAGGGGGGCGGCCCAGCTCGGCTTCCGCTTCTTTGCGAGCGGCTTCCAATTTACTCGCCTTGCTTCGAACCAGCCGTGGAACCCAATCCATCGTGCGCAGTTCATCGAGCATGGCACCACGGATACGCGGGACGCAATAGGTTTCGAACTTGACGCCTCGTTCGAGGTCGAACGCCTCGATGGCGTCCATCAGACCGAAAACCCCCGCCGAAATCAGATCGTTGAGATCAACTCCGTCCGGAAGTTTCGCCCAGACGCGTTCGGCGTTGTAGCGAACCAGCGGCAAAAACCGCTCAATCAGAGCGTTGCGTAACTTTTGATTGGATTGATCTCGCTTGAAGTCCAGCCAGACTTGGGCGATCTCTTCTTCGGTTGCCACTTTCATTACCATCGCACCCTCCATGGTGAGTCTTCGGCAATCACAACATCATGCTGTGATTCTGGCTTCGAGGCCCTTGCCGTATTGATTTCGTTTCGTTTCTTTTTTCGATCCGGTCTACTTGCGCTGAGGACCAGGTCGTTTTCAACAACACGGACTTCGTTTGATCAGACTACGACAAAAATTTGTTAGAAATCTTCACTCCATCATCATCGGTCGTCACAAGCATCAAATATGAGTCAAATCACTTTATTTCCCCTAAACCTCACAACTGGCTTGTTTTTGACGGAAATCATCAAAAAACGTTGTATTGCTTCATGTTGTAGAAAAAGATTCCGCCCGAGCGAGCTCAGAATGAGACCACAGACGAAAGAAGAACTGGTTTCCGGTTACCGACCATCGCGTTTGATTCCAACGTTGGGCTAACTCATCGACAGCAACCGCAGACTCGCAGGTCGGCGTCTGAATTATCAAGGGAACCCGTGAATGTACGGATTGGACGACATGCGGATCGCGCGCAATCGAGCCGATCCGATGCAAGTCAAGATGCAAAAATGACTGGGATGCTTGTTGCAATCGGTCAAGAATCTGTTGTGATTGGGAGTGGGAATCGGACTGATTGACGAGGACTCCCAAACGTCCCCCGGCAACCCTCGCGAGTGATTTCACGGTTGCATAGGCTTCCACGATCGCCGTCGGTTCGGGGGTCGACAAAATCAGGAGTTCATCGGCCGCCGCCGCCAAACGTTGTACCATCTCGATCGTTCCCCCACTCCCATCGACGATCAACCAATCCAGGTTTTCCTCGAAGGATTGAAGTGAGGCAAAAAGTGATTGCTGCTGTGTGCTTGTCACGAGATCCTGTTGGATGAGGCCGCTCCCACCCGCGAGAATATGGACGCCCGCAGGACCCTTCTGCACGACCTGTTCCAGGCGACGACCACCTCGGGTGACATGCGACAAATTCCAGTACCTGCTGATGCCGCAGAGCATCTCCACTTGACCCAAATGGGGACTGGCATCGAATAACCCGACCTGAGACCCTTGTTTTGCCAAGGCAATCGCCAGATTCACCGCGAGCACCGACTTGCCAACCCCACCCTTGCCCCCGGCGATCGCGATCGTATGACATCGCCGACCCTTCACGGAACCCTCGGCAGCGGCAGATACTCGCCGTGCGATCAGCGAGCGCAATTCGCAGGCTTGGTCATGCATGACAGCGTGTTTCGGGTTGAATGTGGGTAGAGATTGCATGGGGTGAATTGATGTCGTGAGTTGAGGATCAGGATTGCGGTGAAATGAATTTGCTGCGGAACGTATAAGAAGCGGACGTGATTTGATCAGGAGCGAAGGAGAGTGGTCAAAAGATCAGTTGGTCTCGGCCAATAATCAACCGGGCCAGGCGACCTGGATTGGCAGGTTCGATCTGGGCAGGAACATCCTGTCCGGTCGTGATGTAACTGATTGGAAGTTTGATTTCTCTCGTGATGGACAATAAGCCGCCACAGCCGATTGCTTCATCCAGCTTGGTAATCACCAGCGATGTTGGCTGCGAGGCCGCGAACTGTTGCGCAATCTTTGGCAGGTTTTTCGGACCACCGGAAAGGCTCAGTAGTAGTAAAACGTGGTGCGAGGATGTCGCCTGAACAATTTCGTTTAACTCATGCAACTTGGTTCGATCCAGCGGACTACGACCGGCCGTATCAATCAGGATGAGATCCACCTCGCTGAGATCCTGAACCGCTCGTCGCACTTCGGCGGGGCTGGCCGCCGAATAGAGCGGAATCTGCAGGATGTCCGCGTATTCCTGCAACTGGGGAAATGCACCGACACGATAACGATCCGTCGTGATCAAGCCGACTCGACGACCTTCTCGCAACTGAAAATGTCCCGCCAGCTTGGCAATTGTTGTCGTTTTGCCAACGCCAGTGGGGCCCGTCAAGGTCACGATTTCTCGGCGGCCCGGTTGAAGTTGAATTGGTTGAGCACAGTGAATGTCCTGCTCAACATAGCGAGTTAATGTTGCGAGGAAGTCGGTCGTGGAATCCCCCTTGCGGTTTGCAAGCTCGAGTGAGTAGCGCTCGATGAGGTCTGCGGCGAGACTCGCGTCAATCCCCGCTTCGATCAGTTGCTCGTACTCGTTCGAGAACGGATCCAGCGGGGGAGTGGATATCCTGCCCGGGAACGGCAAAATTCGGGGTGAACTTGACGTCCGTAGAGCCTCGGAGTGTGGCGAGAACGCGGAATCCAGCCGATTGTCCAGGTTGGTTAACGAGGCCGGCAGCGATTCAAAATCCCCCCGCTGCTGGCGGGGGATTGACCTTTCGAAGGTTGACCCGGACGTGAGCCATTCGGGTGATGGTCCAAGTTCTTCCGGTACGACAACTGCTTCAACCGCTACCGTGAGTCTCTCGGCAGGATTTGTGGAAGTGGAAAGCGTATGAGATCCCGCTGTCAGCGACTGTTTTTTTTCGGCAAGCGTTTGAATGGTACGAGGGGCCGGAACGGATCCCTGCACTTTGACTTTTGCGGTTTTGACAGAGGATTCGCGACGAATCCGCTCGGCACTGATTTCGACCTCTTGGCGCTTCGATGGCCAGGGAAGCAATCGCCGTGTAATCACCTCTTTGGAATCCACCACGATCGCGTCTCGTCCTAGCTCGCGACGAACCAGCTCAAGGGCTTCGTCCATCGTCGCAGCACGAAAAGTATGAATTTTCTGTTTCATGTTCGGCACTCAAAAACAGGTGGATTCAGTCGGAACAAAGGGACACATTTTCGTTACGCCGCAGCGAACGTGGCCGACAGTGGAGAACCGTTGAGCCGATCATCGCTCTCGGTTTTCGTGGGAAATTTCAGGGAATTTACGGGAATCTGTCCATAGGACTTAATCACCGTATCACGAGTGATTTCGTGAATGCTCATCACCGCTAATCGTGGCAGACTGGATTCGGTCAGATTTCTCAGGAGCGGTCGGACGCGTGATGCACAAATCAGCACCGGCGGATGACCCGCACGAACCAGGCGTTTGGATTGACGCGAGATTTCCTGGGTGACCCCATCAACGGCCTGTGGTGACAGCTTCACCACTAATCCCTGCTCGCCCAGTTCAAATCCGCCCGCTAAAATGTCTTCCAGAGCAGGATCTAACGTCAGTGTATGAATTGTCCGGGTGGCATCCCGATATTGCTGGCAGAGGGTACGACTGAGTGCATGTCGTGTGTATTCCACGAGTACGACAATGTCCTTCGTTCGTTCAGCATAGTCTCCCAGCGTTTCCAGAATCGTTTCCAGATCTTTCACGGGAACTCGTTCACGCAACAGTCGCCCCAGTATCTGATGCACATGGGAAGGCTTGAGTAAATCGGGAATCAGTTCGTCCACAATTTTCGGCGAGGTTCGCCGCAGATTGTCGAGCAGTTGATGCACCTGCTGCCGCGTCAGTAATTCGTCGGCATGCGAATGAACGATTTCTGCCAAATGAGCCATCAGGGCGACCACCGGCTCGATCACCTTGAATCCCAATGATTTGGCCTGTTCGGCCAGTGTTGAATCAATCCACTTCGCCGGACGGCCTGTGGCTGGCTCGCTGTAGTCCTGACCCGCCAGTTCGCCACTGACAAATCCTGGATTGATCGCCAGTAATGCATCCATGCGAAGTTCGCCCGTCGCAACCGTTACGCCCCGAAACTTGATGCGATAGCCAAAATCTTTGAGACGCAGGCTGTCTCGAATTTTGACTTTGGGGAGCAGAATTCCCAGATCTTGAGCAATTCGGTTTCGTAGCTGGCTGACACGGTCCATCAGATCACCACCCGCATCGGGATCCGCCAATTTAATCAGTCGGAAACCCAGCTCCAGTTCGATCGGCTCGACCACCAACTTGTCCTCGGGACGCAATTCCGGGGCCGATCGAGCGGCCACAGCAGGTGTTGATTTGGCCGCAAGCGTGGCGGCCGATCCGATGACTGGCGACGTCCGGGTTGTGGTGTTGGGCAAGTCGCTGGCGATTGGGTGAGCAATGTTTGAATGGTCTGGATTTGTATTGTCTCGATTTTGCTTTTTCAGTGTCATCCCGACGAAGGCACAACCCAAACCCAAACCAAGCAACGGTAACATCGGCAGCCCCGTGAAGGCCAAGCCACCGACAAAAGCGGCTGCGAGAAACAATGCTGTGGGATCTCGAAAAATCTGCTGGACAACATCCTGCGATAAATCAGAGCTTCGAGACGATCGGGTCGTTAACAATCCCGCGGCGATCGCAATCAGAAATCCGGGCACTTGCGATACCAACCCATCACCGATGGTCAACGTCGCATAGACTTCAATCGCTCGTGTCACGGACATCTGATGCTGAATCACTCCGATCCCCAGTCCGCCGACTAAGTTGATCAGGGTAATCAGGATGCCCGCAATCGCATCACCACGAACAAATTTTCCGGCCCCGTCCATCGCGGCGTAGAAATCCGCGTAATCTGACAGTTCTTCGCGGCGAAGTCTGGCTTGTTCAGGAGTGATGAAACCGGCGGCCAGGTCCGCATCAATCGCCAATTGTTTGCCGGGCATACCATCAAGGGCAAACCTCGCTGCCACTTCGCTAATTCGCGTGGCACCTTTCGTGACCACGACAAATTGAATAATGACGACGATCGCGAACAGGATCAGTCCAACTGCCAGTTGTCCTTGAGCCACAAATTGCCCAAAGGCTTCGATCACATCTCCCGCTGCATCCATTCCTGCAGTATGAGCCCGAGTCAGAATCAGTCGTGTCGAGGCGACATTCAACACCAGCCGAATCAGTGTCATCATGAGCAGTAGTGAAGGAAAGGAACTG
>CAMBQP010000022.1 GCA_945869955.1 Schlesneria paludicola DSM 18645
AAGACGATTAACGGAACCCTCACCAGTGGTTTTCACATGAGTCAGCTGGTGGCTCGCCACCTGGTTGCCCGTGGCGCGCGGGGAAAGATTGTCTTTATCACGAGTGTGCAGGCGGAATTGCCGATCAGCTTGTGTGCGGCTTACGGCGCGGCCAAAGCAGGCCTCAACCACATGATGCGTTCCATCGCCGTGGAACTCTCACCCTACCGAATCAACGTCAACGCCATCGAACCCGGCTGGATTGATACCCCTGGTGAGCATGTGGCGTTTACCGACGAAACGATGGCGGAAGCCGGGAAAAAACTCCCCCTGGGGCGGTTGGGTTTGCCAGATGATATTGGTCATGCTGCGGCCTTTCTTGTGTCCGATCAGGCAGACTACATCACCGCAACCGTTCTCCCGGTTGATGGGGGTTATCGCTACAAAGACTGCACCCCGAATGCCATTTTTGAGATTCGCGAACCGCAGCCATGAACGATCTTGCCACCAGCGATCATGCCATCAGCGATCATGTTCGTCGCGAGGAATTTTTGACGAGGGGTGAGTCACCGCGCTGCACCCCTCGTCAGAGGGATCGATCTCTGCCGAGCATCCTCGGCATTTACGGGGGGGAGTCAGTTCACCACCGAAGCCATCGCACCACCGCCGCCAGCACACCACCGCCGCCAGCACACCACCGCCGCCAGCACACCACCGCCGATTGCTAAGTGGTGACATCCCGCATTCGCCCGGTTCTGGCCCTGTCAGTGAATCCCCATATCAAGGAATCCCCATATCAAGATTTGAAAATTCTCAGGCAACCAATTCGAAAATCGTTTCCACTTCAACCGGGATATTCGAGGGGAGCGAACCCATGCCAACGGCACTTCGCGCCCCTTTGCCATTTGTTTCACCCCAGATTTCGACCATCAGATTGCTGAATCCGTTGATGACCTGGGGGTGATTTCCGAAGTCTGGCGTCGCATTGACCATCCCCAGGGTTTTAACCAGGCGATGAATGCGGTCCAGCGATCCCAGTTCCCGACGCAGTGTCGCCAGCATCGTCAGGCCCACTTGCCGTGCGGCTTGATGGGCTTCGGCTTCTGTCATGGTGTCACCGACTTTTCCCGTAATGATCGTCCCATCGGTTCGTAATGGCCCGTGCCCGGAAACAATGGCCAGGTTCCCGACAATCAGGACCGGGTGATAAATCCCTCCCGGTTTAGGAGCGGGGGGGAGTTCCAACCTCAGTTCAGCGATACGCGCTTCAGCACTCATGACAGTTCTCTCTCAGAGGTCACTCGATTTCAACACGATTTGTGTGTGGACAATCATAACTTCTTCACGGGTCTGGTTACCAATGCATGACGAATCCACCATCAACATTGATGGTTTGCCCCGTCATTTCTGATGCGCGGTCCGAGGAAAGAAACGTCACCAGATTGGCGACATCTTCAGGTCGTTGCCATCTCCCCAGCGGAATGACGTTTCGAATTTTCTCGTTGGCCCAGTCTTCATAGCTGCGGCGACGGTCGTCCGGTTGCTGGTCGTTCCAGGCTTGCCAAACCGAACGATTCAAGGGGGTTTGCACCATTCCAGGACAAACCGTGTTGACTCGAACGCCAGCCGAGGCCAAGTCTTTTGCCAGACATTGAGCAAAGTTGATGTTTGCCGCCTTGCTGGCACTGTACGGCGGATCGGTTTGGGAACCGATCTGGCCCGCGACGGAGGCGATAAAGACCAGCGACCCTTGTCGCCTCGCCAGCATACCCGGTGCGACCACATGCGCCAGATTGACCATCCCCAGGATGTTCACATCCAATACCCGTTGCCAGTCCGCCGGAGCCAGGTTTGTGAACGGAAAGCCAAACTTCCCGGAACTCACTGCGGCGGCATGAACGACCACCGCGATCGGCCCGAATGTGATTTCGGTTCGGGCTGTAGCCGCGGCGATTTCGTCAATTCGACGGACATCCACCGAGATCCCACAGGTCGAAACTCCTTGCTGCGTTGCAATTTTTGCCGCGGCATCGCTCACCTGTGGCGAAGCATCCCAGAGAGAGACCGAGCAGCCCTCGCGCGCCAGTTCTGTAGCGCAGGCGAGTCCAATTCCACTTGCGCCCCCAGTGACAATGGCAACTTTTCCGGTCAAATGCAGATCCATCTTGATGCTCCTGGTCAGTTCTGCCGTTCCTCTGGAAAGCGGAAGCCTGACTTTTTTCGGTTTTCGCTGTTGATCTAAAAATCGTCAGACTAACATGAGTGTTCGATCGGGCCAATCAGGGGTTGTCTGAATCGAAGCGGATTGCGAAGAAGCGGTTGTCACCGTTACGACATCGAAGTATGTGCGAGGGGCCAGGAATCGCGAGGGACCAGGAGTCAGGGGAAACGCGCATCGCACATCGTCAGCGAGCTTTTGAGCAGACAAGATCCTCGACAACGGGTAAGAATGGTGAATCATGTCACAAAAGATGAAAACTGAGGCGGTTGCGAAAACGCGGAAAATCCTGGCGGACCGCGGATTGCGAACGACTGCCGCTCGACTGGCCGTGGTCCACTGGTTGCAAAAAGCCAATTCGCCAGCGACACACGCGGAAATCGCAGCAGATCTGGTTCCCAAGGGAATTGACAAGGCCACGGTTCTGCGAAATCTGACAGACCTCGTCGAAGCGGGACTGGTCACCCGTAAAGAATTAGGGGATCACGTCTGGCGTTTTGAGCTACGTGACGAATCCCACCCCGTCGGCTGCGAACATGCCCATTTCATCTGTGTTGATTGTGGTCGAGTCACCTGTTTGCATCAACTGGAAATGTCGGCCTCGGTCATGAAAAGCCTGCAAGAGGTGGGACAGGTGACCGAAATTCTAGTCCGGGGACATTGTGACGAATGTCGATGAAAAAGGCATGGTGTGGTAAGCTACGGTTCCCGGAAAAAGAATGTCTGGGTTTGGCTTTCTTCCGATTTCCAAACCGTCATCGATTGCAGCCAAATGAATGGGAACGAATGCACGTTGGAAAACGGGCCAAAGGATTGTGAGACATGTCAATGCGTGTGGTGCTGGCCATGAGTGGTGGTGTCGATAGTTCTGCAGCAGCAGTGCTGCTGCAACAGCAGGGGTACGAAGTGATCGGCCTCTTCATGCGATCCGGAGCAACAGAAGAAACCGTCTGCCGCGTCGAGACTTCTGCTGCAGCGGCATCTTCCGACCCGCTCGCCGCGAAAACCACGACGGTCACCGAAGCGGTTAGGAAAACGACTCCGTTGCCGACGCTTCCCATTGTGAATTCCAAGGCAAATAAACAGGGATGTTGCAGTGCCACCGATGCGGCCGATGCCCGCCGCGTGGCCGATGTGCTGGATATTCCGTTTCATGCCCTGAATTTTTCAGACGCCTTCGGGAGAATCAAAGATTATTTCGTGGATGAATACCTGGCAGGACGAACCCCCAATCCCTGTGTCATGTGCAATAACTGGCTGAAGTTTGGCAAGCTCTGGGATTTTGCGGTCAGTGTCGGTGCCGATCGAATTGCCACGGGGCATTATGCGCGGATTCAGCTCATGAATGGTCAACCCGCACTGATTCGCGGGCGGGACCAAACCAAAGATCAGTCCTATGTTTTGGCCGGAATCAATCGAAACATCCTGGATCGAATCCTCTTTCCGGTGGGTGACTTCTACAAACCGGCGATTCGTGAACTGGCCGGGCAAGCGGGGCTACGCGTTGCGACCAAACCCGATAGTCAGGAAATCTGCTTTATTCCGGACAACGATTATGTCGGATTCCTGGAACGCTACCGGGGACGCCCCGAGATGTCTGGTGATTTTGTGGATGCGCAGGGGCGAATCATCGGCAAGCATGCCGGTTATGATCAATTCACCATCGGACAACGCCGGGGCTTGGGAGTCACGTTCGGTGAGCCTCGCTTCGTGATACGGATCGAGCCTGAGACGCATCGTGTTGTTTTGGGGACGCATGACGAACTGGCCTGCAGTGACCTGGAAGCAGACCGGCTCAGTTGGCTGATCGATGATGTCCCTGAGACTTTTGAATGTCTCGCACAGATTCGATACCAGCACACCGCCTCAGTCGCACGAATTGAACGGCTTGCCGCAGATCAAATTCGGGTCCGGTTTGCGGAACCCCAATTCGGCGTTGCTCCTGGACAGGCACTGGTACTGTACGAAGGGGATCGTGTTATCGGTGGGGGCTGGATTCGCCAAAGTCCACCGACCAAAGCTTAAGCTCGAATTGATCTCAGACTTTCAGTGGTCACGATTTAAGAAGCGACTACGGAATTTTCGCAGCACGTTTCTTCCCCGCTCGATCAGTTTTTTTCGCGGTCGAGTCAGCTTGAGCACCGCCATGGAATGGGCTTGAAGTGGATAAGGCTGCTGAGAATTCAGGCGTTTCAGCGGATGGTCGGTTGTGGTGTCCAGCAAGGGCTGCCAGAACTCGACTTCCTCGTGGGGCGGCATGAGGAACGCGATCTGATCATGATGGGAATTAAACAACACCAGCAAGGTATCACCCATGACTGGTCGCCCCTGATCGTCGAACTCGTGATCCATTTCTCCGGCTAATCGCATTCCCAGACAGCGGGTATAGTGACGATTCCAGTCGGCATCCGTCATCTCTTCACCCTGCGGTGTCAGCCAAACGACATCGTGGACGAGTTCCCCCCGAATCATCCGCCCCTGAAAAAACTTTCGTCGCTGAAAAACAGGTTGGCTCTTCCACAACTGAATCACCTTCGTGGTAAATTCAAAAAAGTTCTGCTCTGCCTCTGACGGTTTCCATTTCAGCCAGCTGACCGGATTATCCTGACAATAGGTATTGTTGTTTCCCCCTTGCGATTGACCGAACTCGTCGCCGCTGCGAAGCATGGCCACCCCTTGGGAAATCATCAAAGTTGCCATAAAGTTTCGCTTTTGCCGCTCGCGACGCTCAAGAATCGCGGGATCCGTTGTGACTCCCTCGGCACCACAGTTCCAGCTGATATTATGGTTATCACCATCAGAATTATTTTCTCCGTTGGCCAAATTGTGTTTGTGGTTGTAGCTGACGAGATCGTGCAGCGAGAACCCATCATGGGATGTGACAAAATTGATACTGGCATGCGGCCGCCGCCCGGTCGCCTCGTAGAGATCGCTACTGCCACACAGTCGGGTGGCAAATTCGCTGGCGGTATTCCCATCGCCGCGCCAAAACTTGCGGACACAATCGCGATACTTCCCGTTCCACTCGGTCCACAAGACCGGAAAGTTGCCAACCTGATATCCGCCTGGTCCTACGTCCCACGGTTCCGCGATCAGCTTGACTTGGGAAAGAACCGGGTCTTGATGAATAATGTCGAAGAAAGCCCCCAACTTATCGACATCGTGTAACTCGCGCGCCAGCGCCGCAGCCAGATCAAAACGAAAGCCATCGACGTGCATCTCTTCGACCCAGTATCGCAGGCTGTCCATGATCAACTGCAGCACACGAGGGGACTGCATGTTCAGTGTGTTTCCGCACCCGGTGTAATCTTTGTAAAACCGCCGCTCATCAGTCAGTCGATAATACGAGGTGTTGTCGAGACCTTTTAACGAGAGGGTTGGCCCGAGATGATTTCCCTCACAGGTATGGTTATAGACGACATCCAGGATGACTTCGAAGCCATTCCGATGCAGCGTCCGGACCATTCGCTTGAATTCGTTGACCGTCCGCTGGGGATCACGGCTTTCGCCAAAGCGAATATCAGGAGCGAGAAATCCAAGGGTGTTATATCCCCAGTAGTTCGTCAGACCTCGCTCCGTCAGCGACCGCTCATCAACGTGGTGATGGATGGGCATCAGTTCTACCGCAGTGACCCCCAGTGCCCGCAAATGCCGCAAAGATCCTTCGCAGGCGACTCCTGCATAACGACCCCGAAACTCGCGTGGAACCCACGGGCTCGTTTGGGAAAATCCCTTGACATGCATCTCGTAGATGACGGTTTTATGCCAAGGTGTTCGCAGCGGTTTATCTCCCCCCCAGCGAAAGGCCGGATTGATCACCGCTGCGAGCGGCGCGGTGGCAGCGTTATCGCGTTCATCGAAACTCAGATCCATTTCAGGATCACCCACGCGATAACCAAAGGCTGTGTCGCTCCAGGTCAGATCACGACCGATTGCTTTTGCATAGGGGTCCAGCATTAGTTTATTGGCATTGAAACGAAACCCCTGTTGAGGTTCATAGGGACCGTCCGCACGGAAGCCATAGAGCTGTCCTGGTTTGAGGCCAGGAAAATACCCATTCCAGACATGATCCGTCCGATCCGGCAATGGAATGCGACAGGTCTCTTGAGTGGCGGACGGGGAATCAAACAAACAGACATCAACCTGGGTCGCGTGCTCGGAAAAAACAGCAAAATTGACCCCGTGGCCATCCCATGTTGCCCCCAAGGGGGCAGTTCGACCCAGCCAAACTCGTTGAAGTGCCATCCTGTGAAAACGCTCCCCGGCCAAACAACATGGAATCGATTCACTCACCACCCGTTTCATCGCTTTGCAGAAACACGTGATGGAACATCGTCTGAACTCGACATCAGGATCCTCCCGAAACAGATTGCCAATGTCGAGATCGATTTGGTGCGATTCTTGAAGTTTCGGAAAGGCGCATCGTTCGTGAGGGACTTCGATTCCATGAAAATCACCCGATATTTGACACCGAATCACTTCGACTCGGCAAGTCCTTTGGCATTCATGTCTGCGGTCATGTCCGTCGCCATGACCACAGACATGACCACAGACATGACCACGGCATCACCACGGCATCACACAGAATCCTGTCCGACTTTACACACGATTCTTCGGGGCATACGATCAATACATTTCCATGAGATGATCTGATGGAAAACGCCATTTACCATTTTACAAGGCAAAGATCATGAGTATGCGACGTAATTTCCTTGACCTGGCTCGAGCCGCTGTCGTCGGCACCATTCTCTGTGCTGCTGGTCAGCTTGGGTATGCGGCGGACGAGTATGCCTATGATCTGGTTCATTCCTCGGTCAGTTTTAAGGCACGCCATCTGGACATTAGTTGGATCCATGGGCGGTTCAATGAAGTCGATGGGAAGTTCTCGCTGGACCGCGAAAATCCGTCCAAATCGACATTCGAACTGACGATTAAAGCCGATAGCGTTGATACCGCCAACAAAGCTCGCGATGAACATTTGCGCCAGCCCGACTACTTTGATACCAAACAGTTTCCCACCATCGAATTCAAAAGCACCAGCACCAAGGTCATTGAAGGGGGATACGAGGTGACCGGCGATTTCACGATGCATGGCAAAACCAAGAAAGTCACACTCGTCCTCAAAGGGGGCAAAGAACATCTCTTCAAGGATGTCAAACGGGTCGCATTCTCGACCGAACTTTCACTCAAACGAAGCGACTTTGGCTTTGATAAAAATGCCATTGGACCGATCGGGGACGAGGCGATCATTCTGATTGATTGTGAAGGCATGAGAAAATAACGGATGCCAGACCCTGTTTTGTATCTGCAGGCGATGGGATTTGCTGCTTTCGCCAGCGCGATGCTCATATTCATCGTTGTCGGAGCGGTACATCCCGTCACCCTGAAGTGGATGAATGTGGCATCCGTGCTGGCGATCGGTCTTGGTCTTGTCGTTGGCTATGGTCTGCTGGCGTTCCGGTTGAACTGGCCCCCCGCGAATGGCCTCGACCGGCTGTTACTGGTGATCGTCCCCGCAACACTGGTTCTGGAACTGATTGTCAGTTGCTGGTCCGAACCACGCCGGATCGCCTGGTTGATGCGATTTTTTCTGGCCGCTGCCATCCCGAGAATTCTGTTACCCGGATCCGTTCATCTTGACGGCTTTCATGGCGAAGCGCGACTGTTGCTAAAGCCCGTTGCCGAACTCATCGCCTGCAGCGTTCTCTTAGCGGGAACGTGGAGGATGCTTTCGTGGTTGTCTGAGCGTTCTGGGGGTTGCTCGATTCCCCTGGCGCTGGCTTTGACGATCCAGTGTACTGGACTCACCATCATGATGGCGGGTTACATCAAAGGGGGAGCCGCCACCTTCCCGTTGACGGCCACGCTTGTGGCAACAACGCTCGCCGCCTCCCTTGCGGTAAAACGCTCATCAATCACTGCGACGATTGGGATTGGGATGGTCGAGTTGTTTGGAATCTTATTCATCGGGCGTTTTTTTGGTCGCATTTCGACCGGGTTTGCGTTGACCATGCTCGTGACACCACTGTTGTGCTGGGTCTCGGAATTCCCCACTCTGCGCCATCGAAAACCTTGGCTGGTGGGAGCGGTCAGACTGTTGCTGGTTGCGATTCCGCTGATTGCGGCTCTCGTCTTGGCCAAGCTTGATTTTGACAGGGCAATGACACCGTTACTGGGTCAACTGATTAATGTTTAATGGGTCAACTGATCCGGAAATGACGATGAATCCGCTTGACCTGAAGCGTTAAAACGAGTCCCGTCGCCAAACTTCTCAATCGAACCAACCCCTCTTCGCTCGGAAAAGTGCCAGTTGGCTCGGGTAAGTGCCAGAAGGATTTTTGTTTTTCCAGCAGAATACGAGGCATAACCGTTACGATCCTCTCACTTCTCGGAAAAACGACTTCTTTGAAATCGTCTGCAGAAGTTTGAAATCAACGTCAGCAACAGCAGAGATCGAGGACCACGTTGGAGAGAAAATCTGTACAGAAAATTTTCGTACGAAAAAACACGGTTAAGAAGTGGATCTCACCGTGCTTGATCGATCATCCTGCGAATCCGCCTTCAACTACTTTTTGACGTGCTGTTCTTTCAGCACGGCAACTCGCTCTTCTATGTTGTAGAAAGGGCTCAGTCGGCGAACTTTGTTGGCAATTACGGTTTTGTCAGCCTGAGCGGTCGCCTTCATGTACTTGGCGATCAACTTTTGGATTTTCACCTTGCGGTGACGGCGACTGGCGATCTCGCGATCTCGTTCAATGCGCGGCATGTTTTGATGTTTTCTCGGAGCGGGATTCAAAAGGGGAACCGAAATTATCAGATTGCCTCGCTGTTGAGTGACCCTCAAGCAACGAGACTCTCACAATCACAACGGTCACAATCACAACGGACACAATCACAACGGATTAACGCAACTTCTTATGACAGGTCTTGCAACGAACCCTCATCCGAACCAGCTTATTACATTTCGGACAGCGTTTGGCCTTGCGAGCCAGTTTGAGTTTTGTCCGTGGACGATAAACCATGCCAACACCCTCTGTGCCTCTGCCCTTCACGAACAGAAACGAAAATTTCGATTGATAAAAACAGGAATTTCCAGCGAGCGAAGCAGCGTGAACCACATTCGCAATCGTCCGAAACTTGCCGTAAACCAAACGCAAGCAAGAAGTTAGCCTAAAGGCAGACTGTACCCTCATTGCCATGCCGACTTACCGCGAATTCCGGGTGGGGAGTCTATCTGTTATGAATCAACCATGCAAGCGATGTGGAGATTTGTTCTCAATTCTTTCGTGGAGTCGCTCGGTTTGATGTTCCGATCTGCGGAAAAACCTGTTAAGATCTTCTGATCGACGGTCGGATTTGCTGGAACGATTACACTTGATTGGTCTCAAGTCATCGTAAAACCGACTGCCGTGTTGGCAGTGATATTGGGTGTTTGTCTTAAAGTGTTTTGAGTAACTTGACTCTGTCCGTTGACTCGATTCGGGTTTCATTGAACGAGTTCCTTTTTGAACGCGTTCAACAATCAACATCGTCCGAGTCTCGTCCGATTGCCGATAGAAATCCTATTCGGAAGATCGCTCGAGATTTGTACCTCTGTGATTGCCGTTCCTCTGAAAAACGTTTTTTTGCTTCGGTGTTCTCGGCAACGATGAACGACGACCGATCAAAAATGATCGATGAAATACAAAAAGGGATCGGCAGGCTGGGGTGGTCAGTGATCGGCATGGAGTGCCGGACAAGAGTGGAATGTCTTCAGTGCGGGGAGCCGCCACTGAGGACAATCGCGGGGTCACGCTATGATGGATGGTTCCGACTCCCACCGGGTGGTTGTCACCGGGGTGGGCGTTGTATCACCGATCGGCATAGGTCAACAGGCATTCTGGCAAAATTTGATTGCTGGAAAGACTGGAATTGATCTGTTAACGGCATTCCCTTCGGGTGGTTTGCCCTCGAAACTTGCGGCCGAGGTGCATGATTTCGACCCGATTGAACATATTTACCACCGTAAATTCCTTAAGGTCATGTCTCGAGACATTCAGCTGGGCGTCGCCAGTGCCTCGATGGCGATGTCGGATGCGGCACTCCCCCCTGGTTCGATCGATCCCGAGCGACTCGGTGTTGAATTTGGTGCCGGCCACATGTCTGCCACCCCGGAAGACTTGGCGGATGCCGCTCGACACCTCCAGCAGACCGCCGACGGAAAGTCTTTTGATGGCTGGGCCGAAGAGGGACTCGGCCAAATTGCGCCGCTCTGGTTGCTCAAGCAGCTTCCCAACATGCCTGCTTGTCATGTCGCCATCGAACACGACGCGCGAGGCCCCAATAACACGATTACCAGCTGTGAATCGTCCGCTTTGCTGGCACTGGCCGAAGGGATGCGGGCGATCGAGCGTGGTGCCGCCGATGCGATGATTGTCGGAGCCTGCAGTTCTTACATCCACCCACTGGAAATCGCCCGACTGAATCTTTACGAAAGCCTGTCGCCGGGTGATGACCCTCGATTCGCCTGTCGGCCGTTCGATCGCGACCGGGACGGCACCGTCGCGGGTGAAGGGGCGGCGTCGTTTGTGCTCGAACGTTACGAACATGCTGTTCGCCGCGGGGCACCGATCTACTGCGAAGTCCTCGGTGTTGGTGCGGGTTGTGACGGGCGTGATCCTGCAAATCGTGCCAGCGGCTTGGGGCTCGCTCGGTCGATCAACGCGGCACTCAAGCGATCCAATCTTTCGCCTCGCGACATTGGCCATATCAACGCCCATGGCAAAGGGACGCGAAAAGACGATGTCGCCGAGGCCCGGGCGTACCATCAGGCTTTGGGGAGTGTCGCCGAATCGATTCCGGTCACCGCCCTGAAAAGTTACTTTGGCCATTTTGACGCGGGAGCCGGAGCGGTCGAACTGGCAGGAAGCCTGCTGGCGATGCGCCATGGACACCTGCCAATGACGCTGAATTACCGCAATCCGGATCCCCTGTGCCGACTGAATATTATTCATGATCAGCCACTCAAGATGACAAATGGCATCGCACTCAGCGTCAATCGAACCCGGATGGGACAAAGTGCTGCGGCGGTCATTCGTGCCATCTGACGATGTTTTTCCGACCTCAGTATCGTTCCGTAACCTCAGTATCGCTCCGTAATCACGATCGCTGCGTGCCAATTTTTGCCGCACGCTCGCCCAGGGATCTGCTCCAGAGTCAGGTAACGGCATCAGAGTCAGGTAACGGCATCAGAGAAAGAACAGTCATGACGGATCCTGCAGTGGACCTGCGAGTCGGTTTCATCGGGGCCGGACAGATGGCAACAGCACTGGCGAAAGGATTTATTGCCGCCACAACCGTGACTCCCGAAGCGATTGTGGCCTGCGATGTGGTTCCTGCCGCAGGGGCGAAATTTGTCCAGCAAACTCGGGGTCGGTTTGTTTCCACCACTCGCGAAGTGGCTCGAGACTCTTCCGTGATTTTTCTCGCAGTCAAACCGCAACAGATGGATCAGGTCTTTACGGACCTGCGAGACATCTTACGGCCCGAGCACTTAATTGTGTCGATTGCGGCGGGGATTCCGCTGAAAACCCTCGCCGCAGGTCTGGGACCGCAAGTCCGATTGATCCGGGTGATGCCCAATACCCCCTGCCTGGTTGGCTGCGGTGCCAGCGCGTTCAGTCGCGGTCTGAATGCAACCCCTGAGGACGCCGCCCTGGTGCAACGTTTGCTGTCGAATGTGGGACTGGCACTCGAAGTCCCCGAAAAGCTGCTGGATGCGGTAACGGGTCTCTCGGGGAGCGGACCGGCTTATGTCTACCAGATCATCGAGGCACTCAGTGATGGGGGAGTTCGTATGGGTCTCCCGCGTGAGATCGCAACGAAACTGGCTGCCCAGACTCTGTTGGGGGGAGCCCAGATGGTGCTCAGCACGGGTCAGCACCCTGGGACACTCAAGGATGCCGTGACCAGTCCCGGCGGGACCACGATTGCGGGATTGCATGAACTCGAACGAGGGGGTTTGCGCGGGATTTTGATGGACGCCGTCGAGGCAGCCACCGAGCGTGCTCAGGAATTGGGTGCGTCGTAAGGAGAGATTCTCGTGGTTCACCCCCATCACCGATTTTAAAAACAGGCCATCACCGATTTTAAAAACAGGTGACCTTCCGTGGATCAAGCGCCCAATTGGCCCTGATTGATCCCCGTTGAAGCAATTACAGGGCTCCCTGCTTGACCCATTCGCGGCCAGTTGGTACGTTGCCCACACAAATCGCGGGTGTAGTTCAATGGTAGAATGAAAGCTTCCCAAGCTTTAGGCGAGGGTTCGATTCCCTTCACCCGCTTTTTTTCTTTTTCGTCGTCCGCTTTCGGACAACGACGTACATCCGAGTTTCTCAACATCCCCTCCCAAAGCCATCCTGAATGGTAGGAGTGTTTAATCATGTTGCTGGATCGTCGATCGTTTCTCGTGAAAGAGCGTGTGGCCTTTCTGAAATTGACAGACCGCTATGATATTTTTGACCCGGATTCCGGCGAGCAGATCGGGTTTGCCCAGGAAGAAGTCAGCTCGTTTGTGAAATTGCTTCGTTTTTTCATTGCCAAGCAGCTGATGCCGACAACCATCGTTGTGAAGGAAGACGACTCTTCTGAGCCCGTTGTGACCATGAAGCGGGGGATGACCTTCTTGCAGTCCCGTGTTGAGGTGCTCGACCAAAGCCTCAATTCGATTGGCTTTTTTAAAAGCAAGTTGTTTTCATTCGGGGGTGGCTTTACTGTCCACAGTAAAACGGGCGAGCAAGTCGCCGACGTGAAAGGGAACTGGAAGGGTTGGGAATTTCAATTGCTGGATATGCAAGGAAATTCACTCGGAACTGTAAACAAAAAATGGGCCGGAGCGATCAAAGAGATTTTCACTTCTGCAGACAATTATGTCATCAGCCTCAGCGACCAGATTGAAACCAACGCAGGTCTGGCTGGCTTGCTGCTGGCAGCGGGGCTCGCGATTGATATTGTCTTCAAGGAAAAGGCCTGACAATCTCGCTACGAGCGAACACTCTCGCTACGAAGTAAATGATCTCCCTACGGAGTGAAATCGCTTTGAGAGTCGACGGAAAGGCAGAATTGGGCGATCAATTCGGCCGCCGCGTTGACATCATCCAGCGAGACGATTTCGACCGGACTGTGCATGTATCGGTTGGGAATACAAACCAGTCCTGTGGCAACCCCACCCCGAGTCAATTGCAATTGGGCCGCGTCGTTGCTGGCTGCCGTTGCCAGCCCGTTGACCTGAATCGGCATCTCCAGCGCGGCCGCCTTGGAAACAAGACGATCAAAGACGATCGGATTCACATTGGGGCCACGATATAGCACCGGCCCGCGTCCCAGCTTGATGCGGCCATATTGGTTCTCGTCGATCGTCGGGCAGTCCGTGGCGTGGGTGACATCGACCACGATTCCCAATTGCGGATCAATCTGATGAGCACTGGTCTGAACGCCGCGCAGGCCAATTTCTTCCTGAACCGTCGAGACCGCAAACACGGCAGCAGTGGGGTTCTGCCGACTGATTCGTTCTGCCGCCGAGATCACGGTCCAAGCCCCGACTTTATTGTCCATCCCAGGGGCTGCAGCGAGTCCATTCCGGAGTTCGCGATATCCCAACTGGACCGTGATGGGGTCACCAATGGCGACCAAGCCTCGAGCCTCTTCTCCATCTTTCACCGCGATATCGACCCAGAGGCTCTTGATTTCCGGCACCACTTTTCGATCTTCCGGCGATTGCAGATGGATCGGTTTTCTGGCGATCACCCCGGCAATAGGGCCATTTTTGGTCCAGACCTGAACATCTTGCCCAATGAGCACCTGTGGGTCCCAGCCACCAATCGCATGGACCCACAAAAAACCCTTGTCATCAATATGCTTGACCAGCAATCCGATTTGATCACAGTGGCCAGCAAGCATAATTCGGGGGAATCCGAGTGGATTGACGGCAACAATCACATTCCCATGCCAGTCGGTCCGCACATCGCTGGTGAAGCGGCTGGCGTACGCACGGACCACATCCTGAACCGGGCGCTCATACCCAGACGGACTCGGGGCATGCAGCAAATCCTTCAAAAACTGAAGCTCAGTGGTATTCATGCAAATAATTTCTTGTGAAAAACGGGGAATTGTCCCGGAATTCTTTTGACGGTTTCCGCGGCAGTGGCTAACCTGAATAGAGCAGAATTCGACCACGGTGATTCTAGCATCAATCATTACCGCTTGTCATGGGTCAATCCAGAGAAGGATCTGACTCAGAGCAGGTGGTTGACGATGCCACAAATACTTGCAGGCGAAAAATCCTTGCAGGCGAACGCTGCCACGAGAACGGGAAGCCGAAGAGAAATTGACCGGAGTGCGGTTGTTGACATCACGGAGGATTTCAGCATGGACTTTGCTTACGATTCGCAACCTCTTTCAGTGGTCGAGTTGATTAACCAGATTGAACAAGCCATTCGAGCAAAAACGGGCAGTCGGATTCAAGCTCTGCAAATTGAGATTGCCGACCGCTTGATTATTGTTTCGGGGCGGACCTCGACCTACTACAACAAACAGCTTGCGACCCAAGCGATTCGAGAAACCGCAGATCAAATGCTGGTTCAGAATGAAGTCGAGGTGGGTGGTTAACAGTCGGTTTTTTCTCCCACGCGAGCATCCGTTATTGTTCGGCCCGCTGCGAGTTTTCTCGGATCAACCGCGAACCCCCTCGCCACCCGTAGGGTTCGCCCGATCGTTAATCGACTCAGACTTCGGGACGAGGTTTTGCAGCGATCCCTGCGACTCGGTTGAGAAACGTCTCGTATTCTACGAACATGGGGGAAAATTCCCTCACCTGACAAGAGGGATGGTTATGGCGCGTGAGATCGCGTTTTTCAGTCCACCATGAATTCTTCTACGAACAGACCTCACTATGGTTGTCGAACGACTCAGCAAAACTTGGTTCAATCTCGTTCATGGACGGAATATCGTCTACAACCAGTGCTGGGAAGACCCGCGCCTTGACCGCGTTGCACTCGAACTCACGCCGCAGGATCGCGTTGTGGTCATCACCTCGGCGGGCTGCAACGCCTTGGATTATGCACTGGCAGGAGCGGGCCATGTGCATGCGGTCGATATGAATCCCAAGCAAAACCACTTGCTCGACCTCAAGCTCGCAGGATTAAAGCACCTGGATTACGAGACATTCTGGCAGCTATTTGGCAAAGGCTGCCTTCCCGAGTGGAATACCGTGTACATCCACCAGCTTCGGCCGCATCTGACGGAAGAGGCACGTCGTTTCTGGGATCGCAAGGGATCCTTGTTCAGAAAGGGCCGCCGCAAATCCTTCTATTTCCGCTGTACCAGCGGAACGTTTGCCTGGTTCGTGAATTATTACGTCGATCGCGTGGCAAAAATGCGGGATGCCGTGAATGCACTGCTCGCCGCCGAAAATGTAGAACAGCAGAAAAGTCTGTTCGAGCAATATGACCTCGCCCAAAAACTTTGGCGCCCGATGATCAAGTTTGCGATGCGTCGCGACGTCACGCTCTCGCTATTGGGGGTTCCTCGGGCACAGCGAAAGCAGATCGACGAGGGCTATCCAGGGGGAATCCTGCAATTTGTCGTCGACCGCGTAGAAGCCGTCTTCACCAAAATTCCCCTCAAGGAAAATTATGCCTGGAGGGTCTATTTGACCGGTGAGTATTCGCCGGAAGCCTGTCCTGAATATTTGAAACGGGAAAATTTTGAACGATTGAAGCAGGGTGTTGCGGACCAGGTCACGACACACACGAATACGGTGCAAGGGTTTCTCGAACAACAGGACCAACCGGTCACGAGATTGGTTCTGCTGGACCACATGGACTGGTTGTCACGCGATCCCGCCAAAAAAATTCTGACGGCGGAATGGCAAGCGATTCTGGATAAAACCTCGCCGAACGCTCGTGTTCTCTGGCGAAGTGCTGGGCTGGATGGAACGTTTATCAATCCGATTGAAGTCGTGGTGAACGGTCAAAAACGAAAATTGTCAGAGATCCTCCATTACAACCATCCCCTTGCGACCGAATTGCACGCCAAAGACCGCGTGCACACTTACGGCAGCTTTTGTATTGCGGATATCCGCAGATAGCGCCCGCTGCAGGGGTTTTAGGGTCGTCCTGACGACCCAATGTGTTAATAATAACAGGTGACTGCGTGACATGACGACGAGTAACTTAAGGGGTCGATAACCGTGTGAGCGGGGGATTGCGCGTGGTTTGGCGGACTTTTCGGTTCACTCGACACGAACAAACGGCCTCAGGTGCGAAACCCCCCTGAGGCGGCACGTTGTTTCACTGCATGTTGTTTCCCGTGATCTTTAACTGGCAGAGAGATTTTAAAAGTGACCGATTTGAAGCTCGCGCTGGGATTTCGGACCGAAAGTCATCGTGCAGAACAGGCTGCGGAACGGACCGAATTATTGCGATACCTGAACCTGAAGCTCGCCGCAAACGGGCTCCCCGTTGCGCATGCCGCGGGTGGACTCGAACTTGTCAAGCTTGCCGCGGGATTAATCACGAACTTCCGTGAAAAGACGCGGATGTTGCACAACCATCGCTGCCCGATTGACCAGCGGATCGAAACCTTTTTGAATCGCTATTTCGCCGATGTGTTGACAGGCCCCGTGGCGCAGGAATCGTTGCGAGTCCCAGGTCGTGGCCTTGTTCTTGATCGACATGGATTGACCCGCGAGCTCTCGTTTCCTGCAGATGGAGATGAATTCGAAAGCGAATACCTGCATTCATACCGGGTCCGTAACGGAGCCCTCCATAACCCTCGTTCGGATCGTCGCACAACCGTCGGGACGTTTCATGTCTGCGAAGGGGGACTCTCGATCCCTGGCGATAAGCGAACAGTTCCCAAACAGACTTATGTCGAGCTGTTCCGGCAGGCGATGAAACCTCCCCAGGATCTGCTGCTCTTGCCATTTACATCCAATCAGGCGGAAAACGAACAGGGGCGATTCTGGGTCACCTTGCTGCTGCGACCGATCGTCTGCCCTGAAGTTCCAGGGTATTGTCCGCAAAAAACGATGGAAGTTCGTTTCTTTGTACCAGGAGCACTCGTCAGTAACCTGGATTTCGTCGAATCCATCTTTGGAAATGCGGGAGACCCTTTCGTTCCCCTGAATGACGCTGCACTTGATGTCGAACATTGGTCTGGACATACTGGCTGCGTGATTCTGGCACCCCATCTGACGCGACTGACGAAAAAGCAACTCGGATTACCGCACATCAGCGTCGCGACCGCTGGCCAGCGCAATGACCGCATGTGCTGGGAACGCGAAGACGAACTTTATAATGATGGTGAAGCGTTCAAGGTGACCTGCCGCGATGAAGCGGGGGTGATTGTCACGATCATCGCGGACAACTATTTTGGCTACTGCAAAAAAGAGGTCAAAACGCAAATCAGCTATGCGGCGAACTTGATGGGGAACGTGGAAGAAGAACATGCGGGGGGAGCCTTGGTTTTTCCCAGCTGGAGCCTGGGAGAAGAACTTCAGGTGAATAGCCGTCGTTATAACGGGCGAACATTTGGCGATGTTGTCCGTGATTATGGCGCCTGGATCGACGTGATGCCCGAGGGATACGGAGTCGACCGCCGCTACCCCAAGCTGATCTACATTCCCGAGGACGCTCGGGCTGACTTGCGGCAGCAGGATCTCTCGTGGCACCAGGCAGGTCGACTGGTGAAAATTCCTCTGCTACCCGGCAACGTCTATATGGCTCCCTCCGGCTATAAAGTTCGGATGGAAAAGCATCCTTCTGCCCCTTCATGGAGAATTATTGGAACCGCTGCAGAGGGAACATTTTGTCATAAGCCCTGTACCGTCAGTGGGGGGGGCAAAAGCGAGATCAGCAAGTCGCTGGTCGATTACATGCAGTACGGTTCTGTCTTCGTCGCCGATATCCACGAAGACCTGAACCATGTGGAAAAGATTTTTGCCCGTGATTTTTCGGATCGGTGGATTCCCGCCTTAAAAGAAGCGCGAAACTACGCCGCCCACCCCAGTCGGCCAATCCTGAGCCCCAAGCGATCACTGGGAAGCGTGATTAAGCTTTTGACCCCTTCCGAGGATTACACGGACGCTTACAACCACTGGCTGGCGACAATCCCCAGTCATGTTTATGCGATTGCGTATGCGATCAAGCGGTTTTATAACCCCCATTGGGGTGACGACTGGCGACGTCATTTCAGCGTCGATTTTGTCAATGGCAGCCCCGGCCACGAATTGAAGGTTCACGATCGTCCGATCGTGGGGACCTATTTGCGAGTGGGTCTCTCGGGCGATCATGGTTGGCGGACATTCAAGGTCCGTCAGGATTTTGCGGCCGCCTCGAAAGTCCAAAACGAAGACGATATCAGTGCCTCGGTTGTGGTTCCGGCACGGTTTATCTCGCACCTTGCCGATGACGTGTCGGTTGCACCGATGGAAGGCTTAGGTTCGCCCGTGGTCGAGGGGGATCGCTCGGGATTGGCTCTCTCTGCCCCCACGCCCGTCAACACCATCAGTCACAGTCAAAAGTTTGTGACGAACTGCGAGTATCGCTTGTTTCAGCGTCCCGACGATGCAATTCATCGCGGATTCGACAAGCAGGCCGAAGCGGATCTGGCACGTGAGGGACTCAATTTCATTTCGAATTTCGAACCCCTAACTCGGGCTCACGTGGAAGACATGATGGCAAAGGTTGTCGACTTCGATGCGTTCACCTTGCCGATGAAAAAACTGCTCGAGTCGGTCCGAGAAGCCGAAAAGGGCTACATCGTCTGTTCAGACAATCCCCGTCGCGTCGGGGGGATTCCGTCAAAAAATCCCCGATACCTGCAAGATCGACCCGACCTTGTGACACCGATGGATCGCTATGTCGCCGAGATGGGGACTCGTTTCTGGCGGAAGATTCCGGCCGAACTACCGGTGCCACTCCCCGTGAATGCGGTCCTGTCAGGCCGTCGCAATAACCCCCCTGACTCCGCCAAGGGGATCCGCTCACTCGCGGTCTACAACCCCATCCATTACCAGGAACTTCCTGAGTTATTCATGGATTATATCTGTTCGCTCACAGGGAAAAGCCCCTCAACCACCGGAGCAGGGAGCGAAGGGGCTTTAACAAAAGGGCCGTTTAACGCGGTCATCCCGACCGCTGACATCAATACGGCATTGGTATCGATGATCCTGACCGGATTGGCCGGGTTTTCGACCGCCGCCGGGTACGTTGGCCCCCATGCCCGCTTTGACCACGATATTAGCCTGCTCATTCCGGAAATCTGGTGCAGGATGTCACCCGATGAACGGGACCCCGACTCTTTGATTCGTGAACGACTGCTCGAACCCATCAGCGATTTGACTTACAAAGGGGAAACGATTCCGGCGAGCCGGTTGGGATACCGAATTACCGACCGATTTATCAAGCGTTATTTCGGTCGTATTTTCGATAACCCTGACAAGGTCTTCGATCGGTCGATTTTGCAGCCTGAAACACAAGATCTTGACTCGTTTGCAGATGGGGTCAAATACATCCTCGAAGCACAGCAGCGATCGGCTCGGCAGTACTTTGACGATGGCTCAATCGAAAAAGCCTGTCCACCCTTGAAGATTCTGCTGACGATCATGGCCTACGGGAATTTTGAGGGGAAAACCGAGCGGGATCCGGAAATTCGTGCCTTGTTTACGCGTGAATCGTTGCTCGCCAGTGACTGGTATCATGAACGACTCGTTACAAAACAGCAGCGCGACATTCAGCTTTGGGAGCGTCACCAGGCCTATCTCGACAGCTATCTGCAAGAGCGTCCCAATGCCGAACTGGTCGTGGGTGACATCCGCGACCGGCAACAGATGGTCACCCATGTTCTCGAGCGACTGCGAAAGCCCGAGTACCTGCAGGAACTGGTCGGAACGCTCGGTGCCGAACCTCATTTATGAGATTTGGCTCCCCTTTTGAGACAAGATATCCCCTTTTGGGTCGAAGTAAGCTAGACTCGCTCGGAATATCGATTCCAGCTATCGATTCTGACCAGCGGGGGGGAATGCCACAACGTGAATACTCTTCAACACAACTCGGGTCAACACAACTCGGGATTTTCGCGGCGCGAGTTACTGCAAACAGGTTACTCCGGACTGCTCGGCGTCGGTTTGTCTTCGGTGCTGGGGCAACGCGTACACGGGGGGCCCGCCCCACGCTCCGAAACATCACGCTCGCCAAAGTCGGTCATCATTGTCTTTTTGACCGGGGCATGTAGCCATCATGACACCTTCGACATGAAACCCGAGGCACCGGCCGAAATTCGCGGCGAATTCCAGCCGATTGCCACGTCGATTCCTGGCTACTCGATCTGCGAGCACCTGCCGCTGCTCGCCGCGCGGGCCCATCGATATGCCGTTATCCGCACACTGTCGCATGAAGACAACAACCATTTGATGTCCACGCATCATGTGTTAACCGGCGCGAAGCAGCCGGGTGGGTTTTTCGACAAAATTGCCTCGCGTGATGACTGGCCCTGCTATTCTTCCGCCTTGTCGTTCCTGCGGCGTCGCGATGACGGATTGCCCTCAGGAGTGAACTTGCCAACATTTCTGCGGGACGGCCCGCTGGTTTGGCCAGGACAGCACGCTGGTTTTCTCGGTCAAAATTATGACCCCTGGCAAATTACCGGTGACCCCAACAAGCCGGATTTCCGCGTGGATGCACTGACAATGGCCCAGGGAATGGATGTGGTCCACCTGGGAAAACGCCAGGCACTGCTCGAAGAAATCAATCGGAAGCAAGCCCGATTTGCCGAGGTCTCGCAGTCGCTACGTCTTCAGAAAGACCAGCAACTGGCGATGAATCTGCTCACCTCAAGCAAGCTGGGACAGGCGTTTGAACTTCATCGTGAACCCGATCCCTTGCGTGATCGCTATGGACGAACAACGGATGGTCAATCGCTATTAACTGCGCGCCGTTTAATCGAAGCAGGGGTACCGCTGGTTCAGGTCAACATGGGACGAGTGCAAAACTGGGATCATCATTCCGCCGTCTTTACGACCCTTAAGCAGCGAATGTTACCACCCCTTGATCAAGGGGTTTCGGCACTTTTGGACGATTTAGAGACGCGAGGAATGCTGAACGACACCCTGGTGATGATGCTGGGTGAGTTTGGCCGGACCCCGAAGGTGAATGGTGACCGGGGCCGAGACCATTGGGGCCCCTGCTTTTTTGGATTATTCGCGGGTGCTGGCGTCCAGGGGGGCCAGGTAATTGGTCGGTCAGACTCGACCGGAGCTTATCCGGCAACACGCGGATTTTCTCCAAACGATGTCGGAGCCACTGTCTATCATCTGCTGGGACTCCCCCCCGAAGTGGAAGTGGAAGATCGGCTTGGTCGCCGCGTGCTGCTCAATCGAGGTGATGTGATCGAATCGCTCTTTAATGGAACGAGTGTTTAGGGGCCAGTTTTCAGTTTTCAGTTTTCAGTTTTCAGGGGCGGGGAGGCGTTCGGGTGGAACTCACCGCCTATCACGAAGCGGGACATGCGTTCATGGCAATTCTGCTCGGAGCCAAAGTTCGGTCAGTCACAATTGACCCAGACCAGGATGACGGTCCGCAGCGGTTTGGTGACACACAAATTCTCTGGAAACGATCACGCTTTTCCGATCAAGAATTTTGCGTACGAGCGATCCAGGTTTCACTTGCAGGCCCCGTTGCCGAGATGCTGTATTCGGGCGATCCCTACCATCCGGGGCTGGTCGCAGAATGGGCGAATGACTGGAATACGGCTTGGGAATTGACCGAAACGATGTTTTCATCACCCCGTAAACGGATCGAATACCTCGAAGCGGTCACGTTGCAGCTTTATCGCAGGCTTGACGCAGAACCAAACTGGTCAGCACTGGCGTCGCTGGCAGACCATCTACTGGCTCATGAAACACTCGAACACGATGAAGTCAAAGACATCGTCAATGACTGGATTCATTAATCCCATGCGTTAACGATCAATGTGAATGCGAAACTGGTAGGGAGAGTACGATCCCCCCAACACTACGATATTGTCCCCGTCTTCGAGGACCATTTCGCGATGGGAAGACTTCCCCCCGATATGGACTTCGTTCACATAAATTCCGCGTGAGGAACCCCGGTCCCGGATCAGAACTTGACCATTGTTCATTTGAATCAACGCATGATTACGAGAGACGTTGTAAGGTTGCTCATCGTTGATCGAAAGGTCGTTGATATCTCGCGGATGGGATTCATTCTCAAGGTCAGTTCTCCCGATGCGAAACGGGAACTTCACGATCTGGAATCCATCCTGAGGTAATTCTTCCGCAGCCCGATGCGAGAGCGGGTAAATGATCACGGAAATTTTGGTCGCAACGGGTTTCCTGTTTAAAGACAACGCGGTCGTTTGGGTGATGATGTTTGCCGGGCTCATCGTAATCGATGGTGGGTGAACAGCGACCAATTGCGTGCTCACAGCCACGGATTGCGACGAAGCCATCCGCAGACGCTCAAAAATGGTTTTCAAAAAAACCGAATGATCTTTGGGAACGACAGACAAAGCCTGCTCAAACTCAGCACGTGTCAGCATGGATACCCGTACCGGAGTCACAGCACGGACCGACATTTCATGGGGTCGCTCATCAATCAGGCTCATCTCTCCAAAAACTTCGCCTGGGCCTAATTCGGCCTGAAATTGACCGGGTCTGTTGGAAGACGAGATTTGCTCGACCGTCCCTTCGTGAATCAAAAAGGCTTCTTTTGCAGGATCGCCAGCCATGATGATCAGGGCGCCAGCAGGGAATTTACGCAGACCCACGTCAGATACTCCGCAACAAAATCAGGCGAACCGTTTTGGATATTGAAAAACCGCAGAAAAAGAACGTTTTTTTAACACAAAAACATGGCATTCAACGAGCTTCTTACGTTCGTCAGGACCTCTGTCGTGGTTGACAAGATCAGTCTCTGCCCCCCCACGGAAAGCGAAAACGGAAGCAACTCACACTGACATCGCAAAAGATCGTCTTAAAACCGTAGTTGCGATATTTTGATTCAGAAATTGTCGCAATTTCTCACGATTTGGCAATCATCATGACGGATTTTACCAGTTAAAAAGAGATTCCCAAATCACGGAAATCGTAACGAAGATGACATCCACGCCCCGCATGGTTAGACTCCAGTGAGTTGGCTGAAGTGTTGATCAAGAAAATCCCACTGGAATCCCCAAGCTCATCCTGGAAACGATGCAAGATGACCGCCTGGCTCGCAAATCACTTTTTTAATCCAGGCTTTGTGGCAGGGGGTGCCGCCCTCATCGCAGCACCGATCTTGATCCATCTCATCAACCGGGTGCGGTATCGCCGCGTCCGGTTTGCCGCGATGGAATTCCTGCTGCAAAGCCAACAACGGAATCAGCGGCGATTGCTGCTGGAGCAACTTCTGCTGTTGCTGCTCAGAATTCTCATTGTGCTTGGTTTAGTCCTGCTGATCGCGCGACTGATTCTGGACCCGGCCCAAATGTCTCTCTTTCGCGGTGCCCAGTCGCATCATGTCGTCCTGATTGACGATAGCCTCTCGATGCGAGATCGCTGGGAACAGACAAGTGGATTCGATCAGGCCCTCAAAATTACCCAGCAAATCGCTGCCGGCGGAGCTCAGCAGCCCAATACCCAGAAAATGACACTGATTCGCTTGTCACAACCGGAACAACCGCTTTTTGCGGAACGAAGCGTCAACGAAGACTTTGTCACCGAACTTTCGTCCAAGCTCGATCCGCAAACGTTCAAATGTACCCACCAAGGACTCGATCTGACGGCCGGCTTGGAAGCGGTCCGAAAATTGTTGGCCGATGAAAGAGGTGTAATCCAGCACCTGCACATCCTCTCGGATTTTCGCGATCACGACTGGCGGGATCAAAAGGCGATTGCCGCTGCGATCGAGGGACTGACATCCTCGGGAGTGACCGTCAATCTCGTGCGGGGCGTTCCCGAATCCCACGCCAATCTGGGAGTGGTTGAACTGACAGGCGATACCCAAGTCGCCGCCGTTGATGTTCCTCTGCGGATGAAAGTATCAGTGAAGAACTTTGGCTCGCAAGTCGCAGTCGATGTTCGACTTTCGATTTTTGATAACCAGGAAAAGCTTCCCGCAAGTATCGTGTTCGAGAAGATTGAACCTCAACAAGAAGTGGCTCATGACTTCGAACTTCGACTCGCAACCCCCACAACTCATAAAATTCGGGTGAGCCTCGATGCCGATGCGCTGATCGAGGACAACGTCCGGTCGATCGCGATTGATGTTCCTCAGTCTGTCCCCATCTTGATTGTCGACGGAGATCCGGCGGGAGAAGATGGTTCGTATATCGCCGATGCGATCGCTGCAGATCCGAAAGCCACCGGGTATGCCGCGACAGTTGATCAGATTGAAACCCTGAGACGTCAACCCTTAGACCGCTTCGCCTGTATTTACCTGCTGAATGTCCCTCAATTGCCCGCGGATTCGATTGACTTGCTGGAACGATACGTCGCTGCGGGGGGGGGATTGGTCTGGTTTGTCGGTGACTCGATCCAGACAGCCCATTACAACAGCGCCCTCTATCGCGACGGAACGGGACTATTTCCAGTACCACTTGAAACCGCATCGCGTGAGCTTGTCGTCGATCCGACCAGTCCCGGAGCCGATCTGGCAACGTCTGATCATCCGTTGTTCCGGATTTTTGCCGGGGAAGAAAATTCCCTGATTAAACTCGTTCGAATCTTCCAGTTCTTTCCCACAGCCAAGGATTGGGTTCGCGACGATCAGCAGCGGAAAGATCGCGTGCGCACCATCGCCGCGCTACGCAGTCGTGACCCGCTGGTTCTCGAACACCCCTTCGGTAAGGGACGGGTCGTTACCTGCCTGACAACCGCCCAACCCGAATGGAACAACTGGGCGACCGATAACAGCTACGTGGTCGTTCAACTGGAAATGGTCAAGTACCTTGCTCGAACCGATCATGATCCGCAGCGGCGTGTCGTGGGTGAACCGATTCGATTGTCGCTGGATCCCGCCGAATTCACCGAAACGGTGGAAGTGCTGGCACCAGGGGACGAAGGAGACCGAACCACTCGACTCCAGGCATCGCCCGAATCGCGCGACGAAAGTTCCCCGGCTGGAACAGGTACGCCGGAGGCCGAGGCGAAAGCCCAATCGCCCCCCAACGGGAGCCCCTCGCTGCGACTGAATGCCTTGTACCGAGATACCGACGAGCCCGGAATTTACACCGTCCGACTGCTCCGCCAGAGTCAGGTGAGTGAAGATCAGTTGATTGCCTATAATACGCCACCCATCGAAGGGGGACTGACACTCGCGTCGACAGCAGAGATTCGGAAGCGAATCGGGAATGCCACCGGCGTGACCATCCAGGAATTTGGTCAATTAGACTGGGTCGAAGGCCGCGAAGCGGGAGGCGAAATCCGGCAATGGCTTCTCTGGGGACTGCTCGCCCTGTTCCTGCTCGAACAAGCACTCGCCTACAAACTCAGTTATCATCCACCACCTCTACTGCAGGAGAAAACCATGAGCGCGATGACCTAGATCGCAACGGACGCCGCTGCGTCGATCCCTCATTTCCTCGGCTGCATGTCGCATGAGACTCGTTGATGTTTTACATCGTTTCCGGATCGCTTTTTCCGCTGTTCGCTGCCGCCGACTCGGCTAATCTGACGGTGCGCGAATGGGATTGGCCCACGTCAGCAGCCGGAGGGTTGCTCTTGTTCGTCGGCGTGCTGGCCATTCTCGCCTGGACCGTCTGGCTCTACCTGCGTGACACGGCCGATTTGTCCTGGTTTTGGCGGCTCTTCCTGACGACCTTACGCTTGACCGCTCTTGCGGCTCTCCTGGTGATTGCTCTCAACCCCTCTGACCGGACCCAAAAACAATCCTATCGACCATCACGAGTTGCCGTGCTGGTCGATACCTCACTTTCCATGCGGCATCCCGCGGGAAACCCGAGCGAATCGGGATCGTCCGATGCTGCCAGCCGTTTTTCCCGGACAGAAGCCGTCCAAAATTTTCTCGTGAAGTCCAACGTCATGGAAACACTTCGTCGACAACACGAAGTCAGCCTTTTCACCTTCGATTCCGAACTGGCAGGGCCGCTGCGAGTCTTTCCACGACTGACTGGGGGAGACAAACAGAATTCCGCTGACGCGAGTGGAGAGACTGCGGTCTCGCCGATTGATTGGGAGGAAACGCTCCGGCCACGCGGTCTCGAATCACGACTTGGTGAAAGCCTCGACGAATTGATCCGTCAATCCGCAGGCAGAACCTTGTCAGGGATTGTCGTTCTGACCGATGGTGTTTCGAATGCCGGGGTCGATCCGACCACAGCGCACGATCGAGCGTTATTGACCAAGTCGCGGTTGATTGCGATCGGAACCGGAACCACCGATCAACCTGTCAATCTGGCCATCTCGGAAATCGCGTCTCCGACCGATGTTCAGTTGGGGGATCCCTTCGAGATTACGGCGTTTGTGCAAGGGAATGGGCTCACAGGGAAAGAGGTCGACGTCGAACTGTTGATGAAGTCTGAGAGCGATCAGGAACCGATCAGCATGGAACGAAAGCAGGCATTGCTCCTCGAAGAGGGACTGCCGGTCGAGGTGAAGTTCTCGCGGAATTCGGTGGAAGCGGGTCGAGTCACCTATCTCGTCCGTGTCACCACCCCCACACCCGTGGCCGAGTTTAATTCGCAAGACAATCAACTCTCATTCAGCGTCAACACCTTCGATCGACCGACGCGCGTGCTGTTGGTCGCCGGCGGGCCGATGCGAGACTACCAATTCGTTCGCAATCTGCTGTTTCGCCACAAATCCTTCGATGTTGATGTCTTGCTACAGACGGGCTCACGCGGAACCAGCCAGGAATCGAATCAACTGCTCACGGCGTTCCCCGCAGGACGCGAGCAGCTTTACGAATATGATGTCGTCATGGCCTTTGATCCAGATTGGAAAAGTATTCCCGCCGAATCCTTTTCGCTCCTCTCGGACTGGGTCAGCCTCGAAGGGGGAGGCCTGATTCTCGTTGCAGGTGATGTCAATACGCCGTTCCTGGCAGGACAGAATGAAGCGAATACAACCACAGACGAACAGCTGAAGCCACTGTTGGAACTTTATCCGGTGATCCTCAGTTCCTACTTTACGGCAGCTCGGTTTGATCAGGATTCGAGTCAGCCGTGGCCGATTCAGTTTACCAAAGAGGGTCAAAGCCTGGGCTTCCTGCAACTGACCGATGACCCCGTTTCCTCAGCAACTCGCTGGAAAGACTTTGCCGGGGTCTACCGCTGCTACCCGACCAATGGCCATAAAGCTGGAGCCAAAGTCTATGCCAATTTTTCGGACCCCCGTGCCGCAGCAGAACCACCCGTCCTGATGGCTGGCCAACCCCTGAATAAAGGCTTTGTCTTTTACTTGGGGAGTGCCGAAATGTGGCGATTGAGGTCCGTCAGCGAAGATGATTACGACCGATTCTGGATCAAGACGATTCGAGAAGTGAGCCAGGGACGTTCGAAACGGGGGACCAAACGGGGGCTGCTGATGCCAGACAGCCATCAACTGCTGATCGGTCAAACCTCGCGGATTCGTGCTCGAGTGCTCGACGCAAAATTTGACCCGCTTGAAGCCGAAACGGTGACACTGGAAGTTTATGATCCGGTCGGCAAAATGCTCTCCCCCTCACGGCTACTGAAACGGGATCCGGCCAGCCCGGGTGTTTTTAACGGCGACCTGCGCGTCAGCTTGCCAGGCACCTACAAACTGGTCCTGACTCTGCCCGACTCGCGCGAACAGATTACCGATGAAATTGTCGTGACGCTCCCCAAACTGGAAGACGAAAATATTCGGCAAAACGTGCGACTGCTGACCGATCTCGTCCGGGATACCGGAGGCAAGTACCTGACATTGGACCAAGCCGCAACGGAGCTGTCGGATTTACTGCCGGATCGGGGTGAGCAATTCTATGTCGCAGAACGATTAAGAACGCTTTGGGATCGGGAATGGGTCATGTATCTGCTGGTAGGAACTTTATGTATGGAATGGTTAGCAAGAAAACTACTGAAACTGGCATAATTGCCGACGGATCGTTACCGACCCGTGGCTTTCACCTGGTCTCCATGGTTTTCACCTGGTCTCTCAGTGCACAACTGAAGCCAATTGAAAATTGCTCAGATGGAACAGACGAACTGAATTCGAAGGCATGCTGAAACACGATGGCTCAAACAAACAATCTCGTTCCTGAAGCACGGACGCTGATTAACCAGCTTCGGTCGCGCATCCGGTCCTACGTATTCTGGGAAGGTTTGGCGCTGGTCATCGTGGTGCTCGGAGCACTCTTCTGGTTGAGCTTTGCTCTCGACTGGGCCTACTTCCGTTTCAGTCATCTCGAACTTCCCCGCTGGTTTCGGGCGCTGGTGCTGATCAGTGGCATCGGACTGGTCACCATGGGGGCGTTTTCCTGGATCGGACTCCGCTTGCTGCGTGGCTTGCGAACCAAAGCCCTGGCCCTCGTTCTGGAGCGACGATTTCCCGAACTCGATGATCGGCTGGTGACCGCTGTCGAAGCGGCCGAAGGTTTGTCAAACACGGACTCGCCTGTCACGGCGGCGATGCTGCAGAAAACACTGACAGACGTGGCCGAGGTGACCAGACGGCTGGATGTTCGTTCGGTCTTTGACCAGCGACCACTCCGCCGGGCGTTGATGATTGCGGCGGGGCTGATTGCTTCGATCCTGGGGCTCATGGTCGTTGATTCTGCGGCGATGGAGCGGTGGGTCGCGGGATATCTGAGTTTACAGGATGGCTACTGGCCGCGCGAAACCGAACTCGTGATCAAAGTCGTGGTTCAGCCCGGTGATCAATTGCGTGAGTTTACCGACCGACACTACCGACATCCCAAAGGGGGCGATCTGGCGCTGCAGATCGAAGTCCCGCCCGGAAAAACCCTCCCAAATCGAATTCGTCTCGACTCCCGAATGGGACGGGGAATGAGCCAGACCTGGTTGACACCGACCGCAGACGGGGTCTTTCGCCATTCGTTCGTGGGCCTGATTGAAGATTCCCGTCTATGGATTTCTGGCGGAGATTTCA
Source organism: Schlesneria paludicola DSM 18645 (assembly GCA_945869955.1). Classification (GTDB taxonomy): domain Bacteria; phylum Planctomycetota; class Planctomycetia; order Planctomycetales; family Planctomycetaceae; genus Schlesneria; species Schlesneria paludicola_B. The sequence continues at coordinate 29,328 of CAMBQP010000022.1, forward strand.
GCCACTCGCAACCCTATTGGATCGAAGTGGTTCCTCCTCCAGAAGTCACACGGGTCGTCCTCTCGAGCCTTTACCCACCCTATACCGGACTGAACCGGCAAACGGAACAGGGTGTTGAACGAACCCCCAGCGAGCTCAAAGGGGCCCAGATTTCGTTGCCGTTGGAAACCGATTTCCTGCTGGAAATTGCTGCGAATAAGCCATTGCAGCGTGCCCGAATCGAGGGGGATGCCGGAGCAGATCGGTGGGAGATCACCATCAGTTCAGACCAAAGTGGCACCCATTCCGCCACCATTCTGCTGAAGTCACAGGATGGCAAGCCACAGCTTCAGCACGAGATTCCCCTGCCACCGGGAAGCGAATCGTTCTGGTCTCAAGGAGGAACGGCGTTTTCACTCCCGTTTCTGCTATCCGCTGCAGGGGCCACCCGCTTACCCGAACAACTGCGGGGGGCCGCAGAGACCCACCAATCCTTGACCTTGCCAATCACACTTCCCACCGACAGCTTGTTGAGAATCACACTCGAAGATCGCGACCAGATTGTCAGCCCCGCACCGACGCGATTCACAATTAACGGGATTGTTGATCAGCCTCCGGTCGTCGAAACCAGACTGAAAGGGATCGGAAGCTCGATTACTCGCAAGGCACGAATCCCTGTGGCCGGAACGGTCATCGACGACTATGGGGTGGCTTCGGTCAAGTTCGAGTTCAAAGTCGATGACGGAGCCGAATGGCAGCAGCGAAATCTGGCAAACCCGCCCGAGGAAGGGACACGCACCTTCTCACTGCAGCGGAACGAGCAGGAAATCTACGAGCGTTTTGATGTTCAGCCGCTCGACCTGTCGATTAAGCAACGACTGACGTTGACGGTGGCGGCACTCGACGGATGTACAGTCCCCTCAATGGGACTCCCCCATTCCCAGGCGAACGCTGGTCAGACACCCGACGCGCCACAGCCCTCGTTCGCCCATCGCGCGACAGGATTAAAATTTGTCCTCACGATTATCCCCGAAGAAGAATTGCTGTCGATGCTGTACGGACGAGAACTGAATCTCCGCAAGCGGATCGAGCAGATCATTGCGGAAAGCAAAATCACCCTGAAAGAGTTACAAACCCAGCACGATCTCCTGAAAGAGACCCCTGCTGCTCGGGAGTCTGCTGATACCGATGCCGCGACGCCCCCCACCACTACGCCCCCCACCACTACGCCTCCAGCCAACTCGGTCCCAGCCACTACGGTCCCCGCCGCGACAGTGCAAACTTCCAGCACTCCCACCGCGAACCGGCTGAGTCTCAGTGCCGTTGCCGATCGATCGCTGCATGGAATCCGCAAGAATGCGACCGAAACCGCAGGGGTCGAATCGGCCTTTGCCGAAATCCGCGAAGAGTTGGTCAACAACGCCGCCGACACACCCGCGATGCTGGAACGACTCGACCAAAAGATCCTCGCCCCCTTAAACAACATCAATACGGCCACTTTCCCTCAAGTGGATGGAGCTCTGGGGCTCTTCCGCCTCGCGCTCGACAAAGAGCTCAACCCCCGAGGTGACCTGGAAAACTCGATCGAATCGACCACCACGCTCATCAGACAATTAGAGAGTGTCCTGGGAGAAATGGCCGAAATGGCTCGTTTTGACGCGATCCTCGAAGACCTGAAGAAAACCATTAAATCCGAAATGGACCTACTGGAAGAAACCAAACGAAAACGAAAAGAAAAAGCGATCAAGGCACTGGAATAAAAGATTTGCGGCAAGCCTGGTTGAAATCCATCCCAATCAACCAGAGCAAATGACTCAGTCGTGGAGGCGTTTTCGATGCCAGACCGCTGCAGCGCACATTTGTCTACCCGTTTCCCGTGAGCGGCGCGTTGTGAGTCCCCCACGGATGATCAGACGATCGTTGGCAATCAGAATCTTCTGCTGCCAAGTCCATCTATTCACCGCGAATCTCGACTCCCTTGAAAATCTCGCATTTGACGCACGTACCGCCTGCTGCACCACGTTGGACGCGTAGTGTGCCGCCGATCATCCCCGCGCGGTACGCCATAATCTGCAAACCCATCCCCTTCTTTTCTCCTGGAAGACCATTCCGGGACAAATCTTCCGGATCGAAGCCCACACCGTTATCGCGCACTTCTAAACTGAGCTGATGATCCTGCTGTTTCAGCGAAATTTCGATCTGATCGGCCTGGCTGTGCCGCAGCGCATTATTCACCGCCTCTTGGGCGATTCGATAAAGGTGCGTCGCCTTGGAGGAGTTCGTGACTTCGCCCGCGATCCGACAATCGAGGCAGCACGAGATTCCCTTCAGGTCATTCGTCGAGGCGGTGAGTTCCTGTAATGCCGCCCGCAAACCTTGGGGGTCGATCTGCACGGGCATGATCCCGTGGGAGAGTTGATGCACATTTCGACTCGTTTCCGAAAGTCGCTGATTCAGCTTGATGGTCATATCGCAGATCCGGTAGAACGCTCCGTGATCGAGCATCCAGACGCTTTTGTCAGCGACGACTTCCTGTGATACCTTATTGAGGAGATCGAGTATTGTCCCAGCGATCATTGAAATCCCCGTCAATTCTTGCTGGGTGCCGTCGTGCAACTCTTGACCAATGCGGCGTTGTTCATCGGCGGCAACTTCCAGTACGTGCCTTTCCAGCCGCTTACGTTCTGTGATATCGCGGAGAATTCCTGTGAACAGCCCCAAATGATCCATCGCACTCACGGCCAGATCCATGGGAAACGTGGTACCGTCTTTACGGCGGCCAATCACTTCTCGACCGATACCGATGATTTTCGCTCGGCCCGTTTCGAGATAACGGCGAAGATATTCGTCATGCTCACCCTCGAATGGCGGCGGCATGAGCATCTTGACGTTTTGTCCAAGCATCTCGGCAGCCGAATAACCAAAGATGTTCTCGGCGGCAGGATTCACCGAATCGATGAGACCTTTCCGGTTGATGACCACGATGGCATCTGCTGCCGTGTTCAAAATCGACCGCAGGCGTTCCTGTTTATTCTTTAAAGCTCGTTCGCTCAGTTTACGCGGGGTGATATTCGAGTGTGAAACCACCGCCCCACCCTCGTCCGACATAATGGGTGTGGCACTCAGGAGAAACCAGCGCTGCTCCGTTTCCGAGTGACAAGGATACTCCATGGTGAACTCGGGGGTTTCTCTGTCTAAAACACCCTGAATCCCCTGCAGTGCCGATGCGGAATCGCGATTTCCGTTGTTGGCAGCGTTGCGAATCACTTCGAGATAATTCGTGCCGATGACCGTACCGCGCATTTCCTGGACACCGTTCTCACTCGCAAATTGAATCCAAGCGAGATTCACGCGAACGATATCACCTTGTTGATTGAGCAGGGCGACATGCGATGATAAAGAATCAATAATTGAGCGTTCGATCGCTTCCTGTTCACGCAAGGCAATCTCGGCATACTTCCGGGTACTGACGTTCTCTGTCGAGATGATGATGCCACCGATATTTCCGTCAGCATCCACCCAGGGTTGCGTCACCCAGCTCACCCACATTCTGGTTCCATCCTCTTGTATCCAGAGTTCTTCGTCACCGGACGCCGCTTCACCCGCCAGACCCCGGCGATGGATCTCTTGCCACCGTTCAGGCAAATCAGGATGAACCTCGTAATGATTGCGTCCCACAACATCACCGTGGCCACGGCCAAAATCACGTGTCCAATACTGGCTGGCGGCGAGACAATTCATGTTCCGGTCGAACATGGCAATCGCTGCCGGAGCCTGCTGCACGAAGGAATGTAATTGTGCTTCGCGAGCTTTTATCGCCTTTTCTGCCTGTTTGCGTTCCGTGATATCCATCAGGACATTCACGGCCCCCCGCAGCTGCCCCTTTTCATCCCGTAAGGGTCCTCCATAGCTCAACACGTCGCGGGCCGTGCCGTCATCGAAGACAAGCGTGAACTCGAAGTTCTCGACACGAGTACCCCGTGCCGCGATTTGTGCAGGAAGCTCTTCTAAGCTCAAATCCCGGCCGTCCTTGACCGCCCTGAAATGGTGGGGTTTCACATCCGCGAATGCGGTCAGCGAGGCTTCGGCGTTGCGTGGTTGCTTCAACAAATTGGCGGCGGCCCGGTTTCCCGTGATATCCAGAGAGTCTAAGTCATGGGTGATCAAGATTGGCATCGGCACGGCATCAAGGATGATCGCCAGTTCTGCGAGCCGCGCACGCTCGCGGCGTTCGCTCTCGACCAGCGCGTCTTCGGCCTGCTTTTGCGCCGTGATGTCACGGATAAATTTCGAGAATCCCCTCAGATTCCCTTCCTCGTTACGCAAGGCCGTAATGATGACGTTCGCCCAGAAACCGGAACCATCCTTCCTAAAACGCCAGCCTTCGCCCTTGATGCGGCCGATGCGGATTGCCGTTGTTAGTTGTTTTCGGGGCGTTTCCAGATCACAATCCTCTGCGGAAAAGAAGATCGAAAAGTTTCGACCAATGACCTCTTCGGCCTGATAGCCCTTGATCTTTTCAGCACCGGAGTTCCAACTGATCACATTTCCGTCGAGATCCAGCATGAAGATGGCAAAGTCATCGACTTCCTCGATCATCAGCTGGAATAGTTCCTTGATATCGGCCTGAGCAAAATGGGTGGCATCGACAGATCTGGAGTTCACCAAATCCGGCATGGGTGCTTTCGAGTCGCAACGAGTAGCAGAAATCTCGATTTGGCCAACGCCATCGAGCGAGCCACTTTTGATCGGAGCTTCGCTCCGAAGGTTGCGAGAGGACTCAAGCTTGGTGTCGATGATAAATTCTCTTCAATATCGAGTGGATCGCATTACGGATCGGTGTGAGGGGACTGGCAAAATGAATTCAAAAAGTGTTGAACACAATGGGTGAAATAGAAAAAACAAAATTTTTTTCCGCGAAAAAATATTTTTGAATTTAAAAAATTAAAAAATTTGATCGATTGTATCGTAAAAACCTTCATCAAGCAACATGGAAATTGTCCCATGGATTGCAGAGCCCTTGATAACGTTGGCGCATCGGGCGGCATTGGTCAGAACCCGGATTCACGATTTTGAACGAAGTTTTTGTGACGATCTGCGGGCCGTTGGAAGGAAGTTGATGGATCCCTTTTTGAACGGGAAATCCGGGAGGCTAAGGGAGCAAATTCCGCGAGACCACTGTTTTACAGTTGAAAAAAGCGGTAACGCTGCTTTGTTCTGCCGAATATGCGGTTTTGTCCTCCTTGAATTTGGACAGGAAATGATGGCCGCATTGATGCTGTTCCCGTTTGCCCCAGAACTGCGCGGCGCAAAGAAAACCTTAACCCAGAATGGGCTGAATCGGGGTCCCTTCACAGATCGTCAGTGGCCGACCCAGATTATCGCGCAACTGCAAATGGGGATCGACCCCCAGACAATGATAAATCGTTGCCGCCAGATCTTGAGGTGATGTTGGCGACGATGCGGGGTAGGCCGCGAAACGATCGCTGGAACCATGAACCACTCCCCCTTGAATTCCTCCCCCCGCCAGCACGCTCGTAAAGCAACTCGGCCAATGATCGCGACCATCGGCTCCGGCTCCGGCTCCACCCACCACCCCTTGGCCGACCCGTGGAGTTCGCCCCATCTCACCCGTCCAGACAATCAACGTTTCTTCCAACATCCCTCGATCCTGCAAATCATCCAGCAGCGCACTGAAGGCCTGATCCGTTACCGGGCAGAGCCGTGTTTTCAGATCGATGAAGTTGCGGTTATGAGTGTCCCAATAGACACTCACGTTCGTTAACCCGTCATTGGGCCAGAAGACCGTGACAAACGGAACCCCCGCCTCGACCAGTCGCCGCGCCTGCAAAACCGATTGACCATGCGGATTCAAGCCATACCGTTCTCGCAATGCCACCGGTTCACGCGACAAATCAAACGCATCGACGGCCCCCCGCGACGACAACAGCGAAAAGGCTCGTTCATAATGGCTACGAGTCGCCTGGACGTGCAGGTCCTGCTGCAATCGCTGCCGCCGCTGGTCCATGGACTCGAGCAATTCACGACGTCGGTGCGAACGACTTTGAGGAACTTCCGCCAGCAAATCAAAATCACCCACCTTGTAGTCGGGCTTGCTTCCATCCCCATCAATCCGCATCGGATCCAGTGTCGGTCCGAGCCATCCTGCACCCTGTCCATGTGACGATTCGACGAAGCGCGGTGCCCCATTCGGGACCACAGGCATCATCGAAACGAACGGAGGTAACGGCCCTGTGCCACGCCCCAGCCGGGAAATGACCGATCCAATACTCGGCCAGTCTTCCGCCAGGGCCCCACCGCGACGAGGGGTCGCTCGACCCGTCAGTGGGTAGTGAGTGGCCGAAGTATGGTCGACATCATCATGGGTCATCGAGCGAATGATCGCCAGTTTGTCTGCCCGTGCGGCGAGCTTCGGCAGGTGCTCGCAAATCTGCAGGCCCGGCACGCGCGTCTGAATTGGCTGAAATTCACCCCGATATTCTGACGGGGCGAGGGGCTTCATGTCCCAGGTGTCCTGATGAGCCGGTCCACCCCACATGAATAAAAAAATGCACGCCTTAGCGCGAGGACGATCCGTTCCTTCGGTTAATGCCTCGGCCGCCATCGCCTGCCTCAGCCGCAACCAGTCGGGGAGATTGAGCCCCAGCAGACTGAGGGCTCCCGCCCGCAACGAGTCACGTCGTGGAATTCGCTTGGATTGTGACAATTGAAAAGTGCCTCCCCCTGGAACCCGTTTCACTCCCCATTCGTGACGCCCATCGGCGAGGACCTCGCCCCCGGGGCGTCAACAAAGAGGGCGATGATCGACTCGACCTGCGCACTTCCATTGTCACCTCAGTTCGCACAGAAAACAATCCGTTGTTCGGATTGGCCGCGGCAGATTGCCAACAGCCCGCCAAAAGATCGCCAATTGTCCGCTGCGGCACGTCATTTTGACCCGTTCTGAGCAATTTCCGGCAACGGCGTCGGCCCCCGACAGATCAAACGAACCCGTTGGATCCCCTGGTCGCGGGCGGTGATCGTCGACGCCCGACGAATCTCGTTCAGCATTTCCACCTGAGGTTGCGTCAGCGGAATCGGGGTCTGTTTCGGCGGGATCCTCGGAACCAGTCGACTGACCAGTTGCTGCTGCAATGCGGCCATCCCCTCACCCGTGACCGAAGAGACACGAAATACCCCGTGCGGCAATTGGTCCCCCCAACGATCGGCCAAATCACATTTATGCGCCACCACAAGCCCCTCGGGGTATTCACTCAGCAACTCAAAGTCTTCCGCCGTTGGTGACTGACTGAGATCGAGCAGCACGAGTTTTAAATCCGCCACGCGCAGTCGTTCCCGAGCCAACGCGATCCCGGCCGCTTCGAGGTCAGGCGCATGCGATCTCAATCCCGCCGTATCCGCCAGCATCACAGGCCAGCCTTCAAACGCCGTTTCCCCGGTGACAATATCCCGAGTTGTTCCCGGTTGATCGAAAACAATGGCACGCTGATACCCCAGCAATCCGTTGATCAGGCTCGATTTCCCAACATTGGGGCGTCCGGTCAGTACGATACTCCACGGTTTGGACAAGTGCAGCCCAAAGTCGCTCCAGTGTAGCAAGCGATCCAGCTCGCGGATCAACCCGGTTTCGTCCCCCGCCTGATGTAACTCGATCAAACGGAGGAATGCCGTCCGCAATAGACCACGCGATTGTTCGAGCACCATCCGAGTGGTTCGCCAAGTGGTGGCCTGGCTCAGCACCTCCAAAATTTCCGCATCGAGCAAAGATTCGCTGGCAGCAACCTGTTCCTGCCAGTTGAGGATCTGGCAGTCGGCCCCTGCCAGATCCTTTAAAACTCGCTGCACCGCCGCCTCACCCCCATGGCAGTAGATTTCCCAGGTGCCGAGGGCGGTCCGGCAAACAACCAGTTCCTCGATATCCGTTGTTCCCCACCGACCGAATACAATTTGTCCTACTGGCTGTTGGCAGAAAGGAGCTCCATTCACCGCCTCGAATAACGCATTCCATCGCGGAAAATTCGTATCCGGATTGGGTGTCCCCCCGGATATTGTCGACTCGGACATCGCCCCGGATACCGCATCGGGCATCGTAACCGGGACTCCACCCGTCAATCCGGGATCGGCCATCAGGCGAATGGTCGCGACCGCTCCCCGTCCAACCGGGGTTAACCGTGCTGCCGAATAGCGAGGGGACGGTGCGTGTTCACCAAATGACTGTTCACCAAATGACTGTCCACCAAATGACTGTTCACTGAAAGAGAATGACGACATTTACGAATCCTTCGCTGGCTCTAGCAGGCCAAATACCGCATGGGGTTGTCGCCAGGCGGTCAGGACCATCCCATGCATCCCCAGCGAGGGGACTGCCAGAAACCCAGGAAACTGGGGACTCAACACCGGCCCTCCCCCACCGGTCAAGATCATCCAGGGGGAATCCGATCGGCTTTCGGCTCCACCGAAGTCCGGCAACCCCAACCCCTGATGATGGCAAATCTGCCGAACCAGTTCACGGATGGCTCCCACTTGACCCCAGAACAGACCATTCCGAATCGCTTCCCGCGTGTTCCTCCCCGGTGCAACCGGCGTCACGCCGGCCAGCTCCTGGACAGGGAGCAGCGGCAGCACAGCGGTATAGAAATGCAGCGCCTTGGCCGACATTTCCAGCCCTGGCAAAATGGCTCCGCCACAAAACACGCCCGCTTGCGAGATGAAATTCACGGTGGTTGCGGTCCCCGAATCCACCACAATGGCGGGACGCGCCGCGGGCCTCAAGAGATTCGCGGCGACCGCATTCAGCAATCGATCGAGACCCACGGTATCGGGTGAGTCGACATCGATCGCAACCGGGATCGCCGAACGATCACGAATCACTAAGGGAACATTCAGTCCGGTACGATGCCATTCCGCCAACACCCGCTCGACCGCTTTCGGATTCGATCCGGCGATGATGGTCCCCTCCGGCTTCCAGCCAGCCAGGATATCCCAAGGGATCTCGTCATTGACGGGAATCGCCACAAATCGATGGCAACTGGGCCATACCGCCTCAACATCCGCGACCTTCGTCACGCGGTCGTCAATGCGTTGATAGAACGAACTGATCGACGGAACGAACAGCCCGAACTTCAAACGGCTATTGCCCGCTTCAATGGCCAGCAGCGGAAACGACATAAAACAAACTCCAGCATAATTGCAGGTGGGGCAGGATAATACCTTTCAGCGGGAATCAAACAACCTCGAGATCGCGAAAATTGATGGTCCTGGAACCAAGATTTTCGAGATACGACGAGATTTTCGCAAATTCCTGGTCGAAATTTTCCCGGAATTTGGTCAAAAACGTGGCCAAAATCGACTTGGGTTTCAACAATGTTAGCGGGATCTCTACGATCAGGGGTTACGCGACCTCCGTTCGGGACCCATCGTTCCGCCATAATCGGAACGAGTCCCCCCGACTGTGAAACACCTGCATAGAAAATCAGACGACGTGACCGAGACTGTTACCAGACTGATCGAGGCCCGCGATGTGGCAGTATCGTTTGGACCATCACGCCCCGTTCTGAAAGAAATCACCTGTGACATTCATGAGGGTGAGTTCGTGTCGTTACTGGGCCCGTCCGGGTGCGGTAAGTCGACCCTGCTGCGACTCGTCGCGGGTTTGATCTCCCCCACCTCGGGTCAGCTCACACTCGCAGGCCTCAGCCCCGTCGCGGCTCGACGTGGTGATCAGCGGGTCGCCTTTGTCTTTCAAGAACCCAATCTGCTTCCCTGGCGGTCCGTAGCGGACAATATCCGCCTGCCGCTCGAACTCCGGGGGTTGCCACGCCGGGAACATGCCGAGCGAATCGAAAGTTCGCTCAAACTGATCGGACTCACCGCCGATGACTCACAAAAACCACCCCGAAGTCTCTCGGGGGGAATGCGGATGCGCGTCTCGCTCGCCCGAGCCCTCGTCACGCAACCGGATCTGCTGCTACTGGATGAACCATTTGCCGCACTGGACGATGTCTTGCGTCAGCAACTAAACGAAGAACTGGCCCAGATCTGGATGCAGCACCACTGGACCGGCCTGTTTGTCACCCACAACGTGGCCGAAGCGGTCTTTCTTTCGCAGCGAGTTCTCGTCATGAACAAACGGCCGGGAACGATCATCGCCGAGATCAAAATTCCGTTTTCCTATCCTCGCAAACCCGAACTGCGAGCAGACCCCGATTTCGCCCGGCTCTGCGGAGAATTAAGCCAGCAACTGCGCGAGGCGGCACGATGAACACCACAAATCCAGGTCGAAAATTTCTCGAATCCATCGTCCCACCGCTACTGCTGTTTGCCGTTGTGGTGGTTGTATGGCATGCCTGCGTCCTGGGATTTCACCTGAAACCTTATGTGCTTCCTGCGCCGCTCGCCGTCGCCAAGGCTCTTGTGAATGATCGTGCCATCCTGGTCCGAGCCGTCGGCTATACCGGATCGGCGGCCCTCTGCGGATTCAGCGCCAGCCTCTTGATCGGTACAGCCATCGCCTTTGTTTTTTCACAGTCGCGAATCATTCGCTCATGCGGATATCCTTATTTCATTTTTCTGCAGACGGTGCCGATCGTCGCCATCGCCCCACTGATTGTCCGCTGGTGCGGGAATGGTTTTCAGAGTGTCGCTTTCGTCTCGTTGATCCTCAGCCTGTTCCCCATTTTATCAAATGGAACCCAGGGACTGCTCGAGATTGACCCCGACCTGCTCGACCTGTTTCGCCTGAACAATGCCTCACGCTGGCAGATCCTGACCAAACTGCGGTTTCCCAGCGCCGTGCCGGGAATTCTTGCCGGCGCACGAACTTCCAGCGGCTTGGCCGTTGTGGGTGCGATCGTTGGCGAATTTTTCGTGGGGTATGGATCAAAACGATTTGGGCTCGGCTACTTGATCAATACCACCAACGATCAATTACAGATCGACCGACTCTTTGCGGCGGTCTTCACCTCGACGTTATTTGGGATTGCGATTTTTGGGTTGGTTAATCTGATTAGTGTGACAATTCTGCGGCGCTGGTACGATGGGCCGGTGGAACACCGTAATTAGAGGGGATCAACCGGGACACATCCTTGTCGTTTTGGCTTAACCCCAACGCGATCGGTTGGGATCTCGTGCCAATCCAGAACCAGAACCCTTCAACACGAAAGACGTAAAAACGATGACTATTCATTCCCGTTGGTTTCCTTGTCTGTTGCTGGTTCTGATCGGATGCCAGTCCGAGAAACCGGTTGCTCCCGTGACGAAGGCCGCCGGAGCCATGACGGATGTCACCCTGGCCCTGAACTGGTTTCCGGAAGCCGAGCATGGTGGATTTTATGCCGCTGCGGTGCATGGCTATTTCGCCGAAGAAGGCTTGAACGTCACCATCAGACCCGGTGGTCCCAAAGTTCCCGTCATTGCGGATGTGGCGGAAGGAAAAGTCACCTTCGGTGTCGATAATGCCGACAAGATTCTCTTGGCCCGAGCCCAGCAGGCGGATGTCGTGGTGGTGATGAGCCCCATACAAAACAGTCCTCGCTGTATCATGGTTCATCGGAAAAGTGGTCTGACTCGGCTGGAAGATCTGGCCCAGCAAAAGACCTTCACACTCGCCATGAATTCGGGCCAGCCCTACGCCCAATTCTTGAAGAGTAAGGTCAATCTCGATGCGGCGCAGGTCGTCCCCTATCCCGGCAACGTCGCCCAGTTTCTTGAACAAGCCGACTATGGACAGCAAGCCTACAGCTTCAGCGAACCATTCCTCGCTGAACGAGAAAAAAGTGACCCACTCTGCCTGATGCTGTCAGACATTGGCTTTAACACCTACACCAGTGTGTTACTGACCGGGCGTGAGCAGTTCGAGAAAAATCCTGAACTGGTCGCCAAAATGACGCGCGCCTCAATTCGGGGTTGGAAAAAATATCTTGCTGACCCGGACGAAACCAACAAGCGAATCCACGAAGAAAACCCGGAAATGGGGAATGAAATCCTCGCCTTTGGCGCCAAAGCCCTGCTGCCCCTCTGCCTCCCCGAAGGTTTTGAGGAAGCCCGTCTAGGCCAGATGACTGCCGAACGCTGGCAGACACTCGCCACCCAAATGACCGAGATCGGACTCCTCAAGCCAGAAGCGGTCAAAGCCGACGACGTCTATACGCTCAAGTTTCTTGAGCAGTGACTGGTGCCGTGGCACAAACCAATCCCAAAGGAGCCCGGAGCCGGAAATCCGGATGACCCCTTCATGGAGTGACTTATGGGACTTACGGGAATTATGGGACACATAGGAATTATCGTGCGAGAGTTATGAGCCCCAAATGTCGGTACAGGGGATAGTAATGAGCGCCGTCCCGGAGGGACATCAGTAATTAGCC
>CAMBQP010000023.1 GCA_945869955.1 Schlesneria paludicola DSM 18645
GTTGACGGTGTGAAGATTGAGCTGTCTGGGAGACTGGGCGGCGCAGAAATGTCGAGAACGGAAAAGGCCAGTAAGGGGTCGATTCCATTGTCGACGTTACGCAAGAGGATTGATTACGGTCTGGCGGTAGCGCGGACCACGATGGGTACAATTGGTGTCAAGGTTTGGATCGATTTAGGCGACGAGGAGGTTAACGATGGCTCTCATGCCCAAGCGGGTCAAGCATCGCAAAGAGCAAAGAGGGCGCGTAAAAGGTAATGCGACACGCGGCGCGACAGTCGCGTTCGGCGAATGGGGTCTGCAGACGATGGACGCAGGTCATATTCGCGGGAACACGATCGAAGCTTGCCGTGTTGCAGCGACCCAATATGTTCGCGGTGAAGGGAAATTGTACATCCGTATTTTTCCGAACAAGCCGATGACAGCGCGACCTCTGGAAACGCGAATGGGAAAAGGAAAAGGCGAACCAGATCACTGGGTGGCTGTGATCCGACCTGGAAAAGTATTGTTCGAATTATCCGGAGTATCACAGGCCGCAGCACGAGAGTGTTTCGCTCGTGTGGCCTATAAGCTACCGGTTCGGGTTCGGATGGTTGGTCGTCATGTTTGATGCATCAACGCGTTACGATGGTTCTCGGCGATTTTTCGTCGTGTTGTGACGTACTGTGGTCTTCAGGCCGCAGTTAGCTAGATACCGCAATTAGTGCTATTCGAGGTGAAACGTGCATCGGTGTAATGAGCTGCGACAACTGCCTGTAGATCAATTAGAGAGTCTCGCAATTGATTGCGCAAAAGAGGAGTTCGGCTATCGATTTGGCTCGCATGAGGATGCCAAGGCGAAAGTTGGACTTAGGTCGACGTTGCGGCGGCAGATCGCCCGGATTGCAACAGTTGTTGCGGAAAAGCAACGAATCGCGGCTGCGGCGAAATAAGTTAAATCTAAACGAAACAGATTGGCCCGAGAGGGTGGCAGGAATCGATTCATGAGAAGGCGACTCGTAGGTATCGTGGCATCAGACCGTTGTGACAAAACACGACGAGTCGAGGTTCGTCGTGTCTATCGACACGCCAAATATCAGAAGACCGTTTCTGGTACCACTGTTTGTCATGCGCACGACGAGACGAACATCTCGAAGGTTGGGGATGTCGTCGAGATTGTCGAGAGTCGACCGATGTCACGGTTAAAGCGGTGGAGCGTGGTGAGCGTGGTCACGAAAGCCTCGGGTGCTGCAGTGGACTCGGCTGCCGAGACGGCTGTTGAGTGATATTGAGATTAATAGACTTTGCCGGTGAAGCGGGCGAGTGAAAGAGTGGTGATCAGATGATTCAGATGCAAACAATGGTGAATGTCGCCGACAATACGGGCGCGAAAACCGCACGCTGCATTAAGGTTCTAGGATCGAATCGCCGGTATGCGGGGCTGGGTGACATCGTTGTCGTGGCTGTACAGAGATCGTTGCCAAACGGCGGCGTAGGTAAGAAAGCCGTCGTCAAGGGTGTCGTCGTTCGAACTCGTAAAGCATATCGCCGAGTAGACGGTAGTTACATACGTTTCGACACGAACGCGATCGTGTTGGTCGATAACGACAACAATCCACGCGGTACTCGTATTTTCGGTGCTGTTGCACGCGAATTGCGTGATCAGCGTTTCATGAAGATCATCAGCCTGGCGTCTGAAGTCGTTTGAGCTGTTCATTGAGGTTAGGTAAATCATGCGGATGCGTAAAGGTGACATGGTGGTGGTGATAACCGGCGATGATGCCGGTATTGTGCCGCGTAAGGTTGTGCGTGTGTTAGACGGGGGCGAGAAAATCCTCGTTGAAGGCGTGAATCGGGTATTCAAGCATGTCAAAAAGGGCCACCCCAGCAGCCCGCAAGGGGGCCGGATTTCACGAGAAATGCCGATATTCAGCTCGAACGCGATGGTGTATTGTGCTCAGTGCAGTAAGGGGGTTCGGGTGGGTGCTCGGGTCACCGAGAACTCGCGTGAGCGATACTGCAAGTCGTGCAAAGGTTCTCTTGGGGTCATTGGTCGTCAAAAGGCTGACGCTTAATTGTCGTCAGATGACTGACGCTTAGTTACGGATCAGAAAATGCCACGGTTACTCGATAAGTACAATACAAAGATTTTGCCGAACCTCAAAGCGGCATTGGGCCGAGAGAACGTGCACTCGATCCCCAGGATCGTGAAGGTTGTGGTGAGCATGGGCCTCGGAAAAGCTCTGGCAGACCGCAAGCGCGTAGAAGAAGCCGTAGATCATTTGAGAACGATTGTCGGTCAGAAGCCACAGGTTACTAAGTCGCGTATCGCTGTGTCCGGTTTTCGACTCCGTGAGGGTGTGGATGTCGGCTGCAAAGTCACACTCCGCGGGAGTCGTATGTACGATTTCATCGAGCGGCTGATTACGTTGGCGTTGCCCCGAGTTCGAGACTTTCGTGGAGTGAGAGCAACGGGATTTGACGGCAACGGCAACTTCAGTATGGGTCTGAATGAGCAGACCGTGTTTCCGGAAATTGATCCTGATCGCGTCACGTACGTTCAGGGGATGAATATTGCGATCGTAACAACAGCAAACAGTGACGCGGAAGCGTTGATGCTGTTGAAAGAGATCGGAATTCCGTTCGCAAAAGAACAAGTCGCTTGAGATTCTGACGCGAATTTGTAACAGTCTTCATGGGCTGATCGCATCATCGGGAAATGAGTTACCAAAAAAACTGTAAGGACGATCGGCAACGGCTGGTTGTGACTGCGAGAGGGATGGAATGGCGACGACGGCGCACAGAGTAAAAGCAAGTAAAAAGCCAAAATTTTCGTCTCGTCTTGAGCACCGCTGCCAGTTGTGTGGCCGGTCTCGTGCGGTGTATCGGAAATTTAAATTGTGCAGGATTTGTTTTCGAAATCTTGCTTTAGATGGAATGATCCCTGGGGTCAAGAAGGCGAGTTGGTGACGCTATGGCAGACGGTGTGTCGGATATGATCACGCGGATCAGAAATGCGGTTCGAAACGAGAGCCCATTTGTAAACGTACTGGATTCAAAATTGAATCGATCGATTCTCGATGCAGTACAGCGTGAAGGTTATATTTGGAGTTATGAGTCACCGGCAGAGACCAAGGGGTTGTTGCGGGTGGCGTTGAAATACGCAGCCGACGGCGGTGCGGTGGTTCGGCACTTGAAAAGAGTGAGCCGTCCCGGTTGTCGGATTTATTCGACAGTCGACGATCTGCCTCAGGTGTTGCAGGGGCTCGGGATTTGTATTGTCTCTACAAACCGGGGCGTGTTGAGCAGTCGTGAGGCGCGTCAACAGCGGGTTGGTGGGGAAGTGTTGTTTCAGGTTTGGTGATCGGTCTGTGTTTTAAGTTGAGAACGTCGTATGTCACGCGTAGGAAAAAAACCGATTCCCATCCCGGCAGGGGTCACGTTCGCCTTTAAGGATGGACAGGCAACTGCCACGAAGGGTTCGAGAACGTTGGTGGTCCCTGTGGATAATCGTATCCTGGTGAAGTTCCAGGAGGCAAATCTGGTCGCTGTGGAACGAGTGGACGATACAGCACAGAGTCGGGCGCTCCATGGTTTGACGCGGAGTTTATTGTCAAACATGGTCGTGGGTTTGATTCAGCCTTGGGAAGTGAAGCTCGAGATCGTCGGTGTCGGTTACCAAGCGGCGCTGAAAAATGGTGTGATCTCGTTACAGGTCGGCTTTGCCAATAATGTTGAACTGAAGGTGCCAGAGGGCGTTTCTTGCGAATTGCCCGACAACACTCACGTTGTGATCAAGAGTGCTGATAAACACGCTGCAGGTCAGTTCGCAGCAAATATTCGCGCGGTGCGACCTCCTGAGCCCTACAAGGGCAAGGGGATTCGGTATGCCGGTGAGCGTGTCCGACGCAAGGCCGGTAAGGCGTTCGGCAGTTGATCTACAAGCTTATTTTCGATTTATTGGTCTGATAGGGTCATTATGAACGGGCAAGAAATCATTTCAACGCAACGCCGACGACGGCAGTTTCGCGTTCGGAATCGGCTGAAGAGCGGGCGACCTCGGTTGACGGTTTTTCGTAGCGGACGGCATATTTACGCTCAGGTTATTGACGATTCGACCGGTCGAACGTTGGCAGCGGCATCCAGTCTGGAAGTTTCACTGCGGGGCAAGCTGGGGAGCGGTGGGAATAAGGCTGGCGCGGAAATCATCGGTCGTGAGATCGCCACTCGTGCTTTGGCAAAGGGGGTCAAATTGGTCACCTACGATCGTGGCTCGTGTCGATTTCATGGACGCATTGCAAAATTAGCAGAAGCGGCTCGTGCAGCGGGTCTCGAGTTCTAGGCACGGAAATAAGATAGCCCTGGTGGCTGGAGATAACGAAACGTGGCAGGCGATAAATCAAACTCAGATTCCCCGGAACGCGTCGTCCAGATTCGACGCTGTGCGTGTGTGGTCAAAGGTGGACGTCGGTTCAGCTTTACGGCACTGGTGGTGGTTGGCGACGGGCAAGGACGAGTCGGCTACGGATACGGCAAAGCCGTTGAGGTGCCGACTGCGGTTGAGAAAGCGGTGAAAGCCGCCAATCGGAATATGATTCGTTGTCCCCTGACGAAAAATTCGATCCCCCATCAGGTTGTTGGTCGATTTGGGTCAAGCCAGGTAATGCTGATGCCCGCAAATCCCGGGACTGGTATTATCGCTGGGGCGTGTGTGCGAGCGGTGGCCGAGTCGCTGGGTCTGACTGATGTTTTGACCAAGACACGTGGCTCGTCCAACCCGATCAATGTTGTTAAGGCAGCATTTGATGCACTGTCACAACTACGAAGTCGAGAAGAGATCGCCCGTTTGAGAGGGGTTGGTGTTTAATATGATGATACATGATTTGGGTCTTGAGACACCGCGAAAAAAGCGAAAACGAGTTGGGCGTGGTATCGGCTCAGGACACGGCAAGACATCGGGACGCGGGCACAAAGGTGCTGGTAGCCGGTCTGGACATAGTACACGCGTCGGATTTGAGGGGGGCCAGATGCCACTTCAACGACGGGTCGCGAAGCGTGGATTCTCGAATAAGCAATTCGCAACCTTGGTTGCGGAGGTGAATTTGAAGGATCTGGAACGCGTATTCGAGGATGGTGCTATTGTCGACATCACTGCCCTTCGTGAACATGGTTTGGCCACGAATGGTAAGATTTCGGTGAGGATTCTCGGCGATGGGGTATTGACCAAACGGTTGACTGTTCGTGCTACGCATTTTTCTCGTAGCGCTGAAGATTCAATTGTCGCCCGGGGCGGACAGGTTGAACGTGTTGGTCGCAGCCATAGTTATGCTGGATAATTGAGCTCATGTTTAAGCACATCCGCAGCGTGTTATCGATTCCTGAATTGAGAAACCGATTGTTATTGACGCTAGTGTTGCTGGCTGTCTATCGACTCGGTTTTTCGATGCCGTTGCCGTTCGTCAACCAAGAGGCACTCTCTCAAAGTTTGAAACGGCAGGGGGGGACTGGGGTCGCTCAGGTCATGAGCATGTTGTCGCTGTTTTCCGCGTCAAACATCGGAATGATGACCATATTCGGCTTAGGCATTATGCCTTACATCTCTGCGTCGATCATTTTTCAGTTGTTGGGAACTGTATATCCTCCATTGGAAAAGCTGCAGAAAGAGGGCGAGTCGGGCCGCAAGAAGATCAACGAATGGACACGGTACGCAACCGTGGTGATTTGTTTTGTGCAGAGTTATTTCTGGATTGTTGTTTTGTCCGGAAATCAGGGGGGTGACGAGCGGATCATTCTTCCTGAGTTCGACAATTTTTATATGAAGATTATCTGCACGATCACAATGACGGCCGGTAGCGTGTTGTTGATGTGGATCGGTGAACAGATTGATGAATATGGTTTGGGAAACGGCGTGAGTCTCTTGATCATGGCTGGGATATTGTCTCGTCTCCCGACCGCCTTGGGGAGTCTGATTGGACCCGCGTTCAAAAACGGTATCGGGCTTGGTGGACAATCCGGCATCGATCGGATCATTGTACTTGTAGCGGTGTTCTTCGGCGTCGTATGGTGGGTAGTGCTCATCACACAGGCGGTAAGACGTATCCCGGTTCAGAGCGCAAAACATGTTCGAGGTAATAAGGTGTACGGGGGCCGGACGGATAGTCTGCCGCTACGATTGAATCAGTCGGGTGTGATGCCGATCATTTTTGCGTCAAGTCTTTTGATGTTTCCGTGGTTGTTGTTCAAGCAGCTTTCGTCACTCAATATCAGTTTTCTCGGAATTGGAACGTTTTTGAACAAGTGCGAGGCGGCGTTTTCGAATCACGGCGGATTTGTTTACAACCTGTGCTATATCGCATTGATATTCTTTTTTTGTTACTTTTGGACTGCCATCACTTTTAATCCGAGCGAGATGGCTTCGAATTTGAAGGACTACGGTAGTTTCATTCCGGGTTATCGCCCAGGGGATCGGACTGCGGGCTATCTGGAACGCGTGATGACACGGGTGACTTACGTTGGTGCGGCGTTCTTATCGCTGGTTGCGGTGATTCCTACTGTCGCCTCTGGGTTACTTCATTTGGATAGTTCGATATCGAGTTTCTACGGTGGAACCGGACTGCTGATTTGTGTTTCGGTGGCCATAGATTTGATTCATAAGATTGACAGCTACCTGGTAGCCCGTCAGCAACACGGCCTACTGGACGTGCAGGAGTAGTAAAAATGAAGGTTCGTTCAAGCGTAAAGTTAATCTGTGAAGGTTGTAAAGTCGTCAGGAGGAAAGGGCGGGTCTATGTGATCTGCTCGACGAACCCACGGCACAAGCAGCGACAAGGTTAATTAGTAGTTTTCAGTGATTTCTTATAAGTGATTGGATTGTTATGCCGCGTATTCAAGGTGTGGATTTGCCAAACGACAAACAGGTCGTAGTGGCGCTGCAATACATCTACGGCATTGGTGATTGGGTTGCTGCCGACATTTGTTTTCGGCTCGGTATCAACCCCTTTATGAAGGCCGGGGCTCTCACCGACGAGACCGTGTCGCGTATCACCGGCCTGTTGGATAAAGAGTTTTTGGTCGAAGGTCAGCTGCGACGTTCGATTCAGCAGAACATTGCGCGGTTGCGGGACATTCAGTGTTATCGGGGTTTGCGTCATCGACGTAATCTTCCGGTACGTGGGCAGCGGACTCGGACTAATGCACGGACACGCAAAGGTATCAAGAAGACAGTCGCCGGTAAGAAGGGCGTCAAGGATATGAAGCATTGATCTGCGCGACCGCGAGTTCTGGTTGGTATCCCATCGGTACTCGTGGCGATTTGATTCGGTGCGGTGAAGTGGAATTGGCGTAGACACTGGTTGAAATAGTGAGCAGGTTACGAAATGGCAAAAGTCAAGAAACGTAAGGTACGACGTAATATCACCCGTGGTATTGCCCATATTCAGGCGACGTTTAACAACACGATTGTGACGATCACTGACGTGAATGGCGATGTGTTGTGTTGGGCGTCCGCTGGGACGGTCGGCTTCAAGGGGAGTCGAAAAAGTACTCCGTTCGCGGCGCAGCGCGCTGCTGAGACGTGTTCTGAGCGTGCTGCCAAGTTCGGTATGAAAGAAATGGAGGTCCAAGTCAAGGGCCCTGGTTCTGGTCGCGAAAGTGCGATTACGGGATTGCAGACTTCAGGTGTTGTCGTGAGGTCCATTGAAGATATTACGCCAATTCCCCATAATGGTTGTCGACCACGGAAGAAACGACGTGTTTGATTTGATCGTGTGGTGTTCAGCGTTCGATTTACGATAACAGTATGCGAGTGTTCAATGAGAATTCGATGGCGCGGCCTTGAATTGCCAAATCGGGTCGTCACTGAGAAAGAAACGCTGACGAGCACTTATGGCAAGTTTGTCATTGAGCCGTTTGAGCGTGGTTTTGGTGCGACGATCGGGAACAGTCTGCGACGGATTTTGCTGTCCAGCCTTGAGGGAAGTGCAGTCACCCGGATTAAAATACAGGGTGTTCAGCACGAGTTCACCACCATACCTGGCGTGGTCGAGGATGTGACAGACATTTGTCTGAATTTGAAATCCGTGGTCGTCAAGAACCACGCGATGGTGCCTAGGACGCTGCGAATTGAACGACATGAGCGTGGGGTTGTCACCGCTGCGGACATTATCGCTGATGATCAGGTCGATGTGTACAACAAAGATTTGGTGATTGCGACGATGACTGACGATGTTTCGTTACAGATTGAGATTCTCGTCGACAACGGTCGCGGTTATTCTCCTGTTTCTGAGCAGCCAGATCATCAAAATGAGGTCGGAGTGATTCCGATCGATTCGATCTTCTCCCCCATCACCCGAGTTCGTTACAAAATTGAAGAGACGCGAGTTGGTCAACGGACGAACTACGATCGGTTGATTTTGGAAATTTGGACCAACGGTACGGTTCTTCCTGAAAATGCGTTGGTCGAGTCTGCCAAGATATTGCGTAAACACTTGAATCCGATCATCACTTACCGTGAACCTGGTCCAGAGACGTTCCCGGATAGTGGTTTGAAAAATATGCTTGAGGCGACTGGATACGCTCCGGTTGATTTGGAACTGGAAGAAAAGTTGGGTCGCAGTTTGGCTGAGCTGAATTTGTCGGTACGAGCGACGAATTGCCTCGAATCCGAAGGGATCAACACCGTACGGGACTTGGTAATTCGGAGTGAGGATCAGCTGTTACAGGTAAGAAATTTTGGGGATACGACTCTGCAAGAGGTGCGTGAGCGATTAAATTCGTTGTCGCTCCGGCTTGGTATGAGGCTACCACAGTCGATGCAGCAGCGAGATCGCTGAGTAGCGATGGTGGGGGTTCCAGGCTCAAAGTCGTTTTGATTTGGCGATGGCGCACAAGTTGTCGAAAAAGTAATCAAAACAACTCGGTAGCCGAATGGTCGTCAAGTAGGACTAAAAACACACTCTGATTTGGTTTTGAAGAGATCATGCGACATCGAAAAAGCGGTCGAAAGTTAAATCGGAATCAAAGTCACCGTACTTCGATGTTTCGAAATATGGCGACAAGTTTGATTTGTTCAACCCGGCCAGAAGCGGGTGCACCCAACGTGCCGAAGGTCGCTGGACGGATCATCACCACGGTCGAAAAGGCGAAGGAATTGCGCCCGGTCGTGGAGAAGCTGATCACGCTCGGCAAAAAAGCACTCGCTTACGAAGAAAATGCAGTACAGTACAGTACCTCCGCAACGCGTGGAAGTGCCGAGTGGGAGCAATGGCGGAATTCGGAACGCTGGCAGCAGTGGAACGCCGCAATTTCTCCAGCGGTTGCTCTTCGTCGACGAGCCTTCGCGGCCCTTCGGAGCAAGGATGCTGTTGATGTTTTATTTAGTGAGATCGCACCACGTTTTCGTGATCGCCAAGGTGGCTACACAAGAATCGTCCGGTTGGCGGAGTTTCGACTGGGTGATGCTGGTCGAAAGGCTTTGATGGAATTTGTTGGTGAACGCGATCGGCGACCGAGCGTTCGCGGGGCTGTCGTCAAAACAATCGCCACAACGTGATGATTTCGGTATGGCGGGATTATTAAAAAGCCTTCTTCAAATTCAATTGAAGAAGGTTTTTTCTTAAATAGCGTTGATTGGCTCGGGAAATAAGGGTTAAAATGTCTCTGGTTGGGTTTTCCACACTTTATCAGATGGCAGACCAGATGTCGTCTCCCATACCGGTCGTGGCCGCGGGTGGTGCGGATCGAACAGTGCTCGAGGCGATGTCGATCGCGCAGAGACGGGGTTGGATTTCGCCGATCCTTGTTGGTCGTGTTGCGGAGATTCGTACGTTGGCAGCAGATCTTGATATCGATCTCACCGATTTCGGTCTGGTTGACTCGATCGATCCTGCGATAGATGCAGTGGCCGAAGTTCGTGCGGGTCGCGCGTTGGCCTTGATGAAGGGGCAGATTGCGACTCCGGAACTGATGCGCGCTATTTTGCAGCGAGACTCTGGACTTCGAACAGGCCGTTCGATTTGCCAAGTGGTTTTGATGGAGATCCCGCGTGATAAACGGCGGTTTCTGCTTTCCGACACCGGTATCACGATTCAGCCATCGTTAGAGCAAAAGCAAGATATTTTACGAAGTCTTGTTGATGTCGCGTCAGTATTGCGGTCGGAATCTTTTGCCGATTTGCCCCGGATCGCGGTGATGTCCGCAACAGAAAAATCAACGGAATCGATGCCGGATACGCTCGATGCTGTTGAGCTTGCCCGGCGGAACCGGGAGGGTGAGATTTCGGGTTGTGTGGTTCAAGGCCCGCTGTCATTTGATCTGGCGTATGCAGAAGACGCGGGTGAAAAGAAGCGGATTGAGGGGGAGGTTGTTGGTGCGGCAGAGGGAATGCTATTCCCCAATTTGTTGTCAGCGAACTTAACCGTAAAAGCCATCATGTACACAGCAGATTGTCGTTTTGGCGGGGTTTTGTGTGGTACTTCGAGTCCTGTGGTGTTTATGTCTCGTGCGGATTCGACGGAGACTCGGCTGAATTCCCTGGCACTCACGGTGAGGATGGTGTCGGCGGCGAATTTGGCTGTCACGGAATCTCCCCGTTTCTGTTGAGGTTTTTTGTTCAAGCCGCTGGTCTGGGAGAATCAGATCCGGTTTGAGTGGGGGAATGTCAAAATCAACGAGAACCGAGGTCTTGATTGCCGTTGGGGTGTGAACTGAGGGCTCTGATGATCAGAGAGTTGACCCGGTGTCTTTGGCATCCTAGAGTTATGGATACTTTGATTCCATGCCCGATCACATTCAGTGATTTCCATTTGGGCATGCTGTTGTTCCTGATAGGAATTGATTTTACCGATGTCTCAAC
Organism: Schlesneria paludicola DSM 18645; assembly: GCA_945869955.1. Lineage (GTDB taxonomy): Bacteria > Planctomycetota > Planctomycetia > Planctomycetales > Planctomycetaceae > Schlesneria > Schlesneria paludicola_B. The sequence goes on from CAMBQP010000023.1 coordinate 10,832, forward strand.
CGGACCCAAAACGACCTTTCGAGAAGCTTGAGCCAGCGGGAAAGCGTACTGAGAAGGGTTGGTCTACGAATCTGTTTTGGTTTCTGATCATTCTGATCACTGTTGGGGCAATTCTGTTTAGCTTTTCGAGTCGATGGCGAGAAGAGTCGTTGAGCTACAGTGAATTCGTCAAAAGGCTGGAAGAAAAAACGTTGCATGGAGAGAATGTTTTCCTGCTTCGTCGCGGTCCCAGCACGATGAAATTTCAGGATCAGCCGAAGAATGTGACCGATGCGAAGCAGGCCCCCAAGCATTTTACCGTTCCCGTGGGAAGCATGAGTGACGCCGAAAAGGGGAGGCTGGATGAACTGTTGCGAAACAACAAAATCACGGACTGGGGTTATGAAGAATCCCCCTCTCCCTGGCGAGATCAGATTTTTCTCACATTATTCGCAGCGGGCTGTATTGGCTGTATCTGGTTGATGCTGCGGCGAATGGGTGGCCCAGGTTCGGCGATTGCGTTTGGGAAAAGCCGAGGAAAGTTATATGCTGAGGAAGAAGTTGGCATTTCCTTTAATGATGTCGCGGGGATTGACGAGGCGGTGGAAGAGTTGCGAGAGATCGTCGATTTTCTTCGTAATCCCTCTCGATATCAGGCATTAGGTGGTCGAATTCCTCGGGGAGTGCTGTTGGTTGGTCCACCGGGAACGGGAAAAACACTTTTGGCCAAGGCAGTCGCGGGTGAGGCGGGTGTCCCGTTTTTTAGTCTTTCCGGTTCCGACTTTATCGAGTTATTTGTGGGTGTCGGTGCGTCACGGGTGCGTGATATGTTCCAGCAGGCTGGGGAGCAGTCTCCGTCGATCATCTTCATCGATGAGCTTGATGCGATTGGAAAAGTTCGCAGCCATGGGTCACCGGGGGGTGGTGAAGAGCGGGATCAGACATTAAACGCACTGTTGGTCGAAATGGACGGATTTAGTTCAGATCAGAGCGTGATCGTATTGGCTGCCACAAATCGTCCTGAGACACTGGATCCCGCCTTGATGAGACCTGGTCGTTTTGACCGGCACATCTTGGTCGACAGACCTGACATTCGTGGTCGAGAGGCCATTTTGAAAGTTCATGCTGCCAAGATCAAGATGGAAGAGGGAGTCAACCTGAAGCATCTTGCCAAATTGACCGCAGGATTTGTTGGTGCTGATTTGGCGAATCTTGTCAATGAAGCGGCTTTATTAGCAGCTCGCAACAATAAATCTGCGGTCACCACTCAGGAATTTGAAGAGGGATTTGATCGTGTTGTGGCGGGCCTCGAGAAGTCTGCTCGCGTGATGCCCGAAGAGGTCAAGCAACGCGTCGCCTGGCATGAAGTGGGGCATGCGCTCGTCGCCTGTTCACTTCCCAACGTTGATCCGGTTCATAAGGTTTCGATTATTCCTCGCGGACTTGGGGCACTTGGATATACGCTTCAGCGTCCCGAAGATGATCGTCAATTGATTACGAAGACCGAAATGCAGAATCGAATCTGTGTTTTGATGGGAGGGATTGCTGCCGAGGAACTGATTTACCACGAGAATTCGACGGGTGCATCGAATGATCTGCAGCGCGCCACGGATTTTGCCCGGCGGATGATTACTGAATTTGGGATGAGCGAAAAGCTGGGGCGTGTTCACTACAGCGAGTCTCGTTCAAACCCCTTCCTGGGAGGAAGTCCGGCGGCGGTGGATCATTCGCATAGCGAATCGACAATTCGGGAGATTGACCTGGAAGTTCGCCGGATTATCGATGCCGCCTACGATACCGCGTACGAGTTGCTGTCGACCCGCCGTGATGTGATGGAACATATCACGCGTGAGTTGATGGAAAAGGAAGTCATGGATTCGGCACAGTTGCAGTCGATCTTGGACCAGTATCAGACGGGATCAAAGCTCAAGCCTGAAACATCAACGGTCGAATCAGCCCCAATACCAATCCGAGTGGACGGGGTGAGCGGTCTGGGTGAGGGGACTGGGTGAAACGCTTGAGCGTGCCGGATGAATCTTTGTCCGGCGAACGATCGTCGGTGATGAACGCGGTCTCATCAGTCCAATCGGGAATTGGCGGGCGAGATGCCATGTTCGAATGGATCCTTTACTTCAGCCGGGGTGCATTCGGTGAATGACGCCTGACGAAGTCGCTCTTGTACCTTGGCCATGGCATCTCGAGGTGCGTCACTCAGCCAGCGAATTTCTCCCCCCTGCAGGGATGCGACAGCGACACCATCCAGATATGCGACTCGATTTGAGGCGGTTCGGGGGACACGTTCTTGACGTGTGATAATCCCGACCAGATTCAAGGGGTCTGCCCCCGAGATGATCACGATCTCGTGCTTTCCCCCTTCATCACGTAAACGTCTTAATTGCTGCACGCTATCGGCGAGTGCAAACTGTTCCCCCGCAACCCCCGCAATAAACCGCCCTCCTCGAATCTCACCCCGAGCTTCCAGTCGCCGCAAGACCTGCAAAAGTTCAAACCAGGTGGGGGCACCGTCTTCTCTCAATAAGAGATCACGGAACACGACCCCCCAACGACGGAGTAATTGCCAGGCCCAGTCCTCGGCGGCCCGCTTGCTGCGGTCGGGCGGGGGGGGATTGCTTGTCGATGTTTCGTTCGGCGAGTCGTTAAGTCGGCTCAGTGAGTTCGCCGCAGTCCGTATCGACCAGCGACCGATGGCCCCCTTGGTGGCGCGTTTACGCTCGACCTTTTGACGATTCAATTTCCGGGCTGCGGTCGGCTTTTCGCCGACGAGTCCCCGCAGGCCAGCAAACCCGTCGGCGGTCAGAACGCCTCGCGAAACCAGTTCACCCAAGGCGTCATCCAGATGATCATTCAGCATGCGGGTAGCGGTCAGCAAATCGGCTGCAAACATCGCTCCCCGCGCCGTCAACAGTTCGTAGACTTGTTTTGCCGGACTGCTCAGGCCCTCCAGATCGAGTTCTGGTGAGCGAAAACCGAGCCAGGGAGCGTCTTCCCGCAGAAAAAACGAAACCGGTGCCACGCGGGTGAGGCTGGCAATCGGTCGCGATTTCTCGGGATTTCTTGGTGGAGGAAACAGGCGTCCCCAACCGACTTCCCCCGTCAAACATAATTCGTCCAGCCATTCGAGTTGATAATTCTCAACCCGCAGTGGCAACAGATCCCGTTCCCAGGCGACCGATGGAATGTCCATCCCCTGCAGTTGTGCAATCACCTCGAATAACCCATTCGCTCCCCCGCGTCGATGGGACCAAGAGACCCCATGATGACGGGTCAGGAAGCGAATAAATACGTCGACTCCGACCGGCTCGATCTGCTTCCGCAGTCCGTCCATTGTGAGCCGGTGAATACGAGCCAAAAGCCGTCGATGGCACCATTCGGTCGAAGACTCGCTGGGGAAGTTGCGTGATTCGTCGGATTCATCGCGCGGGGCGAGTTTTTGTTGTGGCGGAACCGTCGCAGCCTCGTGAACAGAGCCTGCGGTGAATCGGCCTCGCAGGACGACTCCTTCGCCTTCGAGGGCTTCCAGTGCCGCGTTGGCCTGGTTTTTGGTGATTCCGGCCCGTTCACTGACCACTTCGCCGGTAATCGGTCCACAGATTTCTAACAGGCCTCGCACCAGCGCGACGCGCGCTTCCGTCAGCTCCCAGTCTTGTTTCACTTCAGCGGGAACCGTGACCTCGGGTGAAAGTGTTGCCTCGGGAAATGCCGCCAGGACTGCGGGGATTCGTTCTGTGGCGGCCCAGGCGATAGGAGGAAGATTTCGTTGATCCGCGAGCTGTTCTCGCAATCCGCCACCGGCAATCGGCTTTGGCTTAGGCTTAGACTTGGGCTGCGACACGTTGGGCTGAAGCGGACACCAGGAGGTCGCGGGGGACAGATCGGGATCGCCTGAGGTGAGGGGCTCTGCGCGGGTCACCACGGTCGCTCGTCCCTCCGCCACGAGTTCGTCTAAGAACTCTCGCCACTCGAAACCCTCGTTTTCCGGTAACAGCATGCGGCTCAGCAATGCATCATGCAGTTCGTCGGCATTCCGAACCAGAGGCTGTGCTTCGGCCACCACTTGGGCGATTGCATCCGGATCCAGGCGACCCAAATCCTGCACACTTTCCACCGACAGCGATCGGCGAGTCGAAACCGCACGGGCTCGGCGTTCTGCGACTTCCCCCCCATCCAGAAATGCGTAGGGATTCGCGTTGATCAATTCATAACTGAAGGGGGAAGGCTCACGCGTATCGCGGGCAAGAAATTCGATTTCGCCCCGTTCCACTTTCCCCAGCACTTCTTTGAGTGCTTCCATATCGTGGGCTTCATACAGACAGTCATCCATCGTTTGCTTGACGAGTGGATGATCCGGCAGTTCGATGTCACCCACAACATTTTCTTGACACCCGGTTAACTTCGGAAATACCGCCGTGAGCAGATCTTCGCTGCGGAATCGCTGTAATGCGGGGGGGACCTTTTTTCCATGTTTCGCTCGTGAAACCTGGAGCGCCCGTGTGGCATTCCAGCGCCAGCGATTCTGGAAAATGGGTACAATCAGCACTGCCTGCTCGAACATCGCCTGCACGTTACGCGGGGTGAGCATGGGAAACATGCTTTCAAGCGGAAAGCTGTGCTGTGGCCCCAGCGACAGCACGATCCCGTCATCATCGGCGTTTGCCTGTAACTCGAAGTCGAACGAGCGGCAAAAGCGTTTCCGCATCGCCAGTCCCCAGGCGCGTGTGATGCGAGTACCGAAGGGGGCGTGGATCACCAGTTGCATCCCGCCACTCTCGTCAAAAAATCGCTCGAAGACCACCCGGCGCAGGGTAGGAAGAAGTCCAATGGCGGCCTTTTGGGCTCGTGCATACTCCACCGCCTGGTGAGCCGCTTCCAGATTGACGAAGGCTTCGAGAACCAGCCAGTTTTCTGCGGCGACGGGATCCTCCAGTCGCTGTTCCAGATCTTCACGCAGCCGCGAGACCTCTTCCGAAAGTTCGTAGGTTCGGCCGGGGGCTTCACCCCGCCAGAACGGGATGGTCGGTGGTGCCCCCCCTGCATCGGTCACGAACAAGTCACCGCCGCGGAGATACCGAATCCGCCACGAGGTATTTCCGAGCAGGAAGATGTCCCCCGACTGACTTTCTGTTCCAAAATCTTCGTCGACCGAGCCGACGACGGTATGATCCTCTTCGGTCACCACGCGGATGGCAAAGACTTCGGGAATTGCCCCTCCGTTGGCAATGGCTGCCATCCGGGCGCCGGGGCGAGCCCGTAATCGGCGCCCGACCTGATCGTGGTGGAGAAAGACCCGACTCCGTTCGCCCCCTGGCGTCATCCCCTCGCTGAGAATTCGTACCACCCGGTCAAACTCGTAGCGCGACAGGTCACAATAAGGGGTGGCCCGACGCATCAGAGCAAATAATTCGTCGGTTCCCCATTCCTGGCTGGCGACCTCGGCGACGATCTGCTGCGCCAGGACATCCAGTGGCGCAACAGGGATGGGGACGATATCCAGTCGACCCGCACGAATCGCGCGCATGATGGCCATGCACTCGAATAATTCATCGCGTGTCAGGGCAAACAATCGTCCTTTGGGGATCAGTCCCAAGGCATGCCCCGAGCGACCAATCCGCTGCAAAAAAGTCGAGATATTTCGGGGAGACCCGATTTGAATCACCAAGTCGATATAGCCGACGTCGATCCCCATTTCGAGAGACGCCGTCGCGACGACGGCCTTGAGTTGCCCCGACTTCAGTCGCTGTTCGGTGTCGTGCCGATGTTTGTAGGCGAGCGAACCATGGTGGCTGCTGATCGCCTCTTCCCCCAATAATTCGCTCAATTGATGTGTCAGCCGTTCGGCCAGTCGCCGGGTGTTCACGAAAATCAGCGTCGCCCGGTGCGAATTGACCAGCTCGACAATCCGCGTATTCACCTCGGCCCATTGTTCGTGCATACAGACCGCCCCCAGGTCGCTGGGAGGGACTTCGATCGCCAGATCCAATTGCCGCTGGTGACCGATATCCAGGATGATCGGTAACCGATTGCCCGCATCCGCAGAGGGTTGATCATTTGGGAGACCCGCGGGTGTGTATCGTGCTGGTGCTGGTGCTCGTGCTGGTAAAGAGCCGTGCAGCGCCGATGTCGCCGTCGGCAGTTCGTCATCGAAGGGGAGCAAGCCGGAATTTTGCGGCAGCTTTGTTCGGCCCCTTTTTGCAGAGCCGGCGACCAGTGGCGGTACGACAGTCGGTAAAGGGACGACGAACCGTGCGGCGTCATCCGAACCGACACCCGTCAAAAATCGCGCAATTTGGTCCATGGGCCTTTGGGTGGCGGAAAGGCCGATCCGCTGGATTTTACGGGGGTTGAGTGCGGCGAGACGTTCCAGGGTGATCGCCAGATGGGAACCTCGTTTATCGCGGACGAGTGCGTGGATTTCATCGACGATGACGGTCTCGACATTTCGCAATGTTTCACGGCTTTTTGGACTGGTCAGCATCAGGTACAGGGATTCAGGCGTCGTCACGAGAATGTGGGGTGGACGCCTGAGCATCGCGGCCCGTTTTGCGGCGGGGGTATCACCGGTCCGCAGGCCGACTCGGATTGGCGGAACTTCCCGCCCTCGTTCTGCAGCGAGTGCCAGAATTTCCGCCAGCGGTTGTTCCAGATTCCGCTGCATGTCGTTCGAGAGCGCCCGCAACGGCGAGATGTACACGACACGGATTTCGTTGGTCAGGGACCCCTGTTCGGAGAGTTGGAACAGTCGATCGATTGCCGCCAGGAAGGCGGTTAAGGTTTTCCCGCTGCCCGTCGGTGCAGCAATCAGAATATCGCGCCCGGCGACGATCTCCGGCCAACCCTGTTGTTGTGGCTCGGTCGGTCCTGCAAAACGGGAATGAAACCAATCTTGAATGACGGGATGAAAGAGCGCAAGCGATGATCCCGATTCACAGAGAGCGGTCATGTTATCCTTGCTCGTGGCGGGGAAATTGGTTCGGTGTAACGAAACCACAAAAGGTGGGCAAGGAAAATTTCCCTTGCCCACCTTGGTTTTTTCACGCGGGGGATTGTCTGTTCGGGAGATCCCTTGCGACAAAATACCTTCCATTGATTTGATCAACCAAATTTGACATCCAGTGGCGGAGCCCCCATGACGTGATAACCACTGTCGACGTGCAGGGTCTCTCCGGTGACGGCGGTGGACATATCACTCAGCAGATACAAACCGGTTTTTCCGACTTCTTCGATTTCTACATTTCTTCGCAGTGGTGACAACGCCCCATACAGGTTCATCATCAGATCAAAACCGCCGACGGCGGAAGAACTGAGTGTCTTGATTGGCCCGGCACTCAGAGCATTCACGCGAATCTTTTTCTGTCCCAATTCATGTGCCAGATAACCGACCGACGATTCGAGTGCGGCTTTGCAGAGCCCCATGACGTTGTATCCGGGGATGACACGTTCGCCACCCAGGTACGACAGGGTGATGATGCTGCCGCCGTTTGGCATCAATTCCTGAGCCCGTTTACAGATGGCCATCAGGCTGAAAACGCTGATATCCATTGAGGTTTTGAACCCCTCGCGACTGCAACCATAGACCGGCCCTTTCAAGTCGTCGATGGGAGCATAGGCGATCGAATGGACGATAAAATCAAGTGTTCCAAACGTCTCTTTGGCTGCCGCGAAGGTCTTGTCGAGGTCGGCATCCTGCTGAACATCGCAGGAAACCAGCATCTTGGAACCGATCGGATCGACCAACTTGCGGACGCGCCGCTCCATCTTGGGATTGGCGGGGTCCCGATCAGGAAGGTGCGTGAACCCCAGCGTGGCTCCTTCTTTATGCAACTGCTCGGTGATCGCCCAGGCGATCGAATAATCGTTCGCAATCCCAAAAACGAGACCGCGCTTGCCATCCATTAAACCCATCGTCGTTTCCCTCGTTCAATCTGTGGCGAGTTTCCTTGCCGCCGTACTTGACCCCGACAGACGATCCAGCGGGGCTGTGAAATCGGCTCTCGTTCCTCCCGCAGATCCGCAAGAGGAAACGAGCGCCTCATCGTGTGAATTCGATTGCGGCCATCCTCGAACATCCGCATCGACATGATGACACGATAACAGAGCAAGGAAAACCCGCAACTGAGACAGGGAGGCGGGACGACGACGAGAATCCGAGGATGAGAATGCGCAGCGGAGCAAATTGTGTTATAGTGTTCGGATGCAGAAATCAGTGGCCTTGGGGAGAGTACGTGGATGAGTCCGAATTCAGCTGGTATGAAGCGGTTACATGACTTGCGTTTGAAGCTGGGAGAGATTTCTGATCAGCTCGAACGAGGGCCGCGGCAGGTCGCTGCTCGCAAACAGATTATTGACCGCAAGAAAGTCGAACTGGAGGCCCAGCGAACCCGGCTGAAGCAGATGAAGGTCGGTGCCGACCAAAAGAATCTGCAGCTGAAGTCGAGTGAATCACGGATCTACGATCTGAACGGTAAGCTGAATATCGCCGCCAATCAGCGTGAGTACGAAGCGCTTCGCTCACAGATCGCCGCGGATACCATGTCCAAAAGCGTTCTGGAAGACGAAATTCTGGAAGCGTTCGAGATGGTCGACGCCGCTCAACGCGACATCAAAAATGTCGAGCTCGATATTGCAACCAGCGAAACCGAAGTCAATACGTTGACCGCAAGCGTTCAGGCGAAAGAGGCGGGACTCAAAGAACAAGCTGCGGCGATCCAGGTCGAAGTGGCAGAAGCCGAGAAAATCCTCCCCCCCGATGTGATCCCTCAATACCGTCGGCTGATTGCTGCTTACGGTGCGGATGCACTGGCCCCGGTCGTGAATCGATCCTGTAGCCAATGCTATGTTGCACTCACCGCCCAGTTGCTGGTGGAACTACGGAGCGGCAGTGTCAAATTCTGTACCTGCGGGCGTTTAATGTATTCTGCGGACCAGGCGAATTGATTCGGGTCTCGGATACTGATGCACCACTTGGTGGTGTTCTGACGACGTTGTTTCCCTGAATGTTGCGAAAAAACCACATCTCACCACCAGCCCATGCATCCCGTTAGGCTAGAGAAAGCCACAAGTCGTTAAGCTACAATTGCTTATCGATTTTATCGTCGAAGATTACGCTCGGGATCTCGATTTGGCCCGGTGTTTGCGTTGTCAGAAGTGAAGTACTCGAAGGACTTGGCTTTCGGGGTTCGCTTTCTGGATCAACTCATCTAATGTCAGGGCTTTCATGGCTGTTCAGCGGCGGTTTAAACGGATGCTGATCGACGACCGAGACGAATTTCTGCTGCTGAAATTGGGCGAGATGGAAATTTGGGACGGTGCCGATCTGGCTCTTTTGCGCGAGGCCCTGTTTCATCTTATCGACCACGAAAGCAGTCCAGCCATTGTGATCGATATGCAGTTCGTTAAATACATCCCTAGCGGGTTCTTCGGGATGTTGTACGACTGGCAAGAAAAGTGCGGGACATGGTTCGCCCTCACTCCTCCTCAGCCAAATGTGCAGCGCATGCTTTGGTTCCGTCAATTCTTTCGCTTGAACGCGGAAGGACTGTACGAAATGCTCCCTGAGCCTTCCGAGGCGCTGATTCCCACCGAAGCGAATTCGGAAGCCTATTTATCGAGTCAAACTGCATGAGTCGCATGTCCATGAGTCGCATGTCAAGGTGGCGAGGAGACGATGTGACGAATCGGATCCCCTGATCCTCATGATTCGGCTCAGTCTGCGAAATCAATCGATTTCCTCTTTCTCAGGTCACGCGTTCACTGGCGACTACAACGGTTTTTGAAAACGTCTGGTGGCGCTGGGAGAATGTACCCGCATGATACCGAGTTGCGTCTTGAGAAAATTGAGATATTTCGGATCTTCGTCAGCAAACAGTTCGTCGCCCCCTATTTTCAGGGCTTGCTCGAAGGCCATCGCCGCTCCGTTTAAATCGCCAAGTTCAAACCGACATTGGCCCAGCCGCAACCAGATGAATGGATTCGTTTCGCCGTCAGGAAAATTCAAGGCCTCGTGCAACGTTTGTTCGGCGACGACAAAATTACGCTGCTCGAAATAGACATCTCCTGCTGCAAGGAGGATCCACGTCGCGGCAGGCCACTGGTTTTTGGGGGACGGCAGCAGTTCCCAGGCCGCCTCGTACTGATCCAGCGCGTCATCAGGTTGATCGATCTGCGCAAATTGATCCCCTTTTTGGCAGAGTTTATCAATCATCATCCGCAGATCGTGGGGCAGCTTAGACATGAGATCGCCAGTCGAGTTCCGTTTGCGTTTCCGCGATCCAATTCCCATTTGGGCCAACCTCAAGATCGCCCTGTTCCATCGGCTTGATTGCTGTTGGGAAAACGCCCAGATCTTAACGGACAAATGCCGCGATGACTCGCAGAAACACTCGTTTTTTTCCTGCAATTGCCAAATCGATTTCAACGCGGACTGCTGGACGACGAATTATTGCCGCGAACAACTGTTTTTGGCGTTATGGTCGATCGAGGGGCCGTCGATCGCAATTCGGCATCCTTGAGACCCGTACTCGGCCGGACGGCACCTCCCAGGCCGAGGACTTCAGGATTCCGGGCGACTTTGTCACTGAACTCACGCAAGTCCCGTAGCACCGGTTCCAGATTTCTCATCAGCAAATTGGCAGACTCGGACGAACGGACCAGTTGATCATGCAGTGACGGATCGGAAATCAATTTTTGTAGGGAACCCTCTTTCTGATTGACCATTTTGGCAAACGAGTTCAGCTCGGACAGGAACTGGTCGAATTTGGACAGGCTGCTGTCGAGTTTCGACACCAGCTGCTCGCCCCGTTTTCCCAGAGGCTCTGTCACCTGCGACAGGTTGACCAGGTTCCGATTCATTCCCTCCATCATCTGTCGAGTCGAGGCGACGGTTTCACGAGTCTCTTCGATTGTCATTCTGGTGGCGTTGACGAGTTTCGGCAGTGCGGTCAGCGTTTCCATGATGGACTGTTGCGAGGCGGGGTCCGCGACCATCTTGTTGGCTGTGGCGATCATCTGATTCGCACTCTTCATCGTAATGCTGAATTGGTGCAGCGATTCTGCGGCACGTTCGACCACTTGGTCGAGGCTTCCCCGTTTGGTTTCCATGAGATGATTCAGGTTGGCGGCCACCGCACGCCACTCCTGGCCAGTCTCGCCAAACGCGTTGAGTGTCTCCAGGGTCCTGGCTTCGAGTCGCTGAATCATCACGAGCGGATCCGCAGCGGCTGTCCCGCGAATTCGGCTTCCCGGTTTCAGGACTTCGGTCGAGGTCCCTCGAATGAATTCGATCGAGGTTTCACCAAGCAGCGAGCGACTGACGACCGCTTGACTATCGAGGGGAAGTGGGATCCCTTCTTGAACTTCCACGAGGACGTTCACCCCCCCGTCGCGATGATTCAGCTCAATCAGGGTGACCGTTCCGACGGCGAGCCCGCTGAGCAGCACAGAGGCTGTCGGATACAATCCGGCACCGTTTTCCAGTTGGATGGTCAGTGGATACCGCTTGCTCCAGACATAGCGTACGTCCCCGAAACGGATCACCAGGGCGATACAGACCGAGGTCGCCACAATCACCAGTAAACCGACTCGAAAATGCAGCTGCCGTTCCGTCGCCATCTGATTCCTCTCTACGAACGTCTGGGGATTCTCAAGGGACTCACGCGCATCCTTCGTTGTCGCTGCGTTCAGGGGTTTCCAATTCCCCCCGAACGAATGACGAAACACGCGGGTCGGTACTGTGGAAAATCTCGTCGCTCGTTCCCATGAACACAATCTGAGATTCGTCATTTCCCAGTTTGGCAAGCGGGTAGAGCATGATGACTCGATCCGCGACCCTGCGGACCGTGGTCATATCGTGTGTCACCACAACGCTTGTCACTTGACGCCGCTGTTGTGTCTGCACAATCAAATGATCAATGACACCGCTCATGATGGGGTCGAGTCCTGTCGTCGGTTCGTCGTAAAAAACAATATCGGGTGACATTGCGAGCGCACGAGCCAGCCCGACTCGCTTTTTCATCCCACCGGATAAGTCACTCGGAGATTTGTTGCCAACGTTGGGGGCGAGTCCGACTTCGCGAAGCCTTTCCAAGACAATTTCTCGAATCTGCGTTTCGGTTAAGGTCGTGTTTTCTCGCAGGCCAAACGCGATGTTTTCGTAGACGTTCATACTGTCAAAGAGGGCGGCTCCCTGGAACAGATATCCCAGTCGCAAGCGGTCTCGACGTTTCTCGATGGGGGACCGAGCACTGACAGGTCGACCATCCCATTGAATCTCGCCAGACGATGGTTCCAGTAGGCCTGCCAGCAATTTCGTGGTGACGCTTTTGCCACAGCCACTTTCCCCAATCAGAACCAGGGTTTCTCCTCGCCGCACTTCGAGTGACAGATCTCGCAGTACCGTTTGGTTTCCAAACGAGCGATGCACACCATTCAATTCCATGGCCACAGAACGATCTCGACCAGCAGTTATCTCGATGGGCAGGGTCGTACGGCTCGATCGCAGCACGCGGGAGCTTGGCGGCGGTTGAGCTGCCAGAAAATCCGAGGTGTTGCGCGTCCTGGAAAATTTCAAACCGAACACGAGTACAATCCTTGTGCATCAACTGACGGGAATTCCCAACGCTAAGAGCAGCTTTAGCAGCTGAATTGTCACGAGGGCCAAAACAAAATCGAGGGCGAGGATGGCGATAAAGGAGGAGACAAAGGCTTCCGTTGCTGCGCGTCCCACCCCTTCCGCACCGGACCCGCAGCGAAAGCCACGCTGACAGGCAATCACCGCAATGGCTGCTCCAAAACTCATGCTCTTGAGAACACCCGTAATGACATCAAATGCGGTGACAAACCGATCTGAGAATGTCCAGAAGAGGTGACTGCTTACTCCATAGATCTGTGTCGAGACAAACCAGCCGCCGAAAATACCAACCCCCTCGGCCAACATGGTCAAGGCGGGGATCATCAGAAAGCAAGCTAAAAATCGGGGGGCGACCAGGTACGAAACCGGATCAGCGCCGAGAGCCTTCAAGGCATCAATTTGTTCACTCACCTTCATCGTGCCGATTTCGGCGGCGATCGAGCTTCCCACTCGTCCGGCTAACATCACTGCCGCCAGCACCGGCCCCAGTTCTTTGACCAGAGTTCCATTGATGACCGATCCAATCTGACTCTGAAAATGCAGCTGACTTAGGGTGTCATACGACTGGACCGCCAGAACCATCCCGATAAACAAACCGGTGACACAAACAACCGGAACGCTCTGCACCCCCACCTCATAGAGGATCGGCCACAGGACCCGGCTTCGAGGGAGCCGGGTCATGAGGCAACGACAGAGTGCCCCGAAAAACGTAAATAAATCTCCCACGCTCGAAATCTGATCAACGATGACTCGACCAAACCAATGAATGGGCGTTGGATCAACGGAATCCGGATTTTGAGCAATGAAAGACGTGGACAAAGTCATCTCGCTGCGATGGGTTATGATGAAAGTGGGTGTGAAGAATTCAGGACTGCGATCATTCTTGATGGGTGAATAGCGGAAACGAGCGAGTTTGGGGAGATCAATATGCCGCAACCGCCAGACGGAGAGGTTGCGAGTGAACTCGAGACCCATACTTTGGTCTCATAACGGTCAAGTCAGGATGAATCTCGGGTGCGATGGGATCTTGGCCAACCAGGAGAACGCCGGCGCATTTGCGAAGCGGCAATCATCCGGACCAACAGACAAGAACATGGCGTAGGGGATGAAGCCCTCGCGTTCAAGAATCACGGGAACAATCCACTCGTTCCCCGAGAGCGATCAGAGGAACTTTGCAGAGACTTTTTCGAGCCCAGAGCCCGTAAAGAATCAGGGGCCAAAAAACAAAACCACTGTCTCGGAGGGGGGATCCGGAACAGTGGTCAAGAAAAATATTTGGAAAGAAATCTTCTCAGCCAAACCTATTTTCATTCCGCTTTGGCAGACAATCAGCCAATCAATATATTTCCCAAACAAAGATTTGTCGGGGCGAAAAATTATCAACGTCAGGAATTGTCGGCGCCAAGAATTGTCGGTAAAAGGATCAGCCTATCGATCTGGCTTACTTGCAGGAGCGGCAGCACCACCTGGTGCACCACCACCAACCATTCTTTGAATGCGTGAACGGCGTTCGGCACGACGACGGGCACGACGGCGGGTTTCGCTTGGCTTTTCGTAAAACTCACGTCGGCGCATTTCTTTCTTGATGCCTGCGTGCTCGACCAACTTACGAAACCGCTTCACTGCGTCATTGATCCCCTCGTTATCGCGCAACCGCAACTTAACCACGCAATCCTCCAGTCGGATGTTTTGAGAAACTCTTGCAACCCCACCAATTCCGGAAGTCACCGAATTGTGAGTAGGGTGGAAAGTGTAGCAACGCCAGACAAGTGAGGGAAGCGAAGGAAATCGACAATTTCAGAGAAAACGGAATCTGCACGATGAAAACGGCTTGATTACCTCGTAAGCAACAGCTGGTTCCCGTGGTGTTTTTTCGGTGTTGCGCCAAGGGGTCGGCTGTAACGCATTACATGGTAGCCGGTTATGGACAGCGGCTCTTGAGAGGGGCTGCGGGGAAGGTGACAATCTGATTTCGCCAGGATTTCCGGGCGAAAACAGGGGACCGGACCCTCTCTTTCCTGGATCAAACCGACAAAAACGGAATCTTCGTTAAATTTTGACTGGATCGGAGTGTTTTTTCCGAAGTTTGGCAATCGCTACAACCGATACTGCAGGTATAGCCGTTAGTGTCGGTGCGTTGAGTCCTTGATGGCAGGGGCTCGTATCACTGAAGACCCGTCGGGCTGCACTTGTCAGGGAACCATCATGACCGGACGGATTCCATTCGGTTTGCTTACAGTACTGGCGGCATTGGTTTATTCACCAATCCAGGCCCAATCACCTATGGGGGTACCTCCGGAAAACGGAGTTCAGCCTGTGGGGTTTCATGCGTTTCAGGACGCAGGAGGACCTGGCCAGTATCACGGCATTCCGTTGAACTCTCAGCGTGGCCCCAATGGGGCTCCATCAGGACCAACGCCGCCAACGATGTATGAACAGTTGCCGGACGATCCTGGATTCATGTACGACGACTCTCCGCTTGGCAATATGCTGACCGAGACGTTCCGTCATGCCTGGTTCAGGAGCGAGTACCTGTTATGGAACATTTCGGGCCCAGGAAACAAGGTACTGGGTGAGCAGCCTTTAAATGGCGTCACTGCAGTCAATAGTGCGAATCCTCTGACGCTTTACGGGCTGCCGGGGAATCAAAGTGTGGGACAAGGGGTCCAGTTCGCACGGACGGTGAATGGTGTCGCAGGGATCGGTATGGCCCCTGGGCTAAACGATATCTCGATCGACAGTCTGAATGGATTCCGTGGAACATTTGGAGTCCCACTGCAGTCAGGGCAAATCGAATTGAGTGCCTTTATCCTGGCTCGCAGTTCCGATTCTTTCTTCGGAGGAAACACCCTTGCGAGCGTCTTCGCAGGCTCTCCTGGTGTTGGAACAGGATACATTCAGACTTCAATTGCCGAGAATCCACCGGAAGTGATTGGGGGGAGCGTCGGGCTTGATGGGCTTCCCGCCAGCAACGGCCAAACGGCCCAATTCATTACACAACCCGTCTATGTCAATGGCGTTCCCATTCCGATGACGGCAAGTTCTGCGGCGATTGATTACGACGTCAGCTATCAGGCTCGTTTGACAACTTCGGCATGGGGGACAGAAGGAAACTTTTTCCTGAATAGCCCTGATCCGAATTCGATTTTTCAACTGAGGCCATCGATGGGTGTTCGCTACTTCAATTTCCAGGATCGGTTGAAGCAGTCGGGCCAGTACAACGAACCGACGGTTGCCAATCCGACGCAGGTTGTCTCGAGCAACATCAATTCTTCGGCGAATAACGATCTTTTCGGCCCTCAGGTCGGTTTGCGAGCCGAAGCGACGAACTCGTGGTTTCTCATCGGTGTCGAACCCAAAATCATGCTGGGGATGAACGCATGGAAATCAACGCTCGACACCGCCAGCGTCTTCTCCGCAACAGACCCTTCGCAAAGCCTGTTGTCGAAAGGGACGACCTTCAGTCCGCTCTTCGACGTGAAATTTTACTCGAATCTGGCACTTTCCAAGAACTTATCCGCCTACGTCGCCTACAATTACCTCTGGGCTGGTCAGGTGAATCGGAGTTACAACAACATTCTCTACAATCAGAGTGCGGGCGGACAATCGGATTTCAAACTGCTTCGCCAGTATTCAGGAGCCACGTTGCAGGGGCTTTCACTGGGCTTTGAATTACGATTCTAACCAGTCCTGTCAGCCACCCTCGACACGGGGGTGGCTGGTTGATTTCTGTTTGTCCGGCGTGTCATGGTTTCCCGCTCCCGATGAAGCAACACGAAATTTACCTGTTATTTTCGTCTGCTCGGTGGTACTTGCCTGCTTCGTATTGACCTCAATGATCTTCCGTTCTAGATTCCGTAAAAATCACACCCCTATTGCAGACAAAGGATTGTCTCGATCGGAAATGCGTGAATTCCAGCGGATTGCAAATGCGAAAGGACTCGCAGATGACTTACACCCTGTCCATGTCAGAAGAGCGACCAGTACCCTTTATTGATCTGGTTCCTCAGTTCAATTCCATGTCTGCAGAGATTATGGCGACCGTGGAACGTGTGTTCACGGAACAAAAATTCATTCTCGGCGATGAAGTTTCTGGACTTGAACAAGAGATCGCGACCTACTGCGATGCTCGGCATGCCATCGGCTGCAATTCGGGGACGGATGCCCTGATTATCGCACTTCAGGCACTCGGCATTGGCCCAGGTGATGAAGTGATCACAACCCCCTTCTCGTTTTTTGCCACAGCAAGTTCCATTTGCCGTGTTGGGGCAACACCGGTCTTTGTGGACATTGACCCCGAGACCTTTAACCTCGACCCACAGGCTGTGGAAGAGGCGATCACGCCGCGAACTCGGGCCATCATGCCTGTTCATCTCTTTGGACAGTGCTGCGACATGGACTCGCTCTGGCGGATTGCGCAGAAATATGAACTGGAAATCGTGGAAGATGCCGCCCAAGCGATTGGTGCCGAATACCAGGGTCGACGGACAGGAGTCCTCGGTGCTGTTGGTTGCTTCAGCTTCTTCCCGACCAAAAATCTGGGTGGAGCGGGTGATGGTGGCATGATGACCACCGATGATCCTGAGCTGGCTCAAAAATTAAAGTGCCTGCGGGTGCATGGGGATGTTGGCCAGTACGAGCATATTGAAGTCGGCATGAACAGCCGCCTCGACTCGTTACAAGCGGCCGTTTTGCGAGTCAAGCTAAAACAACTGGAAGTCTGGACCGTGTCGCGTCAGCGGAATGCGGATCAGTACGGGGAAATGTTTCGGCACAATGACGTGCTGGATATGATCTCATTGCCGAAAATTGGCCCCAATCGTCGACATGTTTTCAATCAATATTGTATTCGTGTCCGTCAGGGACAACGAGACCAACTGATGAGCCAATTGAAGTCTCGCAAAATTGGTTGCGCTGTCTATTATCCGAAACCGCTGCATTTGCAAAAATGCTTCAAACACCTGGGTTATCGAGTGGGTCAATTCCCCGAGGCCGAAGCCGCCTCGCGTGATATCCTGGCACTGCCGAGTTATCCGGAACTTCCTGCCCGCGACCAGTCTCGCATCGTTTCGGCAGTCACCGAAATTTGTCAGGACTTGCGTGCCAATCGTAGCCAGCGCCGCGCAGCCTGACGAATTGACGTCCGTGATGCCCTGCATCCGACCCATGATCAAAGCCCCGGCAACAGAACCTGTTCTGATGCCGGGGCTTTTTTGATTCTTCAGAGTCACTCGCCGAATCTGCGCTACCCACCTTTCCCGTCTCCGTTACGATCTGCGAACGATGGCGGGTGCGAGAAACTCTTCCGTTTCGACTACCCCAAGTAAACGAAGTTGTATCTCTGCCAACACGCCCGCCTCATCAGCCGGGTACTGCCGAAGCACCCGGTGGGGATCGACCGCTGCGCGGACGGCAGTCAGTTCTTGTGACATTCGCAGGCGGAACGAGTTCAATTCCGGTGGGGTCAAATCACGTCTCAGCAACGTGGTTTTCGTCACCGTGATGGCCCCGGTCTGTTCATGCGTTCGTTGGCGCTGCAGCATTGAGAGTACGGTCCCCGCACTCCGGTACAACATCCCCTCGACAAAAGCTCGGCGTAAGCGGCCCCGCTCATCAAACCGGTACATCAACTCGGCCGCAGGATAGACAAATAACCAGCCCAGCGCATTCAGGCCCAAAACAAGGGGATCCGGTCGCGAATCCTGACGACATTCAATCCGCTTGATCAGTGAAACCGCTTCACTCATGAGGTCTTCGCGGTCGGATTCATTCTGAGCCATCTTTCCCACTTTCCTGAAATTCGCTGGCCAGCAGGTGGGTCTCTGGTTTAAGCTGAACGGGGTCGAACCACCGTTGACGGTCCACTGACGGACTGGCTTTCCCCGCAAACAGATCAAAGTGTTCCCCAGCGCCTGCAACCTTCCTGCGATCGTCTTATGTTATCGTCTTTCCAGTTCAATTGTCCTGACAACCTGATCCTTGGCTCTCGAATTTGAGTTGCCCCATGAATCTTTCCTCGATCGACCTTTCCGATCCACGATCGTCCAGCGAGTTTGCGGTGCAGGATCTTGATCGCATGGCGGAAATTGATCGACGACACGCACTCATTCGAGAATTTCTCGCTCGCGAAAATTATTCCGCATTGCTGATACAGCATCCGGCCAACTTCGCCTGGTTTACGGCGGGAGCATCGAATCAACGGGGCGGAACGACGGGACTCTCTGCGGCCCTGTTTGTCACCCCCGATGCGCGTGTGATCGCTTGCAGTAACGCCGACACATCCCAGATTTTTGAAGTCGATGTGGCCGGCCTCGGTTTTCAACTGAAAGAACGACCCTGGTCAGAGCTCCGCTCGGTGATGGTCGCCGACCTCTGTCGAGGTCGCCGCGTCGCGAGTGATACCGGCGTTCATCAGACCAATGACCAGAGCCAGATGTTGACGGGGATGCGGCTTCCCTTGCTGCGATATGACATTGAACACCTCCGTCGTGCGGGCCAGATCCTTGCGCGTGCCATCGAGGCAACCGCCCGTGGATTGACGCCGGGGCGAACCGAAACAGAGATCGCTGGCGAGCTATCGCATCGGTTGTTGAAGCAAGGGATGACCCCCGAACGAATTCAGATTTTGGCGGATGGGCGTGGACGGCGTTTTCGCTATTGGAACTTCGATCAATCCCCGGTTCAACGCGACTGCACCATTTCGGCGGTGGGACGATATCGCGGCTTACATGTCGGTGCAGCCCGCACGGTTTCGCTGGAAGATCCGGCCCCCGATTTATTGACTGCGTATGAACCTGCGGCGATGATTGCCGCGACAGGGATGTACTTTTCGCAAGCAAATTGGGAGTTTTTCGAGATTTGGAATCGTGTTCGTCGCATCTATGAAAAAACGGGCGTCGCGTCGGAATGGCATCAGGCGGATATCGCGGATGTCGTGGAATACGAATTCGGATCCATCCCCTTGATGCCCCGCGGCGAGTACCGGTTATCAGAGGGAGTTCCCCTATTCTGGCATCCGTCGGTCGGTCCCGTCCTCATGGGGGATACGATTCTCGTTCACGACGGCCCGATGGAGATCCTGACTGCGTCGCCAGACTGGCCAACCCTCTGTATCAGCGTGAAAGGGACCAACATCACGGTTCCCGCGATGCTCGTCATCAAACCTTAACGAAGTCGGTCAAACATCTGCGGCAAGTCCCGCAAACAAGCTGCTGCCGATACGAATGATCGTGGCCCCTTCTTCAATTCCAATCTCAAAGTCATTGCTCATCCCCATCGAGAGTTCCGGCAACAGCACTCTTCCCCCGGCGGCGTCCCGTAACTGATCACGAAGTTCGCGGAGTCGGCGAAAAACCGGTCGCGCGGATTCCACCTGATCCGTCTGAGGTGCCATCGTCATCAGCCCGGAAATCTCGAGCGATTCACACGTTTGTAACTGCGGCCAAACTGCGAGTAATTCCACCGGATCAAATCCATCCTTGCTGGATTCTCCTGAAACATTCACTTCGAGCAGGATCGAGGTCCGACGCTCCCGTTTCTGGCTCAGTTTGGCTAAGTGATCAAACAGGCGCACCGAGTCCACCGAATGAATCCGATGAACGATCGGCAACAGATCTTCGGCTTTATTGCGTTGCAAATGCCCAATCAAATGCCAGCGGATTTCGGGATCCAAACTGCGGGCGCGTGCGACCAATTGCTGCGGCCGGGCCTCGCCCAATTCCCGGCATCCCAGTTGGATGAGTTCTTGAATCCATTCGAGTTCGGCATATTTTGTCACCGCCACCAGTGTCACCTCGTCCACCGCACGCCCCGCACGCAAGCACGAGCAGGTGATACGGTCCCGAATGGACTGCAAATTTTCCAATAAAAGATTTCGTATTTCAGCAGACATAAGAAGCGATTCGTTTTTCGTAGTGTGTGTTGTTTGTTAAGAGAAAATCCGGAACCGGCGGGAAGCGGGGCTATCCAACGGCATTCAGGCTGACTTCTGCAGGGAAACCCCATCAGACTCGATCAACAAATCGAGATAGGATCGGGGTTCCGCAACGGACAACCCCATTGAATGAGCCAATCCCCAGACCTCCCGTTCTGCAGCCTCACGCTGGTCGGAATCGGTGATCAATTCGATTTCCAGAAAAGTACCGAGTTCGGGAACATGATCGATCGCCAGCTCGAAAGTGGTCCCCTGCGCATCCAACACCCAAGTGCTGCGCGACTTGCAGACTTCTCGCACGAACCGAAAACCGAGCAGCTTTACCATTTCCGCAAATTGCCCTGCCGTATCAGGCCCTGCGGCAAACCCGATTTCGATTTCATGCCGACTTTTGGCGGTCGTTCCGATCACAGCCCCCTTATAGGTCATCCAGTTTTCATTCCCAACCGATCGAATTCGGAAAGCCTCGTCCGTCGTACGAAAGTCACGTGTCGGATGATTAAAGTAGGCATCCCGGTGCGACACCCCCGCTTGCTCGACGGCACCCCGTTGCTGCAGCTGCATTTCGATGGCATTTCGCTCGGAAATGCGGAATTTGAGTTCGACTTCACAACGATCGGCCATTCGGCCTCCAGCAACACATGGATCGGTTCGACAGCGTTAGATCCCCGGATCTTGCGCGCACTTGGTTTCGGTGCAAAGGCATTCTAACATATCCCCTCAGTTCAGACCTGCAGTCCTCGCCGTGTGGAGAGAACTTGTAGCTGATTCGGATTCCCCAGGACAAAGCACTTTCGATCATGGCCAAAAAGACTATTGCCGACGTGGATGTCGCAGGCAAAGCCGTTCTTATGCGATGCGATTTTAACGTTCCGCTGGATGACCAGCTGCGAATCACCGACGATCGTCGGATTACAGAAGCACTTCCGTCCATCAAATCGGTTCTCGATCGTGGCGGACGCGTGGTTCTGATGAGCCATCTTGGTCGTCCTGAGGGAAAAGACCCTGCGGAAGATGCGAAGTTCAGCCTGAAGCCGGTTGCCGCGCGATTAAAAGAGTTGCTCGGCTCCCCGGTTCACTTTGCCGCAGACACGGTCGGAAGCGATGCGACATCGTTGTCAAAAGTTTTGAAGAACGGTGAAGTCCTGCTGCTGGAAAATGTCCGATTCAATAAAGGTGAAAAGAAGGGGGATGCCGATTACGCCTCGGTCTTGGCATCCCTAGGAGACATTTATTGCAACGATGCCTTCGGGACCTGTCACCGGACCGAAGGTTCCATGGTTGCTGTCCCGAACGCGATGGTTGGCAAGCCCAAGGTTTGCGGCTTTCTCGTCGAAAAAGAAATTGCCTTTCTTTCCGATGCAATTGCCAACCCGACGCGGCCATTCGTTGCGATCGTGGGGGGAGCGAAAGTCTCGGATAAAATCAATGTGATTCAGAACCTGTTGGCGATCTGTGACAAGGTTTTGATCGGCGGGGCCATGGCCTACACCTTTTCCCTCGCCCTGGGGGGCTCGGTCGGTCGCAGCCGGGTCGAGAAGGACAAAGTCGAACTCGCAAAAGAACTCATCGCCAGCGGTGGCGATCGCTTGCTGCTTCCCCTCGATACCCATTGTGGGGATGCTTTTGTCGGGACCTGTAACAAGCAAGTTGTCGCAGCCGGTCAGATCCCCAGTGAAGGGGGTTGGGAAGGCTTTGACATTGGTCCTGCCACAATCGCCAAGTATTCCGATGTGATCAAGTCGGCAAAAACGGTAGTCTGGAACGGTCCGATGGGTGTCTTTGAAATGCCCCCATTCGACGCGGGGACACGAGCCGTTGCCAACGCGATCTGCGACAGCGGAGCCACCAGCATTATCGGTGGTGGCGATAGTGCCGCGGCGATCCAGGAATTTGGACTCGCAGACCGGGTGACCCACGTCAGTACCGGCGGTGGTGCCAGCCTCGAAATGCTCGAAGGAAAGAAATTCGTCGCGGTCGAGTTGCTCGACGACAAATAGGCAATCCTGATTTCCGTTTGCGGATTTCTGTAGAATTTCCCTTGATCGCTTGGAACCCTTGATCGCCTGGAACAAGGTCCAGGCGGTCAGGTTTCTTTTCCGGGCTCACTCGGAACTCCAAACCCAACCGGATCACAGTAACAATCCATGGCGATCCACCAGGCTCGCGCGTACCGGAAAAGAAAAATCGGCATCACGATGCAGTAAATCAGCAGCGGAATCGTGAGTCGCTCGTTCGAGATTTCCGCCCCATAATGCAGTGCAAAGTAAGCGGTCATGACCGAGATGGACATGAATCCGTAATTGATATACGTCGAGCCCAGAAAGTATCCCGGATCCCGTTCATATTTCAGTGAACAATGCGGGCACCGTTCGTGCATCATGATGAGATTCCGGAACAGTGGCCCCACACCACATCGTGGACATCGCAACTTGAATGCTCGTGCCGCCATCGTCTGGTACGTCGTTTCCGCCAATTTCCATCTCCTTCATCACTACGGCAGGATCTCAAGACTGCTGGCATTCTAACTCAGGATCATCACGTGACGAGGGTTTTATGTGCGTAATTTTGTACGAGGACAATCATTGTCTCGCAATTGACAAGCCTGCGGGGCTACTCACGATGGGTGATCATACCGGCGGACCAACGCTCGTCGAATTCGCCCGCGAGTACCTCCGTGAAAAATACCAGAAACCGGGAAACGTCTTTGTTGGGGTGGTGCATCGACTGGATCGTCCCGTTTCAGGGGTGGTCTTGTTTGCCCGAACCACGAAGGGGGCCAGTCGCCTCTCTGAGCAGTTTCGGGTGCATCAAATTGAAAAAACCTATCTGGCGGTGGTCGAAGGGGGAGTCTCGTCCCGCCAGGGTGAGCTGCGTGATCGGCTGGTCAAAGACCGGGAACGGAACGTGGTCTCGTTGGCAGACGATCACGAATCAGGTCAGGACTGCGTCCTGTTCTATGAACGGCTCGAACGATTCGGTCGGTTCACCCTGCTGGAAATTCGTCCCCAAACAGGCCGCAGTCATCAGATCCGCGTCCAGCTTGCCGCGCAAGGCTGGCCGATTGTCGGTGATCGGAAATATGGTTCGCGAACATCCGTCGAAGGTTTCATCGCCTTGCACGCCTCGTCCCTGACGTTCGCTCACCCCACCACGAAAGCACCGCTCACGGTCTCAGCACCGTACCCTGCAGCCTGGCGAAAACTGATGCTCTGAACCCGGAATTCATGGGATCAGCGGACCAGCTTCAATTCACCCAACCAAGCCAATGACTGCTCCTGCCAGGCATCCCACATTGGCCCTTTGTAACCATTTAACCCGTGCCCCCCTGAGGGGAGTTCCAGCAGCTTGCCGGGAACTTGATGAGCCTGCATCGCCTTGTAAAACAACTGACTGTTTTCAATGACCACCGCCTGATCGTCCCTGGCATGGGCTAAAAACGTGGGGGGAGTTTTTTTCGTCACCTGTTTTTCATTGGAAAAAAGTTCGACCAAAGCGGCTGACGGTTCACGACCCAACAGATTGGTTTTCGATCCCCCATGGGTTAGCTCGCCCATACTGATGACAGGATAAACCAGAATCGCAAAGTCGGGACGACAACTGATCCTCTCGACCGCGAGGGGGGCATTCCTATCCCCTTGATCAAAGTGTGTTGCCGCGGTCGAGGCGAGATGCCCCCCTGCGGAAAAACCCATGATTCCGATCCGTGCGGGATCCAGTCCCCAGGTTTTGGCGTTCAGGCGAACGGTCCGGATCGCGCGTTGGGCGTCGAGCAGCGGGACATAAGTCCGGCCGGCAGGAAGCCGATATTCCAGCACAATTCCTGCAATTCCATGACCGTTCAGCCACGAGGCAATCCCATGCCCCTCGGCCCCGGTCACCAATCCCCCATAACCACCCCCTGGGCAGATGATGATCGCGGTCCCGTTCGGTTTACTGGCGCGATGAACCGTAATCCAGGTTTCACCCTTTTCCGCCGAACCGTCGTTCCCCGTCAATGCATTCCCATTCCAAATTCCGATTCGCTCGCCTTTGTCGGCATTGTCCTGGCCGATGACGATCCCGGAACTGAGGGTCATCAGGCAGACAATCATCGCTCGCCAAATGGGATGGACTGAAGTTTTCATGGAGTCAACGCTTTCTTGTTGTGGGTTGAACTTGTTCTTGTTGGAAAATCGGTGTTGGAAAGCCACTCTGAGAAAAAACGACACACCAACCCCTTTGCGTGAGGCCTGTTCACCGGTCAGGAATTCGCGAGTTAGGATAACAGGGGGTGTACGACGCTCCCATGAACATCGGTTAATCGACGGTTTGCGGCATTATGCCGATAAGTCAGCCGTTCATGGTCAATCCCCATCAGATGTAACACTGTCGCGTGAAAATCGTAGGTCGTGGTGATGTCGTTCTGCGCCCGCCATGACCAGAGATCGCTCTCTCCATAAGTTGCTCCCCCTTTCACACCCGCTCCCGCCATCCAGCCAACAAAAGTGCCACCATTGTGGTCGCGGCCATCGCTCCCTTGAGAAAAGGGCATGCGGCCAAATTCGGTATTCCAGAGCACCAGGGTGTCATCGAGTAATCCACGTTGCTGCAGATCCGTCAGCAGCGCGGCGATCGGTTGATCGATCGACAGACACATCGGCGGCAATTCGTTGACAATACTACCGTGGTTATCCCAATTATTTGACGGCCCCCCCGCCCCGCTCCAGACCTGCACAAATCGAACACCTCGTTCCAGTAATCGTCGGGCGAGCAAACACCGTTTGCCAAAGTCAGCCGTCGGTTTTTCCTGGATCCCGTAGGCCGATTGGGTCGCTTCGGTTTCACTTCCCAGGTCAAACGCCTCGGGGGCACTTAATTGCATTTTTGCGGCCAATTCATAAGCCCGGATTCGTGCTTCCAGCCGCGAATCCCCTTCGTTGGCAGCCAAATGCTCGCGATTGAGTTTTTGCAGCAGATTCCGACCGTCACGATCCGCTGCGGGGGTAATGAATGTGGCCGAAGCGGGGGCTTTCAGATCCGCAATTGGCTCTGGCAAACTGGTATTGAGGATCGTCCCTTGATGGGCGGCTGGCAGAAACCCTGGCGAAAAATTCCCCTTCTGATTGTACGGGAGCCCCCGCGCATCTGGCAGCACCACAAACGTCGGAAGATTGTCTGTCAAACTTCCCAGACCGTAGCTGACCCAGGCTCCGAAACAGGGGAATCCCGGCAGCAGAAACCCGGTATTCATCAGGTAGCTTCCCGGCCCATGCACATTGGTTTTGGACTGCATCGCCATGAAAAAGGCGAGTCGATCAACGTGTTTTGCCAGGTTGGGGAGCAGGTTTGTCACCCAACGCCCGCATTCCCCATGTTGCTGAAACTCGAACGGAGGTTTCAGAACATTGCCAGGAGCACTCGTCGCGGCTTCAACTCGCACCCCTTCTCCCGGGTCAAATTTCTTCCCCCCCTCTTGCATCAGCAGGGGTTTGTAATCAAACAGGTCCATCTGGCTTGCGCCACCGTTCATGAACAACTGAATGACGCGACGAACTTTCGCAGGATGGTGCAAGCCCCCATTCCAGAGTCGATTCGGTTCCTCTGCCAGCAATGAGGATCGACCGAGTAGCTCGGCCAGCGCAACCGACCCGAAGCCCCCGGCGGCGGTTGCCAGAATTTCTCGACGTGACCAGTCACTCGTGGCCATGATCTCTCCTCGCCAGACCTGATCCCTCGAACCCCGCGCCGCCAATCAGGATTGGCCTGCCCTGCCCTGCAATTCACTTTCCCTCAGTATAACGAGTAAAACGCGTTGTCTGAATCAATTTGAGAAAAAACGGCTTCAATTTTCCGAACAGAAATGTTGTTCGTGGACGCCTTTCACTTTTCAGCGTTATGATTCCGAAGAAATGCGAACCAAACCTTTCGAGACAAGTTTGTGGCCCTGATGAGTGACTCGGATACCGTTTTGACTGATCAGATTCCTCCCGATCGGGAGGTTATCGTTGTTGATGCGGACCAGAACTCGGGTGGGATCCGCTGGAAAGAGTTGTGGCGATACCGTGAACTGATCTGGATTTTTGCCGGTCGTGATATCAAAGTCCGTTATCGGCAGACGATTGTCGGTATTGCCTGGACCGTAATCCAGCCGCTGGCTCAGATGCTGGCATTCAATGGATTATTTCAGCTACTGAAAAGCGAGCCCGTCCAGGGAAATGTTCCCGCGCCGGTCACCATTTTTTGCGGTTTACTCCTGTATCAGTTGTTTGCGGGGATCCTCGCCACCGCGACCGGTTGCCTGGTCGATAATCGCCAGATGGTGACGAAAGTCTACTTTCCCCGGCTGGTTTTGCCCCTTTCGGCGACGCTGCGACCACTGCTGGATTTTGGAATTGGAATGGTGGTGCTGCTGCTGCTCATGCTCTGGTATCAAATCCCACCTCGCAGCACGCTTTTGTTATCCCCCTTCCTCATCGTGCTCACCGCGATTGCCGGATTGTCGATCGGTTTATGGCTCTCGGCGCTGAATGCTCATTACCGGGATTTCGGCTATGTCGTCCCCTTTATGCTGCAACTGGGGATGGTGGTGAGCCCCGTGCTCTACGAGTCGCGGCTCATTCCTGCACGTTGGACTTGGCTGTATCACCTGAATCCGATGGCGGTTCTATTGGATGGGTTCCGCTGGAGCCTGCTGGGAACGGGATTTCCCGCCTGGGATGGATTGCTGATTTCTGTGGTCGCGTTGATCACGCTGTTGATTTCCGGCGTCTGGTACTTTCAGCGCGTCGAGCGGTTTCTGGCTGACCACATCTGACCACGTCCGACCACAAAGTATCGGATCTCCAAAATTGGACCGGCACAAAGAACGAAAAAACCGCCGATGGCTCAGGGCGAGCTGTCGGCGGCTGAAATCGCCTTGGGGGGGAAGACGATTAAGGTGGGATTCAGAATCAACCTGCAATATCAGAAATTACCCGACTCATGGTGAGTGGGGAATCTTATCAATTTTTTCGTTCAACGAATTAATCTCGCTGACAGCAATCGCACTCAGCACCACCGCAGCAATCACACCACCGGTCAACAAGACCAATGTGGGATCAACCGCACCGAATTGTCCTCGAGCACCGTTTTCACCCATGACGAGCAGTGCGGAAGCTTTAGCGGATGGGGGGGCTGACTTTTCCGACCAAACCCGGAAGACACCTTCGGTGTTGCCCGAGGTCACTTGATAAACGCCACCCTTGACGTTCTTGAAGGAATAACTCCCTTCGCTATTGGTGACAGTCTGAGCGATTTCCTTGTTACCCTGCTTGAGGACAACTTTCGCTCCTTCGATCACTTTTCCCGAGTGATCGCAAACGCGACCGGACATCATTCCCGCTGCCGTCAATTGCAGGTCAGGAACATGATTGGCCTGAGCCGCTTTTCCAACGGGTCCCTTCGATGTGGCGGCGGGCGTTTCGGCGAGCAAACGAGCCTGGGGTACCATCATTCCGATTGTAGCAAGGCTGACAGCCATGCCCCTGACCAAACGAATACTGAACATGTGTTCCTCCTTGAAATCAATAGCGACGAGCCGAAAGACACTGTTCCGAATGCAGGCGTCGCCGCTCGGGAACAGACATGACGTTGGGGAAATGGATTGAGTGAAATTGAGTTGCGATGAGATTGGAATCGCGATGGGACGAGCGGAGTATATCCATGGGCCAATTATGGTCAATCGGACTTAATGGCGTTTTCCCGCCGTGTTTGGCGTTTTCTCGTTTTTTGCGAGGAACTTCCGGGAAAATCGGCGATTTCCGCCGTTCGTAAGGATTTGGGACAAACCCCACTTACTGCGGGGGGCTGAGATCGGCCTTGAGTCCCGTATATTTCTCGTAAAGTCGGCATAAGTCGGGCCGGGACTGCTGGAGCTCAGTCAGATTTTCGGCTTTGACTTCCGTCACCTGCGGTTTTCCCTCGACGATCCGACTCCGCTTCATCGTGATCCGGGGACCCGCTCCATCCAGAATTTCGAGTTTTTCATCGGGCAAATCCACGCGAATGCGACGGGGGCCCCGACGGCTCGTGGCGAATTCGGGTGCGGACGGATCCGCTTCTCGCTGCGGAAAAAAACCATTCATCGGTACTTGGCGATTCACTCCTGGCGGCAATGGTCGGGCCGGTTGCAGACGAATTCGAGGTACAGGAATCGGCACTTGTCGGTTGAACGGTGGCGGAATGTCATCATCAGCGGCGGGTACGGCTGCAGCGCGTTTGGGGGCGGCGGGCTCTTGGGCCGGGGCCCCCGTCTGCAGACAAACCGGGGACGAGAACGAGCACAAAAATAAGAGGAATTGCCAAGTGGGAAACCGTTGATCACACATCGTCAGAATTCCTTCGGTACGAAGTCGCAAGCAGGCTTGGTGAATGACCGACGGCAAACATGACCAGACCAGCCATTCCAGATCGGGGCAACTGAAAAAGCCCGACGTCACCATCATAACGTCGGGCTTTCGGTACTCAATCACGTTCAAATCGAATCGGAATCAGTCGAGTCGTTTGACACGGATATTCTTGAAATGAACGGTGCTGCCGGGATCATGAGCCTGCAGGGCAAAGGTCCCTTTGTCGAGTTTACGGGTGAAGTCTTCGCCCGCTTTTTTGTCGGCAGGTTCGGTGTAGTCGACAACCACCTTGTCGTTGATCTTGGTGATGATTCGCTTTCCTTTAACGATGACGGTTTCGGTATACCATTCGTTATCGGGAACATGCTTTTCCAGCACATCGACGACCGCGTACAGGCTTCCCGTGCGCTTGGGGTCACCCTGGGAATTGTTGACCTGAGCCTCGAATCCGTACTTCGGCCAGCCCTCTTCCTGAAACTTGGTATGGAAGTAGATGCCGCCGTTACTGTTCGGCTCGGTCTTCACATCGACGCGCAATTCGAAGTTGACGAACGGTTTATCATCGCCAACATAGAACAGATGGCTGCGTGGGCCGTTGGCGACGATCGCGCCGTCTTTCAGCTTCCAGCTTTCGGGGCGTTCATTGATTTTCCAACCGGTCATGGTCTTGCCATCAAACAATTGAACGAAACCATCCTTATCAGGTTCTGCGGCCAACCCGATCACCGATGTCAGCATCACCGCTGCGGCTGCAAGAAATCTCTTCATCGAAACATTCCTGTCTTCTTTTGTGGTCAAATCGTAGGGGAGACTATCGGCAGAGTTCAAACCTGTCCGATCCAAACAGTAGTTTGGCGGATGAACCTGTGGCTGTAAACGCTAGGGCGACCTCATCAGCTCGGGATCACAAAAAAAACCTGCCATTCTGAAACGGGCGCGACTTCGGGTCGAAAGAATCCGGCTGCGGAAACAACCGCAAGGTGGTAGCGTGACTCTGCACCCGAGCTGCTCGCCCCCCTCGCTCGATCAAATAGTGGTCATGCCAAGTCGACGCGCTGATCGAGACATGTCATTCCATTCCAAAATTGTGGAAATTCAACAGAGAAGAGACAGAGACGAGTTTGAACAGAAGGTAAGGAAGATCACGAAGGAAGATCACGAAGGAAGAGGGGAAGAAGCCTGTTGTCGATTCGAGGTCACAACGTGATGCCCTGATCCAAAAATGAAAGCCACTCCCCGGTGAGGGGGAGTGGCTTTGAATGGATATCGCGAGATTACAGGAATCAGTTGGCGATGCGTGACCGACGGCGGCGGGCCGCAGCGACCGACAGGCCAACCCCACCCAATCCCAAAAGTGCCAGCGATGACGGTTCGGGGACCGTAGCGGGGGCGCCAACAATCAGTACACCCACTGTTCCCCAGTTAGATAGCGGATTGTCTGGCGTCACCGTTAATGACGTAATTCCGACATCCGAAATGAATCCTCGAAACGAGGT